>JAQBSZ010000027.1 GCA_027623555.1 Pseudomonadota bacterium | reverse complement strand
TTCGGGCGGGGCCTGGCGCGCACAGCCGCGGCGTTGTCGCGCTTGCGAAGGACGCTGCCATTCCCTGCGCACGATGCCTAGCCGCTGTACGCGCCAGACTCCCGCAGAGCGGTCATATAATTAATCAGAGGCTCCCTAGCACTCTTCCTTTGTCTCGTTGTCTAGACAACGATGTAGACCGAGCCAGCTTTCCGGTAGTGAACATTGTTGAAACGATACCGCGTTTCTCCGCCCACTCGGTAGCTTGTGTATCCCCTCGGCAGGCTGGTCAGCCTGATACCGGCTACCGCTTGTACCACAACATAGCCATGGGGTTCTTTCACATAGTAGATACCATCATGGACATAGTAAGTACGGCCGCTGTGAACTAGCCGAACGTGATCAGCTGGCAGCGTATGTCGCACGACACTGGCGACTCCACTGATTGCCGTGCGCAGCGGTGCCGGTTTTACGACAACCTTATGTACTACGACGACACGCTTGTGGCTGTGATGTGGGTGAGGACTGGCCTGGGCTGCACTCATGCCGAGGAACAGGGATAAGCCCATGGTTGTGGCTAAGGCAGTAAATTTCATTGCAATTCTCCTGAGAGCCGCAAGGGCCATTGCCAATTCAATCACCGGCACATAGCCCCTGCCTGATTAGTAAAACGCAGCATCAGGAAATTGGTTGACGAAGAGTTCTGAGACGGAGATATCCCCAAGTATTTTTACCGATGCTGGATTTGTTTAATCTTGAATTCGACTCTGAGCCTGAGGTATCCCCAGAAAATATCGAATTAACTCAGTGGATTAACTTGTTTTACGTTTCTGTTTGCGGATTGAAAGCAATCGAAGCCTATGAATTTCGACTTCAAGCCGAGGGCTGGGATGTTGTTTGCGAACAATCAGGACCGCAGGTCCGTGAGCAAATAATATCCCAGCCCCTGACTCGAGTAGTTAAAATTCATCGGTTCCTACACCTTCCAAGCCTGCAGCAATCGCTCAAAACAAGCTAAACCAATGAGGTAATTCGACATTTTCTGGGGATTTCCCAGACTCAGAGGGTACTGATCACTATGCGAAAGCCGATCGTGTCACTGCGAACCCCTGGATCTGCGGCACCACGCACAGCAGTACGTACATTGTTGATGGGATCGGAATAAGATCCGCCACGCATGACATACAAGGGGTCGGCGGATAGATTCTCGGCATCGTCTGCCGGATCATAGGGATAGTCCTGTAAAGGGCTACGGGTTAGTTCCCAGACATTGCCGGCCATGTCAGATAAACCATAGCTGCATGCGGGACAGGCAAGAGCGCCTACGGGACTCAGTGCATCAGAGTTGAAGTTGGCGCGCCCGGTCCGGGGCTGCGAGCCCCATACAAACACTCTCCCGTCTGTACTTCGTGCTGCTTTTTCCCATTCGGCTTCGTTGGGCAAGGTGACGCGGGCGCCGCTTTCGAGGAATGTTCTGAGCTCTGCCGGTGTCTCGATCGATTCGCGCAGCTGTTGTTCTAACCAGTACGCATAAGCCAGAGCTTCCGTCCAGGTGATGCCGGCAATCGGGAGATTACCTGCACCAGTTAAATCGATATTGCTGATATCCAGTCCACTGGATCTGGCAAAGACTGCAAATTGTGAAATCGTGGTCTCGAATTGGCTAATATAGAATGTCGGTAAATCCACCGAACCCTGTCTGCGCAGATTAGACCAGCGCTCATTCTCGTAGGCCATGCGATCCAGTGCAGGATTGCTACCCATGATGAATGATCCTGCCGCAACCGCCACGAAGCCTAGCAACTCATCGTCAGGCAAGTACCAGGCATCGCTGCGGAAACCTTCGAGAGCCGGCCCAGTAGCAATTGCTTCGCCGGAATCATTTATCTCGAGTCGCGAACTCTCTCTGCTCATCCAGAAGGCAACCGCCAGAATGATCAGCGTCATAGCAGTAAAACCGACTGTGCGACCCGGCACCTTTTCAGTATTTACATGAGTACCATCTGACTGTTGCGTCATAAATTATTCCCGTTGCTATCACAGGCAAATTGCCAATCATGTTCGCAGGCGCGCACATGCAACTCATCGAGTGAGGCGCTCATGAGATTCAGCCCGCCCTCTCGCAGCAGCAGACGCAGATCGAGTTCATGGGGATCATCTGTGAGCACCAGACTGTTATCGAGCAGATTGGCACAGGCGGCCTTGAACTTTAACTCGCAAGATTGACTGAGATACACCTGTGCTTGTCCGACATCCCGCTCAACTATCAAGCCCTGTCGGTAATGCACGCCCAGCTCATTACAGGCCCAGGCGGCGTTGTCATTGCAATACGTGGATTTCAATTGCACGAGTCGTTCACAGCCATTGGGTAAGCCATCGGTACAGGCCTGTTCCCAAAAGGGCAGGCTGTCACCGGTGTGTTTGCCATCGGTTCGTCCCAGTAAGGTCATCACAGCGAACACGACTATCCACACGCTCATGTGGGCGAGGTTAGCCCGACCACCCATCCAGTCTGCGCGCCACACATTCAACAGGCTTGCCGATTTGATAGAACGCACTGTTCTGTCGATAGCTATCACGCTCAGATTAAGAAGCGGCACACAAAGCAATTTGTCATAAAACGTCGGCGCACCAAGAATTTCCAACAGAGTATAGAGGCCGAAAACACCTAGCCCGTAAAGCACGCCAAAAATGGTTTTTCCTAATGGAGTCCGCGGAGAAGTGGATGGATCTGTAATGAGCAGGTGCAATCCGAGAAACACCGCCGCCGGAATGTCCGAATCAAGAAAATAAGGCACTCCGGCGCTGGCGTTGTACAGTGCGCTGAAGGCAAACAAAGTGATCGCCGCCATCCCGGCCACCAGGGTGATGGAGAAGAAATACATAACCACCAGGCCGATCAGAAACAGGAACGTGTAGATGTTTGGCGCCAGGGTCAGCGTCGAGGCAATCTCCTGGCCCCAGGTGAGACTGGTGGTGCCAGTCAGAATCAACACCAGCGAGAACAGACCCAGGGCAAACGCCGAGGGATTGAAAATATGCACATTGCGCCCTTCTCGCTGCCAACGCACATACTCCTTACCCATGAAGCCAACGGCTATCATCAGAAATTGCATATAGAACCAGTCATCCCTGAACCACAGAAACAGGTTGATACTCAAAATGATGGGAAAGGGGCCGAAGCCAAGGGTGTAGTCACGCCGCCGCGACCAGGCCAGCAGGATATCGAAAGTATAGGCGAAGAGCAGCTGGGCAATGATCAGCCAGGCATGCTCATAGACCGGACGCCAGTAATAACCCCAATAGATATAGAGGCTAATCTGCACCAGCGCCTGCACGTAGTGCTGTGGGCGCAAGACCACAGTGAAATCATGAATCTCCTGACGCCGGCTGGATAGCAGCAGCAAATACCCCAGCCAAAACGCCAGTACGACCGTTGCCGCAACGAAGGACCACACCAGCACATCGCTCTGCTGCACTCGCGAGGTGAATGACAACAGCAGCAATACTGCAATGAGAATCAGGGGAAGCCTGAAGTTACCGAGAGCAAAGCCCGTTGTGTGCTGATCCGGTGGGCTGGATTGTGCTCCTTGCGCCGCGGATTTCCTGCGTTTGCGCCTGGGCTGGGTGGCCATACTGCGGTCTGCTTTTGCTCATCAAGGGACGGGAAGAATAAACCAGCTCCTGAAGCAATTCAATTTGCCAGAGCAATGGCGTCCAGGCCCTATGGCGAGTGGAGCAAAGCCTCGATTGGCGGAATTGGCGATTGCAGCAAATAGCCCAGCTGAAGAATACTACTCTATGTCTTGCTCAGCATGATCCCGTTCGTGATCGTGATTCTCACCGCGATGGCGGTGGTCATGTCGGTCACGATGGTCATGATCACCACCAACGGCAGCATCTACCATGCGAAATGGCGCGGCAATTACGGTACCTGCCGTCTCGGCTGTTACGCCGATAACTGCGCCGGCAAGGGTAAAGGGGGCCTTGATAACGGCGGCCGTGGTGTCCACAGCAACGCCAATCACAGAGCCGATACAACCGGTTAAAAAGGCAGACAAGAGTAGTGCGAGGCAGAGCTTGGGTATTCTCATGTTATTCTCCGATCCCGATAGCGGGCATAGCAACAATAGCCATCGGAACATGAATAGCAGCTTAACTGCGATGCCAGAAGTTTTGTAGCGGCCCTGCCAAGACACTGCACTACCGGTTGCAAGTTCAAGACTGATTTCAGAATGCCCCAATTCATTGTGCCTGTATTGCCGGTTGCAGCTTCGGGGCCGATTTCAGAAAGCCTCGATTCACGATGCCTGTAGCGATTCCTGGCACAATTGGTGACGATTTTAGTCTTGAAAAATCAGCAAAATCAACGTAGCTTCAGCAGATTGAGTTATTCAGTAACTGCGTCAGTTACAACAAGAGTTGGAGGTTCAGATGAACAACAGAGCCATCACCAAGCTGTCATTTGCACTGGTTAGTGTATTGGTTGCTCCCCTGGTTTCCGCCCAGACCAGTGACATTCCCCGTACCGAGTACGGTCATCCTGATTTACAGGGCACTTACACATTCAGGACTATTACTCCCCTGAATCGACCAAGAGAGCTGGAACACCTGGCGACCCTTACTCCGGAACAGGCCGCCGAGTGGGAAGAATTTGAACTTCGGCGCCAGAATCGCGACCTGATTATCGATTCCGTCGGCGGTGCCGGCTATCCTCCCGGGGTAATTTCCTACAACAATTTCTGGTATGAGCGGGGTGATCAGACTATCGCCGACCGTCGCACGTCATTGATCTATGATCCGCCCAATGGACGAACTCCTGCTACTAATCCAGCCGGCAGAGACCGCCAACGGGCTTATGGTCAGATGGTATTCGAAAGCGCCGGTCCGGAAGGCCGCACTACCGTGGACCGTTGCCTGACCGGATTTGTTGCTGGGCCGCCGATGATCCCGGGGTCGTATAACAACAACATGCAGATCGTGCAGACCAGGGATCACATCATGATCCTCAATGAGATGGTGCACTCAGCCCGCATCATCCGACTGGACAGCGAACATCACACCAAACAACTGAAGTGGGAAGGTGATTCTATTGCCCATTGGGAAGACGATACTCTGGTGATACATACCCAGAACTGGTATCACGATTACAACCTGCGCGGCATGTCTAAAGACGCCGTGGTTGAGGAACGCTTCACCCGTATCGATGAGAACACCATCGATTATGATTTTACCGTAACAGACCCGTTGTCCTGGGATGTTTCCTGGTCTGCCAAGTTTCCACTGAGTATCTCCCCGGATCCAGTCTACGAGTATGCCTGCCACGAGGGCAACCATGGGCTGGTGGGTATACTTGCCGGTTGGAGACGCTACGAGTCCATGGGCTTCAATGGTGATGGTTCACCGAAGTCAGACACTGGTACGGTCCAGACAGAAGAGAACGTAATAAACTAGAGCCCCGAGCAGCAGTAATCGGCGATAAGGCCAGCAGGGGATTAAATCTCCTTCTGGCCTTATTCTTTTAGATGAAATATTTTCCGGCAGTTGCCAAATTCTTGTTCTCACTAAGCTGTCTACTTGGCAGTGTCTCCCTGCTGGCCGACGTCAACTCGGTGTTTATTTCTTCCCGACTCGATCCCAATGCCATTATTATCACTGAGGTCGATGTGGTCTTTGTTTATGACCAGGGGCTCATCGACAGTTTTCCCCAGACCAAAACCCAGTGGTATTCCGGAAAACGTCGCTTCACTCAAGAAGCGGGAGATAGGGTGGACATTGTGAGCATATTCATTCCACAGGGCTTCGACTCGACCATGGCCAACCTGCCGGATCGCCGCAGCGATGCGCTGAAGGTCTACGTGTTCGGGCAACATGACGATTCCAGCGTGGCTCCAATTGATGTCACAAATTTTGGCAATGTGTTGGTTGAGATCGATCAGTTCGGTATCGTAGTCTCCAGTCGGGATTAGGTGCTATCTATGGAATTGAATCTACTCATTGCTTTTGTACTGGTGGCCCTGGCGTTCATCGTGATCCCGGGCCCTAACATCCTGATAATCGTGTCTACCAGCATGGTAGCTGGCAGAGTGCGTGGCTTGCAGACTGTGTTGGGCACCAGCCTGGCCATGATCCTGCAACTGCTTATTGCCGGTCTCGGTACCAGCGGTTTCCTGTTGCTGCTGAGCGAAGGGCTGGTCTGGCTGAAATGGCTGGGGGTCGCTTATCTGGTCTATCTCGGTGTGACGGGGTTAAGAAACTTTTTCCGCGAACAAACCAGTGAGACAACTACTGCAACGAGTTCGTTCCAGCGCGGGTTCTGGGTATCACTGACCAACCCCAAAACCATCCTGTTCTTCAGCGCACTGCTGCCGCAGTTTGTAACTGATGCAGCGTTCTTTGTTCAGCAGATTGCCCTGCTGTCGCTGATTTTCTGGCTCCTCGCCGTAATCATCGACTCGAGTTACGCACTACTCGCCGCCAGAGCCAGGGATTATTTCTTCACACATGATATCGATCGAATACAAAATGGGTTAAGTGGCACTCTTTATTTAATTGCCAGTGGCATCCTTGCCACTAGCAACAAAACTTGAGAACCGTCTGATCAGGCAAACGCGCTTGCGTTTACGAAGAAATGGGTTGCGATACTTGCGATGTATCCTAACAAGATTGCCCAGGACCATTTCAGATGAGAGAAAAACGTATAGACGCCTCGCGCCTGCCCCATCACTGCGACACCCGCCGCTGAGCCAATTGACAACATGGAGCCGCCCACTCCGGCAGTCAATGTAACTAACAGCCATTGCCCATGATTCATCTCTGGACTCATCTCCAGTACAGCAAACATCACCGGTATGTTATCTACAATAGCCGAGGCGAAACCGACAATGATGTTGGCACTGGTAGCGCCCAGGTCGCCATACATAAACTCAGATACTAATGTCAGATAGCCGAAAGCGCCAAGCCCTCCAACACACAGGATGATGCCGTAGAAGAATATCAGGGTATCCCACTCGGCACGCTGCAGGTTGTGATAGATGTCGTAGGGTTTCTTGCCTTCGCGTAATTCATCTGAACCCATCGATTCTTCAAACATGGCTTCGTCAGCACTTAACGCTTCGCCATGAATAGATGCACTGCCCCTATCTGCGTTCATATAGCTGGAATCCCTGAGTTGCAGGTAATAACCAAATAATTTCAATAACCCCAGGCCAGTCATCATCCCCAGCACCGGTGGCAGATACAGGAAGTTATGAAATGACACGGCCATGGTAATAGTGAGAAAAAACAGTCCTACAACTACCCAGGCGCCGAATTTCACTTCAGCAGAATCAGTAATTGCATCTGGCTTCTCTTTAGAGATCGCCATACTCAGAATTCCAGCGGTTACCAGCCAGTTAACCAGCGAGGGGACGAACAATACAAAAAATTCCTGGAACTCAACGTGTCCTGCCTGCCAGACCATGAGGGTCGTGATGTCACCGAATGGACTAAATGCCCCTCCGGAATTAGCCGCCACCACCACGTTGATACAGGCCACCGAAACGAAGCGAATATTGTCTCCACCTACCGCCGTGACCACCGCCGCCATAAGCAGTGCCGTAGTCAGGTTGTCGGCAATTGGAGACATGAAGAACGAGAGCAGTCCGGTGATCCAGAATATCTGTCGCAGGGAAAAACCCTGGGAAACCAGCTTCACACGCAATAGGTTGAAGATGCCCCGCTCTTCCATGGTATTGATGTAAGTCATGGCTGCAAGGAGGAACAGAAACAGTTCCACAAATTCCAACAGGTTATGCCTCACCAGCTCTTCGACGAGGTGAGTTTCCCCTGCGCCTATGTAGGCAACCGCCACCAGGATCCAGATTACTCCGGCCGCGACTACCGCCGGTTTGGATTTTCGAAGATGAATGGTTTCTTCGCTAATAATCAACGCATAGGCGGCAACAAAGAAAAATATCGCCAGATAGCCGAGCCAATTATCTGTCAGGGCCAGTGATTCTGACCCACCCTCTGCAGCCGCGAAACTTTGCTCGGGTAGTATCAACAACAGGAGTGCTGTACAGATTGCGAGAACAGCTAGACGGCGATTAGAGTAAGACCAATTCGTATTCATTAAAAAACGAACTCCACATAAGAAAGTATTCAATAAAAAGAAAGTTGACGCAGTTTACGGCTGATGCGTGGTGTAGACGGAAAACTATTACGGTATAGCAGTGTAGAACAAGATGGAGTTGTTTTGACTACTCCGTGAGTTGTTGTTGAACCTGCTAACTATTTGTACCTGTGAGGAATCTGATTGAAGATCCTAGCATGTAAAAATTATTTGCGGCTACCAATTTTGGATAAATCGTGTTTCTCCGGCCATGCCGCTGTTGAAGAGGAAGATTTTTACTATCTGTAACAATAACCCCATTACCTGTAATGGTTAATTGAATTGGTGAATGCGCTAGTTTATTCTTGGTAGCCCTCCAACTGAGTAGCGAGAGATTTTGAGATGATTAATAAGAACACTAACAAGGCAGTATTCATCGCTCTGTCCTTGATTTGCCCGGTACTGGCCTTTGCCCAGTCGGACATGCCACCCACCAATGACTTCCCCAATCCCTATATTACCCAGGAAGGCTATTTCGATCTCCCCGCCGGTAGAACCTGGGGATCGTCCAGCACGGTAGATATTGATCTGGACGGCGAGAGCGTCTGGGTTGCAGAACGCTGCGGTGCCAATATCAACGCCTGTGCCAACAATCCCGATGTCAATATGATCATGTTGTTCGACAAAGACGGCAATTTGCTGCGCAGTTTCGGAGCCGGTTATATCACCTGGCCCCACGGCATTCATGTGGATCATGATGGTAATGTTTGGGTTGCCGATGCCCGAGGTACTGACCAGATGCAGGACTACGACGGTGAGCCTTGGGGACATCAAGTTCACAAGTTCAGCCCCACTGGCGTTCATCTTCTGACGCTGGGTAGTAAGGGTGGCGGGCGTGACGAGGAGTATTTCTATACTCCTAATGATATGCATGTTGCTCCCGATGGATCTATCTTTGTCGGCGAGGGGCACTCCAGTGCTGAAGGCACACCGAACCGCGTTCTCAAGTTTGATGCGGATGGTAACTATCTCTTCTCATTCGGTGAGTGGGGAATGGGACCGGGCCAATTTCGTCAGCCCCATGGCCTTGCCATGGATTCCAAGGGTCGACTGTTTGTTGCTGACCGCGGTAACGACCGCATTCAGATTTTTGACCAGGACGGCAATTTCATCGACATGTGGTATCAGTTCAGCCGCAACAGCGGAATCTATATCGATGATAACGATGTGTTGTATGCGGCGGATTCAGAATCCGGTTCCGTAAACCCTGACCATAGCTCCTGGACGCGCGGTATTCGTGTAGGTAGCGCAATTACCGGCGAGGTGGAATTCCTGATACCTGACCCACAGCCAGACTGCCGCGGTACCTGTACAGCTGAAGGCGTAGTGGCTGACAAGCATGGCAATATCTTCGGTGCCGAAGTAGGGCCTGTAGGTGGCATCAAACGCTACGTTCGTCCAGCCAGGTAAAGACTCAGATTTGAATAAGCCCACCTCTACAGGTGGGCTTTTTTTGAGCGTACCCAATATCCTGATCTTGGAAACTGTCGTTGAAAACTATACTCGACCAATTATCTCGTTAAATGTGGTACTTGGCCGCATTGCAGAGGATGCGAGCGCTGCATCCGGTTTATAGTAACCACCTACATTCATAGCCACGCCCTGCACGGAATTAAGTTCCTCAACAATCTTCGCCTCGTTAGCAGCAAGATCATTGGCTATCCCCACGAATTTCTCTCGCAGTTCTGAATCTTCGCTCTGGTCCGCCAACACCTGCGCCCAGTACATGGTCAGATAGAAATGGGAGCCGCGGTTATCGAGTTCATTTACCTTGCGTGATGGAGACCTGTTCTTGTCCAGAAAAACACCGGTTGCCGTGTCCAGCGCATCCGCCAATATCCGGGCGCGTTGCTTACCCGTAACGTTGGCCAGATGCTCCAGCGAAGCTGCCAGTGCCAGGAACTCGCCCAGCGAATCCCAGCGCAGATGATTTTCCTTCTGAAACTGCTGCACATGTTTCGGTGCCGATCCGCCAGCACCGGTTTCGAAAAGACCCCCGCCATTCATCAGCGGCACTATCGATAACATCTTGGCACTGGTACCCAGCTCGAGGATTGGAAACAGGTCAGTCAGGTAATCCCGTAACACATTGCCGGTTACAGAAATAGTGTCTTTGCCCTGCTGTATGCGCTCGAGTGAGAATCGCGTCGCTGCGGCTGGAGCCATGGTGTAAATCTCCAGGCCGTCAGTATCATGCTCAGGCAGATATTGTTTAACCTTCTTGATCAACTCCGCGTCGTGGGCCCGTTGTTCGTCCAGCCAGAACACCGCTGGCGTATTCGAGAGTCGTGCTCGACTAACAGCGAGCTTCACCCAATCCTGTACCGGCGTATCCTTAACCTGGCACATGCGCCAGATATCGCCCTGCTCAACGGTATGCTCCAGCAGCGTTGCGCCGTCTGCAGTCACGACACTCATGGTGCCATTGGCAGGAACCTGAAACGTCTTGTCATGGGAGCCATATTCTTCGGCCTTCTGCGCCATAAGACCCACGTTAGAAACACTTCCCATTGTGGCAGGATCCAGCGCGCCGTGTTGTTTACAGAAATCAATCACTTCCTGATAGACCCCGGCATAACACCGATCAGGAATAATGGCTTTCATGTCATGTAGCTTGCCGTCTGGACCCCACATCTGACCAGAGGTGCGCAGTGCCGCCGGCATGGAAGCATCGATAATAATGTCACTGGGTACATGCAGATTCGTGATGCCGCGATCTGAATCCACCATCGCCATCTCGGGTCGGCTGGCGTAGCAAGCCTGGATATCGGCTTCGATCTCGGCTCGCTCTTTCTCTGGCAATTCCTGGATCTTGGCATAGACATCACCGATACCATTATTGGCATCGATGCCCAGTGCGGCAAATTTTTCTGCATGCTTGTCAAAGGCGTCACGATAGAAAACAGTGACGGCATGACCAAAGATGATCGGGTCGGATACTTTCATCATTGTGGCCTTAAGGTGCAGGGACATCAGTACACCCTGGCGCTTGGCATCATCTATTTCGGCAGCCAGGAATTTCCGCAGCGCCTTCCTGCTCAAACAGGAAGAATCGATCACTTCACCTGCCTGTAAAGCGATGCCTTCTTTCAGGAACTTTTCATTGCCGTCGGTATCTTTATGCTTGATGGCGACAGAAGTTGGTGTCGCTACCGTCGTTGACTTTTCGCTGCCAAAGAAATCGCCGCTGCTCATGCTGGCGACATGGGATTTACTGTCTGCAGACCAGGCTCCCATCGAATGCGGATGCTTGCGCGCATAGGCTTTCACCGAAGCCGGCGCACGCCGATCGGAATTGCCTTCCCGCAGCACCGGATTCACGGCGCTGCCCTTGATTCGATCATAACGAAGCTTGATATCCTGTTCCTTCTCGTTAGCCGGCTCTTCCGGGTATTCCGGTAAGGCATAGCCCTTGCTTTGCAGCTCCTTGATGGCGGCTTGCATCTGCGGCAGCGACGCGGAGATATTCGGTAACTTGATGATGTTGGCCAGGGGATCCTGGGTAAGTTCTCCCAGCTCGGCCAGTGCATCGGATTGTCGCTGCCCGGCACTGAGAAATTCAGGAAAATTGGCGATGATGCGCCCGGCAAGTGAGATATCACGGATTTCCACATTAATATCAGAGGCATCTGCGAAGGCCTGTATTATGGGCAGCAGGGAATAAGTAGCCAGCGCCGGGGCCTCGTCTGTTTCGGTATAAATAATGGTGGATTTTTGCTCTGACATCATGTTTCCTTTGTTAGGCACAGCCCCAATCATCGGGGTTGTAGAGTCTCACTGATTGCTTGGCAGTTAGAAAGTGGTCTGTAAAAAATAGTGGGTCTGCTGATTCATACGGGCCTTTACTGGCCGGCATGGCTGTGAAAAAAGGCGCGTATTATATCAGTGGACAGGAGCAGTGGACAGGTAGCTCGAATAGTGGGCTTGCAGCCCGCAGATCCAGTTAGAACCAATTCCGTATCCAGAAGAAATTAGAGAGTAGACCATGAATATTTCGACATATCTGCAGGATTTTGTCATCCGTGAGGCATCAGCAGAGGATTGTGGCCTGATCCTCAGTTTCATCAAGGAGCTGGCGGAATACGAGAAACTGAGCCATGAGGTGGTGGCGACTGCCGAGTCGCTGAAAGAAACCCTGTTCGGCAACAAGGCCTATGCCGAAATGCTCATCGGTGAGTTTGGCGGGGCTGCGGTAGGTTATGCCCTGTTCTTCCATAACTTCTCGACATTCACCGGACGACCTGGCATCTATCTGGAAGATATCTATGTGACGCCTCAGATGCGTGGCAAGGGCTTCGGCAAGTACCTGCTGGCCTATATTGCGAAGCTGGCCGTGAAGCGAAACTGTACTCGCGTGGAGTGGTCGGTATTGGATTGGAATGAACCAGCTATCCAGTTTTATCGATCCATCGGCGCCATACCGATGGATGGATGGACAGTTCAGCGCCTCCATGAAGATGCACTCCATGAATTTGCCTCACAGTTCGAGTAGCTTGTTAACATTGCAATAACAGAATTACCATGAGAGTGGTTTGAGGAGCAGGAGAAAGGATTGAGAAGAATCGTGTACGTCAATGGCAGTTTTGTTCCTGAAGATCAGGCGCTGATCTCGGTGTTTGATCGTGGGTTTATCTTTGGTGATGGGGTGTATGAAGTGGTGCCGGTCATCAATGGCAATCTGGTGGACAAGCAGTACTTTCAGGAAAGACTGGACCGCAGTCTGAAAGAATTGAGCATTGCCTGGCCCTGCAGCCCGCAGGAGTATCTGCAGGTGATGCAAACTCTGGTCGAGAAAAATCAACTCCAGGAAGGCATTGTCTATTCCCAGGTAACTCGCGGTGTTGCCGATCGGGATTTTACCTTTCCGTCGGACACTGCACCCAGTTTCGTCGCATTTACCTCGGTCATGGCGCTGCTCGACAACCCGCTGAAGGCTCCAGGCATTGCGGTAATCACTACCGAAGATCTTCGCTGGAAGCGCCGCGACATCAAGTCAGTCAATCTGCTCGGTCAAGTTCTTGCCAAGCAGGATGCCGTATCGAAAGGTGGCAAGGAAGGCTGGATGGTGGAGGACGGCTTCATTACCGAGGGTGTTTCTTCCACGGCATACATTGTCAAGGAAGGCACGGTAATCACCCGCCCTCTGTCCAATTCAATCTTGCCTGGAATTCGCAGGCGCACCTTGCTGGAGATCGCGAAGGAATGCGGAATCAAAGTAGACGAGCGGGCATTCAGCATCGAAGAAGCGCTTGAGGCCGATGAAGCATTCATCAGTAGCGCGACAACCCTGGCCTTAGGCGTTGTTTCAATCGATGGGCGGGCAATAGGATCTGGAAAGCCCGGCCCTGTTACTCAGCGGCTTCGCGAACTCTATACCGCCCGGGTAATAAAAGAAGCACAGGATTGCTGAGTGAGAGCCTTCGACTATTGGCGCTGCTACTAATTTTAATTCACCACTACTTGTTCAGAGGCTTCCTAGATATTCTCGGTGGTAAAACTGATCACTTTCTCAATACTGGTGGCTTCACAGGCAATCATCACCAGGCGATCCATGCCCAGTGCGACACCGGCACAGTCCGGTAACTGCTCCATGGCGGCAAGCAGTCTCTCATCTTCAGGATAGATCGGAAGTCCCAGTTCCTGCCTGGCATGCAGGTCAGATTTGAATCTTGAGCGTAGCTCTTCCGGGTCAGTTAATTCGGCGTAGCCGTTGGCGAGCTCCATTCCCTGACAGTAGAGCTCGAAGCGTTTTGCAACCCGTTCACCGTGTTGGTCCTCGCTAATCTGCGCCAGTGCGCATTGAGCAACGGGATAATCATACACGAAACAATTCTTCGGCATCTGCGCTTCGATACAATGTGTCATCAATAGTTGCAGGTAGTCGGTGTCTGACAGCTCCTTGCTGCCAAGCTCAACATGGCTCTCTGCAATTGCTCTGAGTTCATCGCCCATCACCGCATGAGGATTGATGCCCAGTATCTGCTGGAAGAGTTCGCTGTAAGACAATCGGGGTATCTTCCCGCAGTTGAGCAGCTGGGTTACAAGCTGTTCGACTTCATCCATTAACTCCAGCATCGAATACCCCGGCTGATACCACTCCAGTAAGCTAAACTCCGGATTGTGGCGTCTACTGGTCTCTGCCTGACGGAAGGCCTTACAGATCTGGTAAATTGGCCCCACGCCAGAACCTAAAATTCGTTTCATGGCATATTCAGGAGAAGTTTGCAGATAAAACGTTTCCTCGCTGCTACCCATGGAAATGCTCGTGCTAAGAGATTGGATGTAGATATCAGTTGCTGTCGATCGTGCCAGCAGAGGGGTTTCTACTTCGAGGACCTGCCGATCGGAAAAGAATTGACGAATCTCAGCCAGGAGTGCTGCGCGCACCCGTAGTGAATCGACTGTGGCTCCTGGCTTCCAGTCAACCATGGGCGCCTTTAGTTATTTGTTAGCGCGGTTCTGATATTCCCCAGTGCGGGTGTCGACTCTCAGAACATCGCCAATGTTAACGAACAGGGGAACCTTTATTATTGCGCCGGAGCTCAGGGTTGCCGGTTTGGTGCCACCCTGGGCCGTGTCACCCTTTAGTCCCGGGTCAGTTTGAGTGACTTCAAGCTCAACAAAGTTCTGTGGCATAACAGAGATAGGCGCTTCATTCCAGAGAATGACCTGGTAGACGTCCTGTTCCTTCAACCAGTTCCTGGCTTCGCTGATCGCATTAGCATCTGCCGCTACCTGCTCAAAACTGCCGTCGGTTTTCATGAAGTGCCAGAATTCACCATCCGCGTAGAGGTATTCCATGTCGGTTTCCAGCACGTCTGCAGCAGCGACGGACTCTCCAGATTTAAAGGTACGTTCCCTCACACGGCCATTGAGAAGATTTCTGAATTTGACCCGACTGAATGCCTGCCCCTTGCCAGGCTTCACCATTTCATTTTCCAGGATGGAACACGGGTCACCGTCTAGCAGTACTTTCAGCCCGGATTTGAATTCATTTGTCGAGTAACTCGCCATTGTTCGCTCTCACTTCTAAACTGATCATGTGTGCTCTGGCTTTTGTTGTTATGATTCGCCAGATCGTAGTTTATACCAGATTTACTGGAAAACTTTTCTACCCAAGCCTCAAAGAGTACTCATCCCTTCGATAAATCAGACAATGACTCGAGCAGCAATATCACTTATTAAATCTGACTTGCCCGAAAAATGGCAACAGTTATTATCCGATCTGATAACAGATCCAAAGGAATTACTACAAATCCTGGAACTCGATGCTGACAAGCATCCCTTCAGCAAAACCGGGGTGCTGCAGTTTCCTCTCAAGGTACCCAGAACTTTCGCCGCACTCATGGAGAAAGGCAACTGGAATGATCCATTGCTGCGTCAGGTCTGGCCGTTCGCTGCAGAAGCCGAGCAGGTTACCGGGTTCATTGCAGATCCGTTAGGAGAAGCACAATGCAATCCGGTGAGTGGGCTGCTGCACAAGTATCAGGGAAGAGTTCTCTTAACCACTGTCCCACACTGCGCTGTGCATTGTCGTTATTGCTTTCGCCGTCATTTCGACTACGCGGCGAATTCGCCGAGCAGGGCAGAATGGCAGGAAGTTCTGGATTACATCATTGCTGACGATTCGATTGAGGAAGTCATTCTTAGCGGAGGTGATCCACTGGCGGCATCGGACCGCCAGCTAAGATGGCTAATCCAGCAACTCGGTCAGATCAGTCATCTCACCACCCTGCGGATTCACAGCCGCTTTCCTATCGTAATTCCCCAGCGAATCACACCGGATCTCACACTGTTGCTTCGCGAATCCTCGTTACGGGTAGTGATGGTACTGCATTGTAACCACGCCCGGGAGTTAAGTCGGGAATTAGCAATTCGATTAAGCACGTTAGTGACAAATGGCGTCACTTTAATGAATCAAACCGTGCTTTTAAGAGAAATTAACGACAATTCCACTATTTTAGTGGCCTTGAGCAAGGCCCTGGGTGCGCACAACATACAGCCTTACTACCTGCACTTGCCGGATAAGGTAGCTGGCACGAGCCACTATGCGGTCAGCAAGGAGTCGGCCCTGTTACTCATGGAGGAAATGCAGCGGCAACTTCCTGGCTACCTGGTCCCAAAACTGGTGCAGGAAGAATCCGGAGCGAACGCCAAAGTGCGTCTTACGTAACAAGGAGCGAACGCGTAAGCGTCTCGCGTGTGGAGCGAACGCGTAAGCGTCTCGCGTGTGGAGCGAACGCGTAAGCGTCTCGCGCTATACGGAGTGAACGCAACAGTGTCTTGCGTGCTACAGGCACGAAGACTCGCACCGCGAAATTCAATGATTGGACAATCGACAGGGATATGTCATGGCCAGATCCAGTAATTACCCAATACCTCCGGTGAATTTCAGCAATGGGAGCAGCATTGAAGGTGACCTTGGGACAGCCAACTGCAGGGATCCTCTAACCGGCTTTTTTAACCAGGACTATCTGGTGCTGGAATTGGAAAAAACCCTGGGGGAAAGTCGAAACCAACCCATTGCAGCTACACTGGCACTGCTGCAGCTGGAAAACTTCTATGAAATTCGTACTTGGGTCGGTAAAGCAGAGGCTAACCTCCTGCTCAGCGATATCGCACTCACTCTGAAGCAAACCCTGCCCGTTACCGTAACGCTCTGCCGCTGTAAACATTTTGAGTTTGCCGCCCTGCTACTGAATGACAGCAGCATCAACGCCAGGCCGATCATAGATCGGGTCAAACTGGCAATACAGTCTGCTGCATCGACCATACTCCCACCACAGCTGGAACTGAAATGCGGTATTGGACTGGCGCAACTGGAAAAGAACATTCCTTCGGCCGAGGTTTTATTTGCACGCGCGCGCCATCAGCTGAGCTTCGCGCACCAGGGAGGGGATAGCGGACTGCAGGTCAGCGCTTATTCATCCATCGCTCCCCGGCTCGCCATCCAGCAAATCCAACAGTGCCTGCGAGAAGACCTGCTAAAACTCTCCTTCCAACCAACTCCGCATCTCAGCCAGGATGACCTCAAACATTATGAAGTACGCTGCAGGACTCCCAACTTACGTGAATTACCCGCCGCGCTTCTGTTTGAGATTGCGGTTCAGAATGCCCTCGGTGAAGCGCTCGACAGATGGGTTATCAAACAGACTCTGCGAGTGCTGGTGCGAAAACGTGATAGCAGCCTGCGGTTCACGATCAATCTTACCCTGAATTCTCTGGTCAGCTCGCAATTCATGGAATGGCTGCGGAAGACTCTACGGCCATATGAAGGGTTGCGTGCTCAGTTGGTGTTTCAGATTAGCGAGATTGATGTACTCATCGCCCAACACCATATGAGCTACTTCTGCGAGCACCTTGAGCAACTGCGAATTCCGCTGAGCATTAACTATTTTGGTGCAACAGCAGACCCTTTTCGTTACCTGTCTCTGTTAAATGCCCAGTCTGTAAAATTGCATGTGTCACTGCATGAGAAGATTAACGAAGATCAGCAAAAACAACGAGAGCTAAAGAAAATGGTAACAAAGCTACATAAGCGAGGATTGAGGGTTATCGTCGGCAATGTTACGAAGCTGACCATGATGCCGCTGTTATGGAAGTCTGGGATAGATTTTGTGCAGGGCCATTGCATCGAAAAACCCGGCAACTCTCTAAGATTTAAATTTCTGAAAGACGTGAAGCTATCGCTGCACTAGCCAGGCAACTCCTGCTATTCTTGCTATTCGAAGCATTCAGTGTACTGCTCTTCTCAGTCTGGCAGTACCCACGAGATACCGAGTTGCAAGAAGATCAGTTACAAGCCGAATCAAAGCCCGATACTCCTCAAAAAGCTGGCTCAAAGAATACCCAGGTCTCGCGAAATTTCTCTGTCGCGGTGTGCCTGCTACTCCTTCTTGCCATGTGCATCTTCTGGCTGATCAGCAGCTACAACACCCGCAACTTGCTGCAGCAACAGGCAGATGAACTTGGCCAGACCCTCTCACAACAGACTGCAATCCAGCTAACGGAGCTGGTTCTGTCCAACGACCTTATCAGCATGAACGTGGTGCTCTCAAGCCTGACACGGGATTCCAACATTGCCGAGGTTGCGATCCTGAACGTAGATAATGACATTATTGCTGTTGCTATGGGTTCGCCCTCGGCACCGGCTCCACTAATCAGGTTGCCCTTCAGAACTATCGAAGCGGAATACCTGGCACCGATATCACTGGCAAATTCGTTCGCTGGTTTCGTCCGCATCAGGCTGGACCTGAGTTATATCGAAGTAGGCGTGGTTAACAATCTGTTACTCGTTGTCGGAGCAACCCTGTTGCTGTTGATAGCGGCAGCATCCCTTACTACTACCTATTTTCAGTACCTGGTCAGCTTCCCTGCCAACCTGCTGGCTTTCTCACTCAGTAATGTGCGCAAGGGCAAGATCGAAGCCTGTCCAGAACCTGAAAATAGCAACGAGATCAGCACCGCTATTCGGCAGTTCAACGCAACCGCTGAGTTCCTGGCACAGAACACTTTTCTCGATAACTTCGGAACCCGGCAACCCACCGCAGACGTTCAGAGCTTCAAATTTGAACCCGGCAGGCAGGATGCCACGCTTCTGGTTATCAGGTTGAGCAACTTTCATTACCTGTCCTCTACGTTAAATGAAGACACCCTGGTTAAGCTGCTTAACAAGTATTATTTTTTTGCAGGGAAGGTCAGCCAACTCTATAACGGATCAGTTTGCTACTGTGCAGACGGCGAAATCATCATCAACTTTGGTGCTGCCCAACCCATTGACGAACAGGCTTTTTATGCGGTCTGCACGGCGCAGCTATTTCTGCAACTGCTCGGCGATCTTGCAGATATCGAAGCGGAACATATTGCTGTCAAGTTTCGCCTGGCCGTGCATAGCGGTCAGGCGGTAAGCGGACTCTATTCACCGATAACTCACGATACCAACAATCTCACCGGCAGAACGCTGGACCTGACCCGCGAGATCTGTAATGACTGCCCTGACAATGCCTTGTTGATTAGCGAGCCTGCCTTTGTACATGCTGGCGCTGGTACCAGGATTGAAGCTGAACCATTTTCTTCGGTAGGGGATGAAGAACAGCTCACTACCTATCTCGCTCTCGCGCCCATGTCTGGCTACGCACTGCTGCTGGAACGGCAGGCAATCCAGCTGGTGACTCTGTATTCAGATTAGTTGAGCCTGAAGATTTATGATCAGGCCATCTATTCTTCTACCATCGCTGGTTCTTTTTCCAACACTTCGATCCTGCTAACGTTGCGGAAACCCTGGGGAAGTTTATTTCCCCGTCGACCACGCTCACCACGATAATGTTCCAGGTCTGACGGCTTGAGATTGTGATGACGTCTGCCTGCATACACTACCAGCGTATCTTGAGCAGAGAGTACCGTCAGTGCGGCGACAAATTCGACCCGATCGGCGACTCGAGCGCTGGGAATTCCGATGATCTTATTCCCCTTACCCTTGGCCAGACGTGGTAACTCGCTGATAGGAAACACCAGCATTCTGCCTTCATTGCTTATAGCCACAATCAGGTCTTTCTTGTAGTCATTAACCATCGGTGCAGAAAGCACTTTCGATCCCTTGGGGCATCTGAGGATGGCCTTGCCGGATTTATTTTTACTGATCAGATCGCCGACTTTACCAACGAAGCCATAACCGGCATCGCTGGCCAGTAATACGTCTCTGTCTTCCTCCCCGATAACCACACCTTCGAAGGTCGCACCAGAAGGTGGATTGACGCGGCCGGAAACTGGCTCACCCTGTCCACGTGCCGAAGGTAGGCTATGCGCCGCCAATGAGTAGGCACGCCCAGTGGAGTCCAGAAATATAGCGAGTTGATTGCTCTTGCCGCGTACGGCTATCTTGAATCCGTCACCGGATTTGTATTGCAGCGAACCCGGATCGACATCGTGACCCCTGGCAGCGCGCATCCAGCCTTTATCCGACAACACGATAGTGACCGGCTCCGTGGTGAGTAATTCTGTGTCACTGAACGCCTTGGCCTCTTCTCTCTCTTTCAGTGGTGTTTTTCTGGCATCACCGAATCTCTCAGCGTCTGCCTTAATCTCATTCTTGATAAACGTCTTCAGCCGCGCTGCCGAATTCAATAGTTGTTCCATGGTCTTACGTTCTGTGTTCAGCTCTTTCTGTTCCGCCTTTAACTTGATCTCTTCCAACTTGGCTAACTGACGTAATCTCAGTTCGAGGATGGCTTCAGCCTGACGTTCGCTAATCTTGAATTTCTTGATCAATGCCGGCTTCGGTTTATCTTCCTGACGAACAATTCTGATTACTTCATCTATGTTGAGATAAGCAACCAGCAGGCCTTCGAGTATATGCAGTCGATCCAGGATCTTGTCGAGTCGAAACTGTAAGCGTCTCTTGACCGTGGTGGTACGAAACTGTAACCACTCTTTTAACAACGCCACAATGTTTTTAACTTGCGGTCGCATGTCGTTACCGATCATATTGAAATTTACCCGGTAGTTTTTCTCCAGGTCAGTGGTAACGAACAGGTGTGACATAACCGCGTCCTGATCGACACGATTCGAACGGGGAACGATAACAATGCGCGTGGGGTTTTCATGGTCCGATTCGTCGCGCAGATCGACCACCATGGGCAGTTTCTTTTTCTGCATCTGGGAGGCAATCTGTTCCAATACCTTCGCACCCGAGACCTGGTAGGGCAGCGCGTTGATCACAATCTCGCCGTTCTCAACAGAATAGATCGCCCTGGCCTTCAAGGACCCACGACCTGTCTTATAGATTTCCTGGATTTCCTTTTTCGGGGTAATAAGCTCGGCTTCCGTGGGATAGTCCGGGCCCTTGATATATTTGCAGATATCCACAAGCGTCGTCTTCGGATTATCCAGTAAATGGATACAGGCCCTGGCGACTTCTTTCAGGTTATGGGGCGGAATATCGGTGGTCATGCCGACGGCGATTCCTGAGCCACCATTCAGTAACACATTTGGCAGTCTGGCTGGCAGGATCTGAGGTTCATCCAGCGTGCCATCGAAATTTGCTTTCCAGTCCACCGTACCCTGGCCTAACTCTCCCAGCAATACATCGGCATAACCCTGCAAACGGGACTCGGTGTAGCGCATGGCCGCAAAGGACTTTGGATCATCCTGGGATCCCCAGTTACCCTGACCATCGACCAACGGGTATCGATAGGTGAAAGGTTGCGCCATGAGTACCATCGCCTCATAGCAGGCAGAATCCCCATGAGGATGAAACTTGCCGATAACATCACCAATGGTACGGGCAGATTTCTTGAATTTTGCGCTCGCCTTGAGTCCTAACTCGGACATGGCATAAACGATGCGCCGCTGGACCGGTTTCAGGCCGTCGCCCAGATTGGGCAGCGCACGATCGTTGATGACGTACATCGAATAGTTGAGATAGGCCCGCTCAGTGTAATTCTTCAGAGCAATCTGCTCGACGCCATCTTCGTTTACTATTATGTCCTGGTTCATGAGAGTCTCATTTTGTACTGGTGGTGCCTGCGCTGAAAACTCAGGCGAACTTCATAGCAGCTGCTTTATTCCGCATAGTCTGCCAGGTTTCCGTTGGCTTCGAGCCATTCCTTGCGATCTGACGCTCGATTCTTGGCCAATAACTTATCCATGATTTCAAAAGTGCCGGTCATCTTGTTGGCGGCGGCACCCGCTTCCAGGGTTAGCTGCACCAGACGCCGGGTATCCCGCGCCATGGTAGTTTCCCGAAGCTGAATGGGATTCATCTCACCCAGGCCTTTGAAGCGCTGCACATTGATCTTGCCGGTTTTCTTCTCGGCGGCGAAACTGTCCAGGATACCTTTCTTCTCATCTTCGTCGAGGGCATAAAAAACTTCCTTGCCCACGTCGATGCGAAACAGTGGCGGCATGGCGACGTAGATGTGGCCGGCTTCTACTACCGGTTTGAAATGCCTGACGAAAAGTGCACACAGCAGGGTGGCAATGTGTAAGCCATCAGAATCCGCATCGGCAAGGATGCAGATCTTTCCATAACGCAGTCCGTCTATGTTACTGGAACCAGGATCGACACCCAGTGCCACGGCGATATCGTGGACCGTCTGAGAGGCGAGAATCTCGTTAGAGTCTATCTCCCAGGTATTAAGGATCTTGCCTCTTAGTGGCATAATGGCCTGAAACTCACGGTCCCTGGCCTGTTTCGCCGAGCCGCCAGCGGAATCGCCTTCCACCAGGAATAACTCGCCAGCCATGACGTCTTCTGTTGAGCAATCTGCCAGCTTACCCGGCAGCGCTGGTCCCGAGGTAATTTTCTTACGCGCGACTTTCTTGCGGGCCTTTAGACGTCTCTGCGCATTATTGATACAGAGTTCGGCTATCGCCTCGGCCTCGGCGGTATGTTGGTTCAGCCAGAGACTGAACTCGTCTTTTACTACACCACCAACAAACACGGTGCATTGCCTGGATGACAGGCGCTCCTTGGTTTGTCCGGAAAACTGTGGATCAAGCAGTTTGGAAGAAAGCACGTAACAGCAATTTTCCCAGACATCGTCAGGGGAAATCTTGAGCCCACGGGGCAACAGGTTTCTGAATTCGCAAAACTCTCTCAGCGCATCCGTCAACCCGGTGCGCAAACCGCTCACGTGTGTGCCCCCAAGAGGGGTCGGAATCAAGTTAACATAACTTTCAGCAGTAACCTCACCACCTTCGGGTAACCACTGTATCGCCCAGTCCACAGCTTCATCGTTGCCTTGAACAGAGCCGACAAAGGGTACCACTGGGAGAGTTTCAAATTCCTGAGTTGCCTGGGTAAGGTAATCGGTAAGCCCGTCCTCGAAACACCACTCTTCACTCTGGGCGTTTGCCTTGGAGACAGTGTTGTCGATGAACACAACTCGCAGACCTGAACAAAGCACTGCCTTGGCCCTGAGTACATGCTTAAGCCTGGGAATGGAGATCTTTACCGAGTCAAAGTATTTTTCATCCGGGCTGAACTTGACTGTAGTTCCCGTGTTACGTTTACCAACAGTCCCTATTGCTTTCAGTTCAGACGCTTTATTGCCACCTTTGAACTTCATTGAGTAGACTTTACCGTCGCGCTTGACGGTAACTTCCAGATTCTTGGACAGGGCATTCACCACGGAAACACCGACTCCGTGTAATCCACCGGAATACTGATAATTCTTGTTGGAAAATTTAGCCCCGGCATGTAATCGGGTAAGAATTAATTCCACACCACTAACCTTCTCACCCTTGTGTTTGTCCACTGGCATGCCTCTGCCGTCATCGCTGACTTCGACAGAGCCGTCCTTGTTCAGGCTGAGAGTCACTGTGCGAGCAAACCCCGCTAACGCTTCATCGACACTGTTATCGATTACCTCCTGAATGAGGTGATTAGGGCGGGTAGTATCGGTATACATGCCGGGCCGTTTCCTGACCGGATCAAGTCCCGTCAGTACTTCGATCGCGTCGGCGTTATAAGTGTTTGTCATCGATTTTGCTAGGGCCAGAGGAAGTAACTTTACTGCAGGTGACTAATCTCAATGTTACTCGCTAGTGCTTGAGCGAATAATCTGGATAGATTCATATTTTATCGCGCAAATCAGCTAATTCTTGATAGTAGAAAGTCAAAGATGGCCGGTAGTTCGGCTTCATAGTCGTCATAGCTGTGACTGCCGTTTTCACGCACAAGACAATGTGATTCGCCATACTTTTCCACTGCCCGGCGATAATCCAGAGTCTCATCTCCTTTCTGCAACAGTACCCAGAAATTGTCTGGATTGCTAAGAGAGGCTCTGTCCAGGAGTTTTAATTCTTCGATGTGCTGGTTAGTGACTGTATGAACTTTATCAGAGTAGTAGTTCTTATGCCCTCCCAAGTGAGTCTCCCAGTAGTCGGCGGGTCTGACCGCCGGATTGATCAGCACCGCGGGCAAATCAAATTTCTCTGCCAGATAGGTCGCATAGAATCCCCCCAGGGAACTGCCTAACAAGGCTACGGCTCGGCTCTTCTGCGATTCTATAATCGCTTCGAGCTCTTCGATGGTATCCGCTGGACAGTTCGATAAGGTGGGTACAAGGATGTGCGATTCCTGTCCTAGCTGGCGACAGTACTGAACAGTCTGCTGCGCCTTCTTCGAAAGAGGTGAACTCAAGAAGCCATGCAGATACAAATAGAAAGGTTCGCGAGACAACGGGGGTTCTCTGCTCAATACCCCTCACTAGTGAAATCGGCTTCAAACTTGAACCCTGTCACGCGAACGACTTCGGTATCAATGGTTCCATCCTCTGCAAGTTGAAATGTTCGATAGCCAGGGTTTTCCTTATCCAATGTAAAGTCTGTGACATAGGGTTTGAATTGAATACAGGTAGAGGGCGTGCACAAACAGCGAATCCCTTCATAAATAAAATCAAGATCCTGGTGTATATGGCCATAAATAATGCAGCGCAATTTTTCGAACTTCGAAACGATCTTAAAGAACTGAACACCATTATTAAGACCGATATCTTTCATCCATCCTGCGTTCCCTTTTACCGGATTGTGGTGCAGGCAGATAATGCAATGACTGACGGATTCATCTGCCTGGGCTGCCTGCAGGCTTTGCTCCAGAAACTCGAGCTCTTCCTGGGTTAGATTGCCATGAACCTGGCCCAGCACACTGGTGTCCAGAAATAGTATCTGCCAGTTATTGATCTGAACCAGTTTCTCACAAGCATCGGTTCCCTCTGCTACTTCTTGCATAGTCTCCAATACATCGTGATTGCCTGGTATCCAACGGAAAGGTGCACCCAGGTCTTTCATGATACTCTTGAAGTATTCGTAAGCTTCCGGTGAAGCGTCTTGCGCGATATCGCCAGTGGCAAGAATCAGATCATAATAATCGTTGTTCTGTTTTAAGCTATTGATGACATGCCCGAAACTATTCTGTGTATTCATCTTCAATAGCGTGCCGACAGGATTGCCATAGAGATGAGTATCAGTAATCTGTAACAGGCGAATAGGGCTTTTTGTAGTCAGTGCGGTCATGACTGCCTTGTAGGATTTCTATGTAATAAATAGTAGCTCTGACGCTTTTGTGCTTCTACCTACCTTTAGACAATGTGTTAACCACTCACCCAAAAACTGGTTGACCTGCATTTTTTCATCTGCGTGATACATTTTTGGATTAGGCTGTGAATAACGGGGCTGTAGATTACGATGATCCTGGTAAGAGGTAACTTCCGCCGTGCTGGCGTCATGGTAAACCCGCACTAGCATTGAAGGGTTAGTCATCCATTTTTTAAATTCAGGTTTTTGAACAATCTCCAGCGTGGTTGTGTATTTAAACGCTTCCAGAATTTTTATTATAACGGTGACTCTTTCTTTCGAATCATGGATATCTGCAATCCAGAACTCTGAAATAAGCCCTTCAAGATATTTTTCAGGTTCATTGTTATCCACAGACATACTCGCATGCACCAATGCCGGATCATCTGCCTCCAGAAGTGCGTAGTCAATAAAGGACTTGTCTCGATAAGCTTGCAATTGAGGCATCAACTTTAACAAGCGAATGTAATTGGCATCGCATTCGGCCATTTGCTTGATTAAATCGATACTGTAATTTCTTTTTCCCATGCGTCTGCTTCTTGTGTCGATCCGTCTTTCAGTTTCTACAATACCCACATTATCCAGTTGATGCGATTCGCCAGCTTTCTTTGGTTGTGCCTTTTATTCTGTGTCGGTGCCTTCTGCACTATCGTTAAATCAACACCCAATTGTAATGATTTGGCTGAGTTTTGCGAGTCTGGGGCTCAAGATTTTTCTATTGACTTTTCAAGTTGATTGACATGAAGTCTGGCCAGAATCAGCTATTTCCAAAGCTCCCGTATTTCCTGCTTATGCAGGGCCAGCCACTGTATCGCGATTATAGACATGGCATTGTGTATTTCGCCGGATTCGACTGCCGCCAATGCGGCTGAGAAAGCTAGCACAACCACCTCGATATCTTCATGTTCTTCTGTTAATCCGAATACACCACCAGCCCCGCTGGAATCGATTCGACCGCAGAACAGGGTGACTTTCTCGTTGCTTGCACCAGGGCTGTTTAAATAATCGCATATCTTGCATAGGTCAGTGGGAACGCAATCTGCTTCTTCTGTTGATTCACGGATCGCAACTCGCTCCAGTTCTTCCCCTTCGCCAACGATTCCGGCAACCAATTCCAGCATCCACGGAGTTGAGGAGGCCACAATGGCACCTGTTCTGAACTGCCTTACGAGCACTACTTCATCCCGGCCCGGGTCGTACAGCAGTACTCCGACGGCTTCGTCTTTAACCAGCAGCTCGCGCAGTAAGTCTTCGCTCCAGCCTCCTGCAAAGAGTCGATGCTTAAGGTGCAGCTTCTCGATGCGCAGAAATCCTTCGTGACAATTTTGCCGCGACAGTATCTCAACATCAGCTACGCTAAACCTGGACTCTAGCTTGGTCATTCAGGAGATCTCTTTCCCAGTGTTGGCAATAACGTATAAAGTCTATCGCGGATTTGCAGGCACACATCGTTGAACAGGGCGTCAATTTCTTCATCAGTTCCGCTTGCATTTGCAGGATCCGGAAATGGGATATGCAGCTTCTCTTTCCCGGGAGGGATGAGCGGACAGTTTGCATCAGCCTGTGAACATACCGTGATAACGAGGTCCGCCTGTTCCAGCATGCGATCATTCAAACTATCGGAGGTCTGATTCGATATATCGACTCCGTGAACACCCATCGCGCGCACTGCCCGGGGATTTAAGCCGTGAGCCTCTAAGCCGGCGGATAGTGCTGTTAAACGAATAGCAGGATGGGTCTTTGAGAATTCCCGTGCCCAGCCTTCGGCCATTTGCGAGCGACAGGAGTTTCCCGTACAGAGAAACAGCAGGTTCATTTTAGTTTGGTTTATTCGCGAGAAGTCACTTCCAGCAGGTGATAACCAAACTGTGTCTTCACCGGCCCTTGTAAGCTATTCACGTCGGCGCTGAATACTACTTCGTCAAACTCTTTTACCATCATGCCGGGACCGAACTGCCCCAGGTCACCACCTTGTGCTTTAGATGGACAGCTCGAGTGAGAACGAGCCACGTCAGCAAAATCTTCCCCGGCATCGATTCTCTCTTTCAAAGTTAAACATTCTTCTTCAGTGTCCACCAGAATATGTCGTGCACTAGCTACGGTCATATCACGCTCCTCAATTTTCTTTTCATGCATTATGCCCCAATCATCGGCGCAGGACACACAAAAAATCTGGATTGAGCTATAATGCAACACCTGTCGAGGCAAATTCGCGCGACTGCTGAATTTCTCTAAACCCGATCAATGACACGAACAAGGTACTATTATGCCATTGCCTGATGGATCCCCACGAAAGCATGTTCACACACGAGCAATTGAATATCGTGGTTACGAACGCGAAGATGGATTATGGGATATCGAAGCCCATATGACTGATAAAAAAACCTATGAGTTTAAAAACAATTGGCGGGGTGAAATAAAAGTTGGAGAGCCTTTGCATGAGATGTTGCTCAGAGTGACCATTGATGACTCGTTTGTGATTCGAGACGTAATCGCTGTCACTGACAACAGTCCTTTTCAGATGTGCCCAGAGATCACGCCATTCTATAAAACGTTGATTGGAATTCGTATGGGGCCCGGTTGGCGTAAAGCGATCCGTATGAAAGTCGGGGGCGTTCAGGGTTGCACGCACTTGACAGAATTGTTATTTCCCATGGCTACAGTCGCCATGCAAACCATCTGGCCGCTACGCAGTAAAAAGAGAAATCGGACAGATTCGGATACACCGGAAAGCGGGAAACGGCCAGTAGTACTCGACACGTGCCATGCATGGTCTACAGATTCTCCTGTCGTTAAGGAGAATGCCTCGAAGTATTACACAGGGGACTGAGCCCACCAGGACTCTTCAACGCACAAGGCGATAGAACCGTGGCTTCGCACACCTAACGATAGAAAAGTGGCATTACCAGTGTGATTACTACTCCTTCGATATCACTGCGATTTTCGGCACGAATCTGCCCACCATGAAATTCCGTAATCAGCCTGGAAATATGAAGGCCCATACCAAGGTGGGGCTGTTGCTGTTTCTCCTGGGGTCGTACGGAGATCATGGAATCGAATAACCTGTCTTTCATTTCCTCTGGCAGGAAAGGCCCTGCATTGGAGACTTTTATAACCGCATGATCTCGTAGAGTATGACAATAAACGATAATGGACTGATCGGCGTAGGAAAATTCCACTGCATTGGCGATAAGTTTGTCCAGTAGTTGTGCGATATATTCCGGCACACCGTTTACGTGAATGGGATAATTCGGAACATCCAGCTCGAACTTCGATTCCGGATAAGCCAGTTTATATCCTTCAACACAACCATGAATGACTCTATTAAGGTCTATCTTTTCCTTCTCGGAAGTCTGCAACATCTGTTCGAGTCGCGTCGCCTCACTCATATTCGTGAGAATGAGATTGAGTCGTTTAATGCCTTCTTCGGCTCGCTCCAGGTAGATCGCCGAACCTGGACTATTTTCCTGCATGCCAAGATTCTCCAGAGACGACCTGACCACGGTAACAGGAGTACGAAGTTCATGGGACAAGCGAGACGACATGTTTTCCAGGTAGCTCGTATATTGAGTCAGGCGCTCTACGATGTTCGAGAAACTGCGGGACAGATCGCCAATTTCATCGGAATTCCTGGAAGCAATGATGGTGTTCTGTACGCGCCCGGATTCGTCAATTATGCCCTCTGCCTGGTTACGCAATCCGCGAATTCGGGAAGAGATTCGTGAAGCAAAGAAGAACAGCCCCAGTGTAACCAACAGCATCACAGCAAGAATGGTATTGAACAGTTGCTCCAATGCTTGATTACGAAACGTACGCAGGCCGTTCATGTTCTGATCAACAACCACCGCGCCCATAACCTCGCCATCGGCGAGAATTGGATGAGCTGCCTCCAGTAGACGCGTCTGGGTATCTGCCAGGGTACGAAACTGGGTGATTGGGCGACCCTGCAGGGCAGAATCGATATGTTGGCCCGCTCGTGAGACGTCGGAATACAGCTCGTCGATAAAATCGTTGCTGGGCTTGCTTAGTATCTGATAATAGAGCGGATTGAGTATTCGATCCTGAACATAGAGCCAGTACTTGTTGATTTCTTCATCACCCAATGATGTTACAAGCTGCATTCCTGTGGCTGACTGAATGTCACCAACGGTAAGTAATACCCTGCCAGTACGGTCCACCACCTGGATGCGGGAATTATTGTGTCCCATACCAGCAACAATTCGGTCAATCTCCGGCGTGGGCAGGCGCAGTGATCCGAGGCGCTCGGTATCGTCCGCACGATAAGTAGCTACTACCGTGCTGATCGCGCGGGATTCAGGGTCATCCACATCGAATACAGCGAATCCCAACTGGTCTCCCAACATGTCCATGGGAATGCGCAGTTCTACCGCGTAACCGCTATCAGTCTCGTACCATTGTCCGATGATGCGCTCTTCATACAGCGGCTCCGAGTAGTCTTCCCGCACCTGGTAAGGGTAGATAGTATCGGGCTCATAAGGAGCGATGACATAGCGATTAATGTCACTACCCGCTTCGGATAGCATGGAAATTTGCAGAAAGTCGCTGCGATGGACAGAAATTGCCTCTGGATCACGATAGACCACGTGATCGTCGTCGACTTTAAAATAGGCATACAGAAATCCATTGTATTCACCCACCATGTTCCTGAATTTCAGCGAATCATCTTTCTCATAGAGCCGAGCAGGATTCAACGAAGTCCTCAGGTAGTCTCGACGATCGTAGCCGACTTCGTACTGTTGATACTCGCGCCAATCGACGACAGATTTATCGATCAATGAAAGGGGCGAAAAAATTGGGTAAACGTAGAGGTCTCCACTACGCCTGGCAGGACTGTAACTGCCCTCGTTGAACAACTCTGGTCGCTCATTGAGGGCAGTTGCCACTGCCTGGGCTGTACCCAACGCGGTCTGTTCCTGTCCTCTGCGCAGAATTTCTTCCATCTCCAGAATGTATTGGTACCCAAGCCAGGGAATAACCAACAGGAAACTGGACAGGAAAACCAGTTTGAAACGAATTCCAAAAGGATTTTTGAATGTTAGTTTCATTAAGTGATTCTACACATCATCAGGTAAGGCAGAGAGTCTCGACTGTGTGCTTCATAGAACACTACAAGAACACAATCTCAATCCTCTTCAGGTCAGTTCGAGGATTTCTAATGGTTGATGGCTGGTTCGATGTTCCAACGGTAGCCCATACCATAGACCGTCTCGATGCAATCGAATTCCTTATCGACATGTATAAATTTTTTTCGAATGCGTTTTATGTGTGAAGTGATAGTACTACCATCGACAAAAATCTTGGACTCCTGCATCAGTACTTGCCGGCTCTTCACATGACCCGGATACTTGGCCAGTGCATGCACCATCCAGAACTCAGTTACGGTGAGTGACACGGCATGATCATCCCATTGCACAGTTAACCGGCCGAGGTCGATAGTAAGTTTGCCGCGCTGCAGCAGGCTCTCCGGAGATGGTGGCTGATCGATTACATCCATGCGCCGAAACAACGCCGCAATACGCGCTGTCAGGTGTGGCAGAGAAATATCTTTGGTCAAATAGTCATCTGCCCCCATTCGCAATCCGCTAACAGTGTCAAAATCGTTATCTCGTGCAGTCAGGAAGATAATCGGCAGAGTGTCGGACAGAGAACGTAACGACTGACAAAGAGTATAACCACCGTCAATTTCATTCTCCAGACCGATGTCGATAATTGCCAGGTTTGGCAATCGTATGTCGAATGCAGACATCGCCTCTTTGCGATTCGCATACGTCTGTACTTCATACCCTTGTTTACGCAGGACATCGGCATAATTCTCACGAATTGCCGCTTCATCCTCAACTATAGCTATTCTTCTGCTCATATCCAGTTATTCTTAGTGATCAAATGCTTAAACGCAACTATACCCCATTAGTCGGGCTAATTTGAGCGATGGTTCTAACCCGGCATCAATTGCCATTATTCTGCCATATTTAATCACCACATGGCCCCAATCCTTGCCCGTGCCGGCAATAAACGTCGTGTTTAATACTCCTTAATTGAGTCATCGGATGCGTCGCCTACCGGCATCGCCTATGGAACGGTTGGTTAGCATGGCAAGCCCGCCTCTAATTTGGACTCTTCTGATGACATTTCATTCCACTAGAACACAGGATTCATAGCTATGCTAAAGCAAACTTTATTGACCGTGATTACTGCCACGCTGGCAAGTACTGCACAGGCAGATACCCAAACCGCAAACTACGGTGATCAAACATCACGCCAGGAAAACGCCGGCTTTTTTACTGGTGCGGTACTCGGTGCTGCAACTGGTGGCCCTCCTGGGGCAATTATCGGTGCAGCCATGGGCGCTTTGATTGGCAATGGATGGAATGCAAAGGAACAAGTTGCCGGCTTACAAGTCGATCTCTATGCATCACAACTCGAGCTTGCCGCACTACAGGAGCAATCCTTGACAATGCAACGAGAGTATCAGTTAGCAACGCGGGAACTCGAAAGGTTAAAAACAACAGCACCGAAGGTGCTTCCCGCCTTTCTGACGACGCAAGGCAGTGATGCCTGCTGTGACAATACCGTGCTATCGGTTCATTTCCGCACCGGGTCAAGTGCCATTGAACCCCATTACGAAGAAGAACTGGCAAGCCTGGTGAACCTGGCCAGGCAGATGCCAAGCGTCAGCGTTGAAATAACAGGTTACGCCGATCGCAATGGTGATGCCGAGAAAAACTTACAACTTTCACGACAACGTAGTGATTCTGTAAAGAAATTCTTCAGCAGTAAGGGCATCGAGACTTCTACTATCAGTACAGTCGCCTATGGCGAAACCAGACCATTGCAATCCGCCCAGAGCTTCGAGACTGATTTTTTCGATCGCCGGGTAATGGTGAAGTTAAGAGACCCGAGTAAACAAATGTTAACCCGGACTCCAGAAGGTGAGTGAGCCACTCAGGAGCTAATCTAATGAAAGACATCAGACTCGTCATAGGTAACAAGAATCACTCAGCCTGGTCACTGTGCCCCTGGCTATTACTCAAGATGTTTGATGTTGAGTTCGAAGAAATTCTGATCGCTTTATATCAGGATAATACGGCGGAGAAACTGGGACCGTACTCTCCTTCACTAAAAGTTCCTGTACTGTTGCACAAGGAGGTCACAGTATGGGACTCACTCGCCATTTGTGAATATGTCTCTGAAGTAATAGTCGGGGGTGCAGGCTGGCCCGCCAATCCTAAACGCAAGGCAAACGCTCGCTCAATCACTGCTGAAATGCATTCTGAATTTCCAACCTTGAAGAGCGAATGGCCGATGAACTGCAAAGCTTCGTTTCGACTCTCGCCATCGACAGAACTGATTGATGAGATCGCCCGGATAGATGCCATCTGGAGTTGTTGTCGTCGACGTTATGGTGAGAATGGGAATTATCTGTATGGGCGTTTCTCTATTGCCGACTGCATGTTTGCCCCGGTTGCGGTTTGTTTCGATGCCTATGGTGCCGAACTTAGCGGTGATGCCAACACCTATATGCAGACTCTGTTAGACAACCCGTTTCTACAGAAATGGATAACGCTGGGTCGCCGAGAGAAACAGCCTCTTTCAATCGCCTATGCCAGTAACACCTGAATCCACCCTTTACGTGGCAATTCGCTCCTAAAACATACCCAGCAAACAATACCCACACCTTTAAGCCCTTCGGGGCTTTTTTTTCGCCTCGGATTGGCTGTTCATTAGTCACCCATTGCCAGCCCCTAAGCAACACAGAAGGCCTGACGATAAATAAGTTAAGCGTTTTCAAACTTTCGCTAAAGGAGCCCAAGTGTCAGCAACCGATGTCATTCAATTCTGGTTCGAAGAGAGCGAACCGAAGCAGCGTTTTGGCAAAGACCTGGAATACGATGAACTGATTCGTACCCGGTTTAGCGACCTGCACAAGATGGCGCAGCAGGGCTTACTGTACACCTGGCGCGAACATGCGCTGGCTGCCCTGGCGGAAATAATCATCCTGGATCAGTTCTCACGCAATATGTTTCGAGACAGCGCAGAAGCGTTCGCGTATGACGTTCTTGCCCTGGTACTGGCGCAGGAGGCTGTGCGGCGTAAACTGGATACTGAATTGACGGCTCCTCAGAAAGCCTTTCTCTACATGCCGTTTATGCACAGTGAATCAGCAGAGATTCATGAGATTGCACTCTTCCTCTTCGATCAACCTGGTCTCGAAGAGAACTTCAATTTTGAAGTGCGGCACAAGAATATTATCGATCGATTCGGGCGCTATCCTCATCGCAACGAACTGCTGAAGCGGAAGTCGACCCCGGCTGAGTTGGAATTCTTATCTCAGTCAGGTTCGAGTTTTTGAAAGACTGAATTGACTGCGACTTGCTGCCCGCCGTTCCCGGCACGCGTGGCTTAATCCACACAAGGTATCGTTATCGCGTTGGCAATACATCCCTGAGTTTTTCAGCCATCTCTAACAATGCTTTTTCTGTAGTCTCCCAATCCATACAGGCATCGGTGACCGACACGCCATATTTCAGTTTAGACAAGTCAGCGGGAATCGATTGCTTCCCGGCGTTGATGTTGCTCTCCAGCATTACTCCAATGATGGACTTGTTGCCTTCAAGAATCTGATGAGTTACGTCTTTTAGCACCAGCGGTTGTACTTCGGGATCCTTGCTGGAATTCGCATGGCTGCAATCCACTACTATGTTGCCACTAACCCCACCTTTGGCCAGGGCTTTTTCACATTGTGCAATATGCACTGAATCGAAGTTTGGCCCCTGGCTTCCGCCACGCAATACCACATGAGCATAGGGATTGCCCTTGGTGGTAACTACGGAGACTTGTCCTTCGAGGTTTATTCCCAGAAATCGATGCGGGCTGGATACCGATTGCATTGCATTGATTGCAACCATGAGTCCACCATCAGTGCCGTTTTTAAATCCTACCGGTGAAGAGAGCCCAGAAGACATTTCCCGATGGGTTTGAGATTCGGTAGTTCTCGCGCCAATTGCCGACCAGGCGATTAAATCCTGCAAATACTGGGGCGAAATCGGATCGAGCGCTTCTGAGGATGTAGGCAGGTCCAAATCCACAATATCCATCAGCAGTTTGCGTCCCTTTCTAAGTCCATCTTCAATCTTGAAGGAGTCGTCGAGATAGGGATCATTGATAAGCCCTTTCCAGCCTGTTGAGGTGCGCGGTTTCTCAAAATAGACACGCATGACAATGAAGATCGTGTCCTGCACTTTATCTGCAAGGCCCTTCAGTCGCCTGGCATAGTCCAGGGCCGCCTCGGTATCATGAATCGAGCAGGGGCCAACAACTACGAACAAGCGCGGATCCTTTCGATCAAGAATGGAAAAAACCGTATTTCGCGCTCGCTGAACAGACTCTTCAGTAGAGCCGCTTAATGGGAGTTCGCTTTTAAGTCGTGCAGGAGTGATCAGCGCCTCGTTCGACGCTATATTTAAATTGTCTGTAACTGCAGACATGCTGATTTCCTGGTTCGATGAACCATGGTTAAAAAAATGGGGCGGCTATGATAGCAAATAGTTGTTTGCAAAGTCATACTCACTGTTCGGATATTTTACTGAGTAACACAGAATCTTGGCCAGTTAGCAAGCGATCAAAAGGCCGAGTTGATAAACAGTGAGATTGAAACAGAAGAGAATGGAAGGAGAATTGAAGAACAATGATTGAGATTAACCAGGACTTCGATGCTGGAAACATCGAGGTGGTGTCCTGCAACGATCCGGCTGACATCCGGTTACAGATTCGACAAGATGCCCAATCCGACTTCTATCAGTGGTTTTATTTTCAATTGAGCGGTGCGCGACACTCCCACTGCACAATAAGGATACTCAATGGTAAAGGTGCGGCTTATCCCGATGGGTTCAATAACTACCGTGTCCTTTACTCCTACGACCAGGAAGAATGGTTAAGACACGACACCCAGTTGCAGGATGGTGTGCTTGCATTCAAATTCACTCCGGAAGCAGATTCGGTATATTTCGCCTACTTCGTCCCTTACTCCATGGACAGACATCAAAGTCTGATTGATGCGGCGGCACAGGCGCCGCACTGTTCTCATCAATTGCTGGGACAATCCCTGGATGGCCAGAATCTGGATCTGCTAGTGCTAGCTGAACCTTCGGCAGAAACCGGGAGTGCCAGAAAAAATTGCTGGATCATTGCACGTCAACACCCTGGTGAGACGATGGCCGAATGGTGGATGGAGGGCTGTATCGAGAAACTACTGGATAGAGGCGATGCACTGACAAAATCCTTACTAAAGAAATGCATTATCTACCTGGTGCCAAATATGAATCCGGATGGCAGTCGCCGTGGGCACCTGCGTACCAATGCCAGGGGCCGCAATCTCAACCGCGAATGGGCGGAGCCCAGTATGGAATTTTCACCGGAAGTCTATTTGGTGAAGAAAGCTATGGCAGCAAGCGGTGTAGATTTTTTACTGGATGTACACGGAGATGAATCACTGCCCTATTGTTTTATCGCGGGCACTGAAGGCCTTAACGACTGGAATGAATCTCGGCAGGCACAGCTGGATTTTTATCGCCATACACTGGCGGAGCTGAACGCTGATTTTCAAACTCAGAAGGGTTATCCACCCAAGCCACGGGGTTCTGCCAATCTATCGATGAGTACGGCGCAGACTGCTCACCATTACGGCTGCCTGGCGATGACACTTGAAATGCCCTTTAAAGACACAACGGCAACGCCGGATGAAAAGTATGGTTGGTCAACCGCTCGCAGCAAGCGCCTGGCGCATTCCTGCCTGGAAGCGATGAATCACTCTCTGGAGAGCGAGGGACCCTCTGCTTAATCAGATGGTCCCTAGATCTTACGGTAAAGTCGCCGCCCCTGCTCGTTATACTCCGTTGCCATCTCAATCAACCCGTCCTGTATCGCCAGGTCAATGTTTCCGTCGGTATGTTGTGCCGCGTATTCCCTGACCTCCTGAGAGATTTTCATCGAACAGAACTTGGGTCCACACATGGAACAGAAATGTGCGACTTTGCCAGATTGCTTGGGAAGTGTCTCGTCATGAAAAGCACGAGCCGTAGTTGGATCGAGCCCCAGGTTAAATTGATCTTCCCAGCGAAATTCAAAGCGCGCCTTGGATAAGGCATTGTCGCGTAACTGTGCACCCGGATGTCCTTTCGCCAAATCGGCAGCGTGGGCGGCAATCTTGTAGGCCATCAGGCCATCCTTAACATCCTGTTTATTCGGCAGCCCCAGGTGTTCTTTCGGGGTGACGTAACACAGCATAGCGCAGCCAAACCAGCCGATCATCGCCGCACCGATTCCCGAGGTAATATGATCATAGCCTGGTGCGATGTCGGTAGTTAGTGGTCCCAATGTATAGAAAGGTGCCTCGTCGCACACTTCTAACTGCTTTTCCATGTTCTCCTTGATCATATGCATGGGGACATGGCCGGGTCCTTCGATCATGGTTTGCACATCATGCCTCCAGGCAACCTTGGTCAGCTCACCCAGTGTTTCCAACTCTCCAAACTGGGCAGTGTCGTTAGCATCGGCAACTGACCCGGGACGCAGACCGTCTCCCAATGAGAATGACACGTCATAGGCTTTCATGATCTGGCAGATGTCTTCGAAATGGGTGTAGAGAAAATTTTCGCGATGGTGCGACAGGCACCACTTGGCCATGATTGAGCCTCCACGGGAAACGATTCCCGTTACTCGATTCGCTGTCAGAGGAACATAACGCAACAACACGCCAGCATGAATCGTGAAATAGTCAACACCCTGCTCGGCCTGCTCGATAAGGGTATCGCGATAGATCTCCCAGCTGAGGTCCTCGGCTACTCCATCAACCTTTTCCAGCGCCTGGTAGATTGGCACCGTGCCTATGGGCACCATGGAGTTGCGAATAATCCATTCCCGGGTTTCGTGAATATTCTTACCCGTAGACAGGTCCATCACCGTGTCTGCTCCCCACAATGCCGACCAGGTGAGTTTTTCTACTTCTTCTTCTATAGATGAAGTTACCGCCGAATTGCCGATATTGGCATTTACCTTCACCAGGAAATTGCGGCCGATGATCATTGGCTCGATCTCAGGATGATTTATATTCGCAGGGATGATTGCCCGCCCGAGCGCTACTTCGCGGCGCACAAATTCAGGCGTGATTTCCCCAGGCATGCTGGCACCAAAGGATTCTCCCTGGTGTTGATCTGCCAGGCCGACCTGTTCTGTCGCTTGCTGATGAGCCATGTTCTCCCTGATTGCGATGAACTCCATTTCTGGCGTGATAATACCGTTGCGAGCGTAGTGCAGTTGGGTGACGTTACAGCCACTTCTTGCTCTTAGAGGCTGCTTGATATGTTCGAAACGCAGGTGGGCAGTTTGCGCGTCACTCTGTCGAGCCCGCCCGTAGGTTGAGCTCACCGCATCGAGCTGCTCAGTGTCATTCCTTTCGGCGATCCAGGCGGCACGAATCGGAGCAAGCCCGCTACGCAGATCGATAACCGCATCGACATCGGAATAGATGCCGGAAGAATCGTAGACGCGAATCGGTGGATTGTCTTCAGTACCGGTTGCAGTCTCGGTCGGTGTCAGGGAGATTTCGCGCATAGGGACTTGCAGATCCGGCCGGCTGCCTGCAGTGTAGACTTTTCTGGAATTTGGGAATTGTTGGCGGGTACTGGTATCCAACTGGCTGATCTTGTCGAGAAAATGTTCAGGGTTCGCGTTCATTCAAGTGTCCTGTTGCACAACCGGGATTGAGATTTTGTGTGATCGATTCCGGTAGCAGAGTATGTATCTGACGCTGCTGGCCAGGGGTTGCCAGCGCAAAAAATCGAATCAACATTATGCCCGAAATCGACGATAAAGTAATAACGACGCCATAGAGCGGATTATTAGGTAACAGGCAGAGCATTTGCGGCGTCTGGTAGTGGTAATCGTGTCAACTGTCGCAAACTGTCAGATAGAATTGTCACTTTTAGTTACACTGTGTAGAATGCCGGCTTGCTCCAAAGCCGCCAACCGGTATCCTTGTTTGATCATCTTATTCAGCGATCGATCAGCACACTTTTTTAAGCAGAAAGGTCACACATTATGGGACGTATAGCGAAGTTTATTGGAACAATTTTTATTAGCTGCCTAGCCAGCTCGCTTAGCTATGGCGATGATTTAGTCACTATCTTACAGCTGGCGTTGGATAACGACCCGACACTAAAACAGGCGCAGGCCAGCTATCGGGCGAATCGGGAAAATGTCATTCAAAGCCGTGCATCACTACTGCCAGGGCTGGGTCTGCAAGCGGCTACCACTCGCCTGACCAGTGGACCCACTGACTCCATATACGTGAATATTCCGGACCCTCTTACCGGGACAGTGGTAAGCACGCGGGTTCAGGATGACCACAGCTTCAGCCCGGGTCTGAACAACCACAACTGGGGCGTAGGCATAAGCCAGAGCGTGTTTAATCTCGCCAACTGGTACAGCTTTCAAAGCGCCCAGGCCACCGACAAGGCCGCCGCTGTCCAGCTGGCTGGGCAAGAACAGGATCTCATCATGCGGGTTGCCGCGGCGTATTTCGATGTACTCCGTGCCATGGACCTGTTGGATACCAATATTCAGGAAGAGGAAGCAGCACTGCGGTCGCTGGAACAGACCCAGCAACGCGAGGCAGTTGGCCTGGTTGCAATCACCGACGTCTATGACAGTCAGGCAGCCTTTGACCTGGCTCGCAATACAACCATCTTGCAGCAGGATTTCTTGCAATCACGGTATGAAGCACTGGAAGCCATCACCGGTCAGCCGCACCCGGACATCGAGGTCCTGCGTGAAGATTTCCCGATCGTCCGGGTAGATGGCAGCCTCAATGAGTGGGAGCGAGAGGCGGAATCCAACAGTCTATTGATTGCAGCGGCGGAATATAACCTGGATGCCACTCGCAAAAACCTGCGGGCTCGAAAATCTGATCATCTACCTACCATAGATCTGCAAGGATTCTGGGGCCACATCGTCACCACGCCAATTGTAAACCAGGGTGTCCAGATTGGCGGCGGTGCCAGTGACCGTACCCAGATAGCCCTTAATCTGAATATTCCTATCTATTCCGGTGGCGCAACACGATCCAGAAGAAGAGCAGCCGAGTACAACGTAACGGCAGCGCAGGAATCCCTCGAATTAACTCAGCGTGAGCTGACCCAGAATATCCGCAATGCCTACCGCCGCGTGAATACGGATGTGTTAGTGATCGCACAACGACAGCAATCCATTACTTCGGCTCAGAGTGCACTGGACGCTACCGAGCTCGGGGCACAAGTCGGCACGCGAAATATTGTCGAAGTACTGCTGGCGAGAGAAAACCTGTATCAGGCATTGCGTCTTTATGCCGATGCACGTTACCAATATGTGATCGACGGTCTCGTCCTGAAGCAAGTCTCTGGAATTCTCACGCCTCAAGATGTCATCGAATTGAATGAATGGTTACAGGAAGGCAATACCTTGTGAAACAAGATATTTGGTGGAAAAGGCCATAACTAGTTATGGCCTTTTTTTTGCGAGGCAGATCGTATTGCCAGGCGGACACGATCAACCTATTAGCTCTCAGTTTCCCGGTTCGAATCGGGTAGAATAGCGCTCAATCAAGACTGGTAATTCCCGGAGAAAACGATCTTGCCCAGAAGGAAGCCGACTTGCACAGCAAATTACCTGAGGTAGGCACAACCATTTTTACGGTTATGTCGAAAATGGCGTTGGATCATAACGCTATTAATCTATCCCAGGGTTACCCCGACTTCGATTGCCCGGACCGCTTGAAAGAGCTCGTGGCCAGGCACCTCTACGAAGGCAAGAATCAGTATCCACCGATGGCTGGCATTGCATCGCTGCGTCAGGAAATTGCCAACAAGATAAATCGACTCTATCAATTTCAAGCCGATCCCGAGACGGAGATTACCGTCACCTCAGGCGCCACCGAAGCCATCTTCGACGCCGTGCAGGCCGTAGTCAGCCAGGGAGACGAAGTCATCGTCTTCGATCCTGCCTATGATTCCTATGCACCGGCTATCCAGCTGGCTGGAGCCACGGCGATTCACCTGTCACTGCAATTGCCCGACTACCAGGTCGACTGGAACCGGGTTGCAGAGGCAATCAGTGAACGAACCCGGCTGATAATAATCAATACGCCCAACAATCCCTGCGGCTCTTTACTCGATCGCAACGACCTGGATAACCTGGCCGCGTTAATCAGAGACAAGCATATCCTGGTTCTGTCTGACGAAGTCTACGAGCACATGGTTTATGATGGCGCGCTCCACCTCAGCGTATTGAGTCATCCGGAACTGAGCCAGAAGTGTTTCGCGATCTTTTCCTTCGGTAAGACTTACCATGCGACCGGTTGGAAGGTTGCGTACTGTATTGCCAACAAGGCGCTTACAGAAGAGTTTCGCAAGGTACATCAGTTTGTCACATTCACCACGTCAAGCTTTGTCCAGTACGGCCTGGCTGACTTCATGAATGAATGCCCGCAGCATGCCATAGAGCTTGCCGATTTTTACCAGAAGAAGCGCGATAGGTTTTGCGAGCTGGTTGCAGACTCGCGATTTACCTTTACGCCTTCAAAGGGAACCTATTTTCAACTCTTGGACTACTCTGCCATAAGTGATAAACCAGATACGCAGTTCGCCACTGAGCTAACTCGAGAGAAGGGAGTGGCGGCAATTCCTTTGGCGCCGTTTTATCAACAGCCGCCGGACACCAGAATACTGCGCTTCTGTTTCTGCAAAGATGATTCTACTCTCGAACAAGCTGCCGCTATCCTGCGATTACTGTGACAGCTAAACTCGATTTCCCACAACTCGCGATCCAGATAAAGGCATGGGGAACTGAACTCGGATTCCAGCAGCTAGCAATTGCAGATATCGACTTAAGTAAATATGCACCCCTGTTGGGAAATTGGATTGACAACGACTATCACGGCGCCATGCAGTACATGGCTGAAAATCATGAGAAACGCTGCCACCCTGAGCAGCTGCACCCCGGCACGCTGCGCATCATCAGCGCGCGTATGGACTATTCAAGTACTACAGAAAATTCGTTAAATCCCATGCAGCAACGCAACAAGGCCTATGTCGCTCGTTATGCCCGCGGACGGGACTACCACAAGCTGATACGGAAACGCCTGCAGCAACTTGCCGACAAGATCGAAGGGATTGCCGGTCCTTTTGGTTACCGCGCTTTTGTTGACAGTGCCCCGGTGCTGGAACGTGCACTTGCCGAGAAATCCGGCATCGGATGGATTGGTAAGAACACTATGCTTATCAACAAACAAGCTGGCTCATGGTTCTTCCTTGGAGAGCTGTTCACTGACCTGCCACTACCAGTGGATAAGCAGGAAAGTGATCACTGTGGAACCTGCACTGCTTGCCTTGAGGTATGCCCAACCCAGGCCTTTGTGAAGCCCAACCTGCTCGATGCCACTCGTTGTATCTCCTATCTGACTATCGAGCTGCGGGATTCGATTCCCGAAGAATTTCGCCAGGCCATGGGAAACCGAATCTTTGGTTGTGACGATTGTCAGCTGGTGTGCCCCTGGAATAAATTTACCCGGACGACTGGCGAAGCCGATTTTTCACCGCGCCATAATCTGGATGATGCGGATCTCGTCAATTTGTTTCAGTGGACTGAGCAGGAATTTCTCGCCAGGACTGCAGGTTCAGCGATCAGAAGAATCGGTTATGAATGCTGGTTGAGAAATATTGCCGTTGCGCTGGGCAATGCCGATTCGTCAATTGATATAGTTGCAGCGCTGCGTGCATCGGCTGAACATTCATCGCCTCTGGTGCGCGAACATGTAGCCTGGGCGCTACTGCAACATGAAAACAGGATTTAGCTGACGTTGATGAAATGCTCTCGATAATACTTGAGCTCGTTCACTGAATCCTTGATGTCATCCATAGCCTGATGGCTGCCCTGCTTTACCAGCCCTTCCATAATCTGCGGTTTCCAGCGCCGTGCCAATTCTTTTACTGAGCTCACATCGAGGTTTCGGTAATGAAAATAGGCTTCCAGTTCCTGCATATAATTCCCCATGAAGCGCCGATCCTGGCAGATACTATTTCCACACAGCGGAGATGAGTTCTTGAATGAATACTCGGCGAGGAACTTCAGCGTCTGTCGCTCCGCTTCTCGCTCATCAATCTTGCTGCTCTTAACCCTGTCGATCAAACCTGATTCTCCATGATGCTTTTGATTCCAGTCATCCATTGCAGTCAATAAAGCATCGGGTTGTTTAATTGCCAATAGGGGTCCTTCTGCAAGAATGTTTAGATCGGCGTCTGTTACGAGTGTGGCAATTTCGATAATACGATCGGTATCGGGAACAAGCCCGGTCATTTCCAGATCCAGCCAGATAAGATTGAGATTTTTATCCATCAGCTTGCTTTCGTATTGAGAATTGGCTGGAGTGATTGTAGCAAAGCTTCAATATCCGGAATATGCAATAATCGCGACACTTTAGACCAGCACGCGTGCCACTCCAACCCCGTTATGTAATTCATGAGCAAAAGACGCTTAAGCAAACAGCAGCAAGCTCGCATCACTGAGAAGCAACAGAAAGAAATAGTTGTGAATTCCGAGTCTGCTACCGGCACATCAGCTAGCGCTACCCGCTGCAACGGTCGAATCATCAGTCACTTCGGCAAACAACTGGATGTGGAAGTATTAAGTGAAGACTCTCCACCCACAGTGATCCGCTGTCACCAACGCGCCAACCTTCCGGACCTTGTCACTGGTGATCTGGTGGTGTGGGAGCAGGGCAGCGATGAGACCGGGGTCATCGTGGCAGTAGCGGATCGCAAGAACATGTTCGCGCGCCCGGACAGCGGCGGCAATCCGAAGGCTGTCGCTGCCAATATCGACATCGTGCTGGTCGTTTTCGCGGTTCTCCCCCAGGCATTCATGAATCTGATAGACCGTTATCTGGTAGCCATCGATAGTCTCGGGCTGGAGCCGCTACTGGTGCTGAACAAGGTAGATCTGTTAAATAGTGGGAATACCCAGGAAATCGACAATATGTTGTCGATATATCAATCGCTAGGTTATTCCGTGCATAGGGTCTCAACCCTGTCCGGCGCTGGAATTGCTGAGCTGGAAGAATCCCTGGCAGGCTTGACCACTGTGCTGGTCGGCCAATCTGGAGTCGGTAAATCTTCTCTGGTTAACCGGTTGGGATTTGACGAGATCACCGAAGTCGGCGACTTGTCCCTGGGAAAATACAAAGGCACCCATAAGACGACCACGGCGCGGCTCTATCATCTGCCAGGCTGTGACCTGATCGACTCACCGGGAATTCGCGAATTCAATCTTCCGCATATCACCCAAGCACAGTTGCTGAGTGGATTTAAGGAGCTACACCAGCTCGCAGGGGATTGCCGGTTTCGAGACTGTTCACACCAGTCAGAACCCGGTTGTGCTATCAAGGAGGCGGTGGAGCAGGGCACGGTTTTTCGAGAACGCCTGGATAGCTACTTGAGAATTTTGCAGATGATGGAAGATTCCTGAGCGGTTGACGGTAGAATGGCCAACATCATCAACCAGCAAATTTGGCCCACACCCAACCTACTCCCAATCTACACCCAACCTACACTACGCGTTCCAGAAAACCATGAGCCCTGATTCCCATTCTGCTGCACTACCGCTGATCATCGAGCCTGAAGCTCTGTTACCCCTGTTGTCATCAGACCAGATACTGCTCGTGGCCGTGTGTTCTGAGGCGGTATTCAGTGCACAACATATCCCCGGGTCGGTGTTGATTGAGCCTGCCGAATTGGTCTGCGGCAGCAAACCGGCGCCAGGCAAGCTTCCTGATAGTGAGCAGTTAAAAAGAGTATTCTCAAGAATTGGTTTGCAGGCTGACAAACATGTCATTGCCTATGATGATGAGGGCGGTGGTTGGGCCGGCCGCTTAATCTGGACGCTGGACGTACTTGGGCATAACCGCGCTTCCTATTTGAACGGGGGACTGGTGGCATGGTTGCAAGAAGGCCACCCGGTAATCGCTGCCGAGAGTGATGCGGCTCTACACAGCCCGACCGACTATGCCGTTAACATTGACCGCCGCGTGATAGCCAGCCTCGAAGACGTTGTCGCGCAAATCGAAGACAACGGCTCCATCGTGTGGGACGCGCGCAACGCTGAAGAGTTTGCCGGTACCAGGATCACCGCCCCCAAGAATGGTCATATCCCGGGCGCGGTAAACCTGGACTGGCTAGACCTGATGGATCGCAGTCGAAACTTGCGCTTGCGTCCCCTTGACCAGATACAGACTGCTATGGAAGCACTCGGCATCAGCAAGGACAAGTCAGTCATCACCCATTGCCAGACCCACCATCGATCCGGATTGAGTTACCTGGTAGGCAAGGCATTGGGCTATAACATTAAGGCCTACGATGGCTCCTGGTCTGAATGGGGTAATCACCCGGACACACCAGTTGAGACCTGACAGCGCTGCGACCCAAATGTCTACTCTGTCCGTACTCTTACAGTATTTGCTTCCTCACCATGCCCTTTCCCGCTTCACGGCGCTCTTCGCTGAATCTGCCTTGTTAAAAAACCTGCTTATCGGTTCATTTATCCGTCGTTACCGTGTCGACCTGGCTGATGCGCTGGTAACAGACCCCAAAGCCTTTGAAAACTTCAATGACTTCTTCACCCGCGAGCTGAAACCCGGAGCCAGGCCACTCCCTGAGGGCAGCGATGCGGTTGTCTCTCCAGCCGATGGGACCGTCAGCCAGGCAGGAACGATCTCTGGTAAGGTGCTATTGCAGGCCAAGGGGCGGTTTTTCGAGTTGGCCGAGCTATTGGGAGGCAATACTGCATTGGCGGAGCAATTCCATGATGGTTCCTTCGCCACGATCTACCTGTCTCCGCGTGACTACCATCGGGTGCATATGCCCCTGGCAGGACGCCTGGAGAAGATGATTTACGTCCCGGGCCGGTTGTTTTCAGTAAATCCACGGACAACTGAAAAAGTATCTGGTCTGTTCGCACGCAACGAGAGAGTCGTGTGCGTGTTTCACACGGCGGCCGGCCCCATGGCAGTAATTATGGTCGGCGCCATGATTGTTGCCGGCATCGAAACGGTATGGTCAGGGACCGTGTGTCCGAGCTCAGGAACCCGTATTATCCGCGAGACAGATTTTGACAATCGCAGCCCACCCATTGAGTTAGCAATGGGGGCGGAGATGGGAAGATTCAAACTGGGTTCCACGGCCATCGTTCTGTTCGGTGCTGGTGCCGTGGAACTGGTTTCCGAGATAAAAGCCGAAGCAGCGGTGCAAATGGGCCAGCCGTTGGGAAAAGTCCGGGACGCGTAAACCCTATCCAATCTTGATTTGAACAAAAAGGTGGCCAGATGACACAAGATGAACTGAAACGGGCGGTCGCACAGGCGGCATTTTCCTATGTTGAGTCACTGCTGGACGATGACACAATCATCGGCGTTGGCACTGGCTCCACGGCAAATTTCTTTATAGAAGAACTTGGCAAGATCAGTCACAAGATCAATGGCACAGTCGCCAGCTCGGACGAATCGGCACGCCTTCTAAAGCAACAGAACATTCCTGTCTATGACTTGAACGGCGTACGCGAAGTGACTGTGTATGTTGACGGTGCTGATGAGAGCAATGATCACCTGCAACTAATTAAAGGCGGCGGCGCGGCGCTCACCCGGGAAAAAATAATTGCTGCGGTTGCCAACGAATTTGTCTGCATAGTGGACGAGTCCAAAATGGTTAAATTGCTGGGAAAGTTTCCACTGCCGGTAGAAGTGATTCCAATGGCACGCAGTCATGTGGCTCGGCAAATAGTGAAACTGAGAGGGGATCCTGTGTATAGGGAAGGCGTAGTCACCGACAATGGCAACCATATTCTCGATGTTTTTAACCTGGAAATACTCGATCCGAGAAAACTCGAACGCGATCTCAACCAGATAACCGGTGTGGTAACCAACGGGTTATTTGCGGAGCGTGGTGCCGACCGTCTGCTGCTCGGCACTAGCTCAGGCGTGCAGACGCTTCTACCCTGAAGACTTCTGAGTATCTAAGCGCACCGGGAGAATAAATAGTTGAACGGATGTGGGGTTGGGTAATACTGGTTCTTGAAATCTGCGCCGTTCCAGAACTACTGCAGATTTACTCCGAACCGTCTCAAGCCTCAACTCTCAAGTTTTTTACTATTCCGGCAGGGACTGGCGTTGCTTCGTAAAAACTAAAGCGGGGTGACGTTTTCCGCCTGGGGACCTTTCTGGCCTTGGGTAACTTCCATGGTCACTTTCTGTCCTTCATGCAGTGTTCTCCTACCAGAGCCATTGATGGCACTGAAATGAACAAACACATCCTTCCCACCTTCCTGCTCGATAAAACCGAATCCCTTCTCGTCGTTAAACCACTTAACGGTACCCTCTACTGAATCTGACATATTACGCTCGTGCTTATAAATGTGTACATGATCGAATTGCTAGCGATAGCAACCCGTCGGTCATTTTCGGCCGAACGGCCAGTTTACGCCGATATTCTGCTAGAAGGAAACCCTTATTGGTTGAAAAATTGTCTCATGAAATCGGCTTGTCGCAATCATTCTACGCGCTGTCGAATCTATCCGCTTCGAAGCATTTTGACGTTCAGGAATCGAACAGCTTGCCCGGATTCATAACATTGTTCGGATCGAATGCGCGTTTTATGGATTTCATATAAGCGATTTCAGCAGGTGATCGGGAATAGTGAAGATAGGGTTTCTTGAGCAATCCCACACCATGTTCGGCGGAGATACTTCCGCCATGTTTCTGGACCACCTCGAATACCCACTTCGAGACTTCGCTGCATTTTTCCAGGAAGTCTTGTTTCGAGAGAGTTTTGGGCTTGAGGATATTCAGATGCACGTTGCCGTCACCGATATGACCGAACCAGATGATAGCGAAGTCCGGGTAGGCCTCACTCACGAGAGCATCCACCTCCTCCAGAAAAGCTGGTACCTTTGACACCTTTACAGAAATGTCATTTTTATAGGGAGTGAACCTGGAGATTGTCTCGGAAATATCTTCGCGCAGTCGCCACAGCTTGCTTGCCTGTCCGGAATTCTGGCTGATTGTGCCATCGCTAATCCATCCCTGCTCCAGACAGAACTCAAACAATTCCATGGCTGTTTCCAGGTCCTGTTCGGAATTATTCTCAAATTCAATCAGGGCATAGAATTCACAGCGCGACTCAAAAGGTTTCGGCAGGCCTTTGGCAGCGATGACCAGCTGCATTGCCTTATCAGAAAAGAACTCGAATGCCGTAAGGTCCAGTTTTCTCTGAAACGCCTGTAGCACCTGCATGGTGTCAGCCATCTTATCGACACCCAGCACTAGCACTGTTGGGTCATGGGGTTTATTGCACAGACCCACAGTCAGTTCCACAATAAATCCCAACGTGCCTTCCGAGCCAATGAACAAATGACGCAAGTCGTATCCCGTTGCATTTTTGGCGAGACCGCGATTGAGGTCCAACAGTTCGCCAGCGCCGGTTACCACCTTCATCCCCAGTATCCAGTTTCTTGTCAGTCCGTAGCGGATCACCTTGATACCGCCGGCATTCGTCGCCACGTTGCCGCCGAGCTGGCTGGAACCAGACGAGGCGAAATTTACCGGATAGAAAAGGTCGTTCTCGCTGGCGAATTGTTGCAACTGCTGGGTGATGACTCCAGGCTCACAGATTAACTGGCGGTCCGCCGGATCAAAATCCAGAATCCGATTCATCCGGTCAAATGCGACCACGACTTCCCTGTTGGCGGCGACTGCTCCACCACTCAATCCGGTTCTCCCGCCAGAAGGCACCAGGCCAAATTCGAAACGGTTAGCCAGCTTGACGATCGCCTGAACTTCTTCGCTTGATGCAGGCAGTACGATTGCCATGGGCTTGGGTTGTATCGCGCTGGTCCAGTCTTTCCCATAGACAGACAGATCCGCAGGGTCAGTTTTTACCCAGCCAGCACCGACCAGCGCACCAAGCTCAGCGAGAAGATCTGACTCACTACATTTCATACTGGCTTGTCTCCAGGAAAGCTAATCGCGGGGTATAAAATGACCCTTCGAAAGGGAGGAATATGTTACCATGCGCCCGCTGCGCGAACATCGCTCCCAAACCATGAATCCAACCTCTGTTAAAAAAAGTAAGCTCAAGTTTCTACTCCTGGAAGCTGTTCACAAGAGTGCGCTCGACACGTTAACCAAGGCTGGTTACGAAAATGTTGAGTACCTGAAAACCTCCCTCGAAGAAGCAGAGCTGAAAGAGAAGATTGCCGATGTGCATTTCGTCGGCATTCGATCCCGTACTCAATTGAATGAAGCCGTCTTCGCAGTGGCAAACAAACTCCTGGCAGTGGGTTGTTTCTGCATCGGTACCAACCAGGTAGATCTTAATGCGGCGCTGGTGCGAGGTATTCCGGTTTTCAATGCCCCTTTCTCGAATACCCGAAGTGTTGCCGAGCTGGTTATTGGCCAGGCAATTCTGCTGCTGAGAGGCATACCCGAGAAGAATGCGCAATTGCATCGAGGCATCTGGCGAAAGGCAGCACGAGGCTCGTTTGAAACCCGGGGCAAGAAGTTGGGCATTGTCGGCTACGGCAATATTGGCTCGCAGTTGAGTGTGCTGGCTGAGGCCATGGGGATGAAAGTGTTTCTCTATGATGTAGTCACCAAGTTACCACTGGGTAACGCCCAACAGGTAGACTCTCTTCAACTGTTAATGAATGAATGTGATGTCATCAGCTTGCACGTGCCGGAAACACCTCAAACCAGAAACATGATCTCAGCGGAACAATTGTCCTGGATGAAAGCAGAGGCCGTTCTGATCAATGCCTCCCGTGGCTCGGTTGTCGATATCGATGCGCTGGCTGATGCTCTGGAACATTCCAGAATTGCCGGTGCTGCGATAGATGTGTTCCCTTCTGAGCCGAAGTCTAACGACGAAGAATTTCTTTCTCCACTGCGCAGATTTGATAATTGCATTATCACACCACACGTTGGTGGCAGCACGATGGAAGCTCAGGAAAACATCGGCATTGAAGTCAGTGAGAAGCTGGTAAAGTACAGTGACAATGGCTCCAGTTTTACTTCAGTTAACTTTCCTGAAGTGACTCTACCTGCCCATCCTGGCAATCATCGCCTGTTGCACATTCATAACAACGTCCCTGGGGTGCTCTCGGAGATCAACAGTGTCTTCTCAGAGACAGGGATCAACATCGATTCCCAATATCTGCAAACCAATGCAAGGGTAGGCTATGTGGTTATAGACATCCATGAGCAATACAGTGAGATGGCATTAGCGCGGCTTAACAAAATCAAGGGCACAATCCGCTGCAGGGTCTTATTCTAGGGAGCCTCTGAACAAGTAGTTGGCCACTCTGCGGGAGTTTGTCGCGCTTTGCC
>JAQBSZ010000026.1 GCA_027623555.1 Pseudomonadota bacterium | reverse complement strand
TTAGCTACGGCTTCTACTTGTTTAATAACTGGGAGACTAAGCCCCGCACTCTGATATTGGGTTAATACGTTAGGTTCTGGAGAAAAGCTTAAAAGCCCATCTCCTCCATATCCCTCGACAGCTCCTCTGCTGTAAGGTCCGGGTGTTTCTTGAGCACGTCCTCCATTATTGACTCCCTGAACCACTCTTGTTGCGGCTGTTGTTCGATTTTGGTCGGCTCGGAAGGAGCGGAGGAACTGTCGTCTTCGTTCAGAAAGGGTGTCCCCACCCGCGTAAGGCCTAACATCGCCTGATCTAAGGCTGCCGTCGGGGTTAGCGTTTTCGAATTGTCTTGCGGCATCGTCTAATTTCCTTCTATTGACTTCTGGTCTCTCGTACCAAGGACCAGAAACTGATTCTGTTACTTTAAATCCTTTAGGTACTATACCATTTTTGGGTGCTTTAACAAACTCTTCAAATTCTTTTTGCCTTTCTGGGGTCATTCTTACTACATTTCCATCTGAAAGAAGATATTCGACTACTGGACCGTTGATTGCTTGTCGATAGGTGACCACGGGGTTACGGTGATTAACCGCTATATCGGTTCGTACACCGATCTTACCTATGATCTGCGCATCAACGAGGTGAATCCGTTTGTCGCTTCCCTGATGGAACGTGAGATCGACGACTACTGGCGCTGGGATGCCCAGTACAACTATACCTATGCCTGGAACAACGCCAATCTGGGGTCCACCCGTTTCACCGCCGGTATCATCGATCTGTTCGATGCCGATGTACCAGTACGGGAAACTGGCAGCCTGGATTACGATGCCCAGGTACACGACGGCCGTGGTCGCAGGTTCTACGTGCGGGCCCTGTGGAGTTTCTAGTCGGCAGCGACGGGAATGCTAATGAATAGCGAACAGGCAGCAAACCTGTTCGCTATTTGTTAATCAGTCCACCTTTAGGAAATTTAAACGAGGCTACCAGGACATTATCCATGAAAAATATTCTCGTGTTGTTATGCGGTTCTCTGAGTCTTGCTGTTTCCACCCTGGTGTACAGTGCCGATGACTGGGTGATGCCGAGAACGCCGCAAGGCAAACCCGATCTGCAGGGCATTTGGACCAATGCCACCCAGACACCGCTGGAGCGCCCGAGCGAATTTGGCAGCATCGGTTTCCTGACCCTGGAGCAGAAGGAAGAGCAGGAGCGTCAGTGGCGTAGCGTCATCGAGAATCGCGCCCGCCCCAGCGATCCTGATCGCGACGCACCCGAGGAGGGTCGCAATGTCGGTGGCTACAATAACTTCTGGGTCGACCGGGGTACGGACGTGATCGAGATCAACGGCGAATACCGCACATCAATCGTCGTCGATCCGGAGAACGGGCAGATTCCTTATCGCGAAGACGGACGTGGTAAGAATTTCACCGCACAGTTGCGGGCAATGCCTGGGATTGAACCGTTCGACGGACCCGAGCTGCGACCGCTCGGTGAGCGTTGCCTGCTGGCCTTCGGTTCCAGCTCCGGGCCACCGATGATGCCGGTGATGTACAACAACAATTACCAGATCGTACAAACAGGGGACTACGTGATGATCCTGGTAGAAATGGTGCACGATACCCGCATCATCCGCATCGATGATAAGCACCAGGCGGACTACGCCAAGTGGATGGGTGACTCAGTCGGACATTGGGAAGGCGATACCCTGGTGGTGGAGACCGTGGGTCTGCACCCATACCAGTCACGCTGGGAATTTACTGAAAACGTCAAGGTTACCGAACGCTTCGCCCTCATCGACAGCGACAAGATTCGCTACCATTTCACTATCGAAGACCCTGCAGTGTATACCCGTTCCTGGACAGGCGAAGTCGCAATGAATCGACGGCCCCAGGGTGATCGCATGTATGAGTATGCCTGCCACGAGGGCAACTATGCGTTCCCGGGGATTCTCGGTGGAGCACGGAGACTCGAAGCCGAGCAGGCTGCTCGCAACTAATAGCATTCACCGTAACCAGCAGGAAAAAGATTAGCATCTGCTCATCACCTGACTTGACCAGTCCCGAAAGCGTGATTGTGCAGAGCGATTCGCGTGGATGATTCCTGAACGCCAATTAATTCCCGACCGAGCGCGTTGTTATCGAGCATGCTCCAATGCAGTAGCTGTCCAATTGCGTTGCTGATGGAGAGTGTTGTATTTTCTTCTGCTGTTTAGCGCCCGTTAGCCCACCAATGAAAAAGGTAGTGACGATGACAATCAGCCAGGCTGCATCCTGCGTTGTGCTCCTACTAGTAGTAGGCCTCATTCCTTGTCAATCAGGCCATGCCCAACAAGCCTCTTTCAACACTGATGATCATCCAGGTCTTGTCATCTATCAGGAACACTGCGCGACCTGCCACGGAAATAGGGATTTCCCCCGCGCCCACACTCTGGAAGCACTGCAAACCATGACCGCAGACACACTGGAGTACGCACTGAACGAAGGGGTGATGGCAACGCAAGGATCTGGTTTGACGCTAAACGAGCAAACTCAGCTTATTGATTTCCTGGCTGTGCAGGAATCAGCAAACTGGGTTGCTGATCTCATGTGTAGTGAAGATCAGCGTGAAGTCGATCTGAGCGGCTACGTAGCACTCAACCGCGTCGGTATCGATAAGAATAATTCCCGCGCAATGAGCGCGCAACAAGCAGGACTCTCTACCGCTGATATGGCCAACCTCGAACTGGCCTGGACTATTGGATTTCCCGACACCGGCGCCCTACGCTCTTCACCAGTACTAGTGGGCAACACACTCTTCTATGCCGCCAGCGGCACCCGCAAGGTCTTCGCCCTTGATTCGCACAGCGGTTGTGCCAAGTGGGTATTCAATGCGCCGACTCGGCTGCGTTCATCTCTTACTTATTCCAGGCTCGGTAAAGAGGGGCCAGATGCCATTCTATACGGCGATGCCCAGGGATTCGTTTATGCCCTGGAAGCCCGCAGTGGCAATCTTATCTGGTCCATCGATGTCCGCAGCCACGGACTCGGCGTGCGCATCAGCGGGGCTCCGATAGTCGAAGGCGATAGAGTCATCGTTTCCATATCCAACAGTGGCGTCGGCGCGGCTGCCAACCCGGATTTTGAATGCTGCGTGGGCCATGGCGCCGTAACCGCGCTCAATGCCAGCACCGGAGAGATTCTCTGGGAGTATCACACCATGCCCCAGGCCCAGTACACCGGAGAAGTTAACTCGCGAGGCGTACGCCTGCGTGGACCCTCCGGTGCGCCAATCTGGACAACGCCTACGATCGACACCAGGCGGGGCACGATTTATGTCACCACGGGAGAAAACACCTCTCACCCTGCCACCGACACCAGCGACGCTGTAATCGCTCTCGATATCGAGACCGGCGAACAGAAATGGCTGTTCCAGGGGCTCGCCCTGGACGTGTGGAACATGGCCTGTGGCCGTAATCGCAACACGGCTAACTGCCCGAACCAGCGTGAAAGCGCGTTGAAAGATTATGACTTCGGCGGCCCCGCCATCCTGGTAGAACGCGACGCGGGCGACATCCTGCTGGCAGGACAGAAGTCCGGGGACCTGTGGGCTCTCGATCCAGACAATGGCGAAGTGCTATGGAATCAGCGCATCGGGGACGGCACCGCTTTGGGTGGCAACCACTGGGGTATCACCACCGATGGAGAACGTGTGTATCTGCCAATCAATGATCCTGGCGTTGCGAGGCCGGGCTTTACCCCACGCCCCGGTATGTACAGCTTCTTCGTGGCAACCGGCGAATCCAGCTGGTCTTATCCTCTGCGGCCGGATTGTGACGATGGCAGAGGTGACCGGGTCAATGCCTGTCAGTCTCGATTCGGTCTATCAGCCGCGCCGCTACTTGTGGATGGCGCACTGATCAGCGCTGGCATCGACGGTCGTCTGTTTATCTTTGACAAGGAGAACGGCGAGATCCTGTTCCAGTACGACACAGTCAGGAACTATTCCACGGTCAATGGCGTAGCAGCCAGAGGTGGCTCTATTGACAGCCACTCAATTGCCGCCGGCGGCGGCATGCTGTTCATTGGATCGGGATACGGGAGCTTCGGTCAGACACCAGGGAATGCCCTCCTGGCGTTTAGACCCAGAAGCGAATAGCGAGAGGTTATGGCGTAATCACCGATTGCAGAAAAACACTTCCAATACTCCCAGTGGCGAAAGATACCTATCAGGGAAAGCTTTGCATTACTGAGATCGCACCTTTGCAGTGGCTGGATATCTTTGCCCCCTACGTTTTGCGCATGCTGTTTCTTGGTGACGTTGGCAAAGAATCTTTCTCTAAGACTAAATCAGTATCTCATTTATACTCACGGACCAATTTCATCCGGGCATGGCACACCAGGGTTTCGCAGGCGCCTCTTCGCCAGCTTGATCGAGCAAAGTATGAAGCTGTTTAACACACTGATAGTAATCATATTGTTAAGCCTTTTCGGTTGTAACTCGTTAAACGATTATCAACTTATCGAGCGTGGAGAAACCGTGACCATTGATTACGAAAATTCTCGTGCTGATGAAGCGGGGCGCATAAGCAACCAGGCTATAGCTACCGATACCGGTGTGGCATCGGGGGCGATCTTAGGAGCTGCATGGGGATTAACTTGCGGACCCTTTTTCTGGCTTTGTAGCCCACTCGGTGCGCTTGCAGGTGCTACCACGGGCGCGACTGCCGGATTTGTGGTAGGAGTGCTGGAAAGCCTGCCTGAAGAAAAGGTGCAGGCGCTTTCTGATCAAATCACTGGCTATCTAACTCTGCAAGATCCTCAGCAGCAATTCATGCGGCCTTGCTGAACCGGACTGCCGGTGAATGGCATGTCGTGACGCAAGCTGCCAACAAGAATCTCGAGATATCTCTCGAAAACCTCAGCCTGCGGACTCATCGCCAGGAACAGGTAACGCTTGTTATGGATATTGCAGTTGAATTGAGTTTCACCGATACTTCTGATAGATCAGTAATGAAAAGAAGACGATTAGAATATGAAAGCTCACCGCGCTTTGCTCAATCCTGGCTCGATAACCAGGCCAACCTGGTGCAGCGAGAGTTTGAGGCTGCCTACAACCAATTAGCTGAGCAGATCTTTGTTGTCTTTGCTCGTCAGGCGGAAAAATAACAACAGACTTATTCTTTCAGGTCACCACTGAAGTGAGTCGCCATCTCCTCGTAGATTCCCCATTTGTGGTTAATCATCTGTTGGGCCATCGCCATGAGTCGGGCTCCCTCTTCAGGGTTGGTTCGCCCGATGCCGCTGAAGCGGGTTTCTTTGTCGGCATATTCCTTGAACGCGACATCCGGTCGAGTCGAATCAAGAATAAACGGATTGCGATCTTTGCTGCGCAGTGCAGGATTAAAACGAATCAGGGGCCAGTAACCGGAACGCACCGCCATCTGTTCCTGGGTCAGGCTCTCCTCCAGATCATAGCCATGAGCGATGCAGGGGCTGAAAGCGAGGATGATTGAAGTTCCGGGATAGGCTTCAGCCTCACGAAACGCTTCCAGGGTCTGCTGGGAATTGGCACCCAGGGCCACTCTCGCGACATAGACATTGTCATAGGAGATAGCCTGCAGAGCAAGGTCCTTCTTGGAGACGTTCTTGCCCCCGGAGGCAAACTTGGCAGCAGCGCCGAGCGGAGTGGATTTTGATTGCTGACCACCAGTGTTGGAGTAGACCTCGGTATCGAGCACCAGGATGTTGACATCCACTCCACTGCCAAGCACATGGTCAAGCCCACCAGCACCGATATCATAAGCCCAACCGTCGCCACCGACGATCCAGATGCTGCGCCTGACCAGGTGATCAGCCACTGAGAGCAGGTTGCTGGCACGCGGATCGTCCATCTTTAGCAGTTTTTCCTTGAGCAGCGCGAGCCTGTCCCGCTGTGCACAGATCTGCGACTCCAGCTTTTGTGGTGCGCAGAGTAAATCGCTCACCAGGTCTGGTCCTAGTTCATCCTTGAGTGACTCGAGTGCCTGCTTGGCCAGCGCCAGATGCTTATCGGCGGTAATACGGTAGCCGAATCCGAACTCGGCGTTGTCTTCAAACAGCGAATTGGACCAGGCCGGACCCCGACCCGCGGCGTTCTTGCTCCAGGGAGTGGTTGGCAGGTTGCCACCAAAAATTGACGAACAGCCCGTGGCGTTGGCCACCATCAGGCGATCGCCGAACAACTGGGTAATCAGTCGCAAATAAGGCGTCTCGCCGCATCCGGCGCAGGCACTGGAGAATTCGAAGAGCGGCTCGAGGAATTGCACGCCGCGAACATTGGAAAAATCCACCCGCGCGCGATCGTTGTAAGGAATGGTATCGAAGTAATCCACGCGAATTTTTTCAGCCTGCAAGTGTTCGAAGTGCGGCAACATGTTGATGGCACGCGGACCGTTCGGCGTCTCGGAGCGTACCGGACAGGCATCGACGCAGACACCACATCCCGTGCAATCCTCGGGATAGACCTGCAGGGTGTAGCGCGTCTCCGGAAAACCGCGCGCTTCCACGCCGGTACTCTTGAATTCTGCCGGAGCCGACTGCAATACGTCTTTATGATAAAACTTCGCCCTGATCGTGGCATGGGGACAAACCATGACGCAGTTCCCACATTGAATACACACATCCTCTTCCCAGACAGGAATTGTCTGTGCGAGATTGGATTTGTCGTACCGCGTGGTACCGGTCGGGTAAGTTCCATCCGGAGGTAACATACTCACTGGAATCAAGTCGCCGCGACCCTGCATCATCTCCATGGTGACTTCCTTGACAAACTTCGGCGCCCGCTCGGCCAGGGCATCAACCTGTAGCGTTTCTTTCTCATCCACGTGATCAGGTATCTCAATCATCTGCAGATTTTCCAGGGCCTGGTCGATGGCATCGAAGTTCTTCTGCACCACTTCGGGTCCCTTGCGAGCATAGGTCTTCTCCACCGAAGCCTTGATTTTTGCAATGGCCTCATCGCGAGGCAGTACCCCGGAGATAGCGAAGAAACAGGTCTGCATCACCGTGTTTACGCGCCTGCCCATACCAGCATCCTGGGCTACCTTCGCCGCATTGATCGCATAGAAATTGACTTGCTTGTCGATCATCTGCTGCTGCACGTGGTTCGGAATTCTGTGCCAGATATCATCCACTTTATGCGGTGAGTTAAGCAGGAACGTGCCTCCCTTCACCAGATACTTCAGCATGTCTACCGAAGCCATATAAGGATAGTTGTGACAAGCGATAAAGCTGGCATTCGTGATCAACCACGGAAAATCGATCGTATCGGGCCCAAATCTCAGATGAGAGACGGTCTGTGAACCGGCCTTCTTGGAATCATAAAAGAAGAAGCCCTGAGCCTGAAAATTATCTTCTTCGCCGATGATCTTGATATTGTTCTTGGCGGCACCCACGGTGCCATCGCCACCCACACCGAAGAACAGACAACGTTTTACCGAAGCCGGTTCAATATCGAGGCTACGATCGTAGTCCAGGCTGGTATTACTGACATCGTCGTTGATGCCAATCGTAAATCCGTTCTTGGGTTTGTCGCTGCTGAGTTCAGCAAAGACGCGCTTGACCATTGCCGGAGTAAATTCTTTGCTGGACAGGCCGTAGCGGCCACCGATTATCCTGGGCATACTCGGGCGTGTCCCGGCTGCGTAGGCCTGGCTGAGCTGGGAAATGACGTCGAGGTACAGTGGCTCCCCTGCCGAACCGGGTTCCTTGGTTCGGTCCAGCACGGCGATGTGCAGAACCGTGTGAGGAATCGCGGCGAGGAAATGCTCGCTACTGAATGGCCGGAACAGACGTATTGCCAGCACGGCAACTTTCTCGCCCTGTTCCTGCATAACCCTGACCATCGCCTTCGCAGTCTGCACACCCGAACCCATGAGGATAATGAGCCGCTCGGCATCCCCCGCGCCGAAGTAGTCAAACAACTTGTATTCCCGCCCGACGATGCCGGCGAAGCGATCCATTTCTTCCTGCACAATACCAGGCACAGCCGCGTAAAAAGGATTTACGGTTTCCCGCGACTGGAAATAAGTGTCTGGATTCTGTGCCGTGCCCCGCATGACCGGATTGTCAGGATTCAGGGCCCGTCCGCGGTGCGCCCAGACGTACTTGTCATCGATCATGGCACGGATTTCATCATCTTCTAACACCGAGATCTTGTTCAGCTCATGGGAGGTGCGAAAACCATCGAAGAAGTGCACAAACGGCACCCGTGCTCGCAATGTGGCGGCCTGCGCGATAAGCGCCATGTCCTGGGTTTCCTGCACGGAATTGGACGCGAGTTGGGCAAATCCGGTGGCGCGTATCGCCATGACATCCTGGTGATCGCCAAAAATCGACAATCCCTGGGCGGCGATGGAACGGGCAGCGACATGAAACACAGTGGAGGTTAGTTCACCGGCGATCTTGTACATGTTGGGGATCATCAACAACAATCCCTGTGAAGAGGTAAAGGTGGTACTCAGCGCACCAGTCTGCAGAGCACCATGCACGGTTCCGGCTGCGCCCCCTTCACTCTGTAATTCGGTAACGGTGGGCACATTTCCCCAGATGTTTGGTTTGCCGGTAGCTGCCCAGGCGTCCGCCAGCTCCGCCATCGCCGAGGATGGCGTTATTGGAAAGATGGCGCAGACCTCGTTGGTCTTGTAGGCAATCCTGACCGTCGCTTCACTGCCGTCCATGGTTATTTTTTTGCGCGCAGATTTTCTCCCAAGGTCCGCGCTCTTGATGGCTTCCGGCTGATTCATGCCGTTTCCTCCCTGATCGCCAGGATGCGGGGGTCGTCCGCTGGCGCCATCTCAATGGCGTGACAGGGGCATTGCAGGAAACAGGCGCGGCATCCCACGCATGAATCGTAGTCGTATTTATAACGCTTGCCTGTGCCAAGCTTGATGACCGCATTCTCGGGACAGGCACCGAAACAGCCGTCGCACTCGAAACAATTGCCACAGGAATAACAGCGCTGCGCTTCGAACACTGCCTGTTCCTCGGTTAATCCGGTGATAACCTCATCGAAACCGCTGACTCGGCGTTCAAGGTCGATCGTGGGTTGCAGCGACACAGGGGCGTCGGTCTTGTACCAGAGTTGTAATTTGTCGTATTCCACCAGTGGGTGTTTCGCGGCGGGCAGGTAGGGTTGACTGGTCAGAAAGCCGTTAATATAGCGCGCCGCCTTCTTGCCATGACCGACAGCGAAGGTAATCGACCTTTCATCGGGCACCATATCGCCCCCGGCGAAGATTCCTGCGTAACCGGTCATGAATGTCTCATCGACGATAACCGTGCCATCGCCTTTCAGCTCGACCCCCGCTGCACCCTGCAGCAGGTCGGAATCAATGTCCTGTCCCAGGGCCAGAATCAGGGAATCGGCTTCGAGCGTCTCGAATTCACCGGTGGGTTGTGGCCGACCTTCTGCATCCAGCACCATCTTCTCAATAGTGAGGGTCGTTGCGTCGGTATCCATCTCCTTGATGGTACTGAGCCAGTTGATCTTGACGCCTTCTTCTTCTGCTTCGGTAGCCTCGAAGTCATGGGCGGGCATATGGGCACGATCTCTACGGTAGATGATCATGGCATCGGTAGCGCCGAGCCGTTTAGCCGTGCGTGCCGCGTCCATCGCGGTATTGCCGCCCCCGTAGATGGCGACACGACGGCCGATTATTGGCTGTTCGCCAGATTCCATGCCCCGCAGAAAAGTAACTGCATCCAGCACCTTGCTTGCATCCCGGGCTGGAATATCGGTGCGCTTGCTGATGTGGGCACCGACACAGACAAATACGGCGTCAAAACCCCCCTGTTGTTTGGCCGCAACAGCATCCTCAACCTTGTGATTCAGTGTCAGCTTCACACCCATCTTCACTAGGCGTTGTACTTCGGCATCGAGGATATTGCGCGGCAATCGGTAGGCGGGAATACCATAGCGCATCATGCCACCAGGCTCAGGTCCTGCTTCACGAATTTCCACGTCATGGCCGAATTGCCGTAAATGGTAGGCAGCGGACAGACCGGCCGGACCTGCGCCGATAACAAGAATTTTGTGCCCCGTGTCCTCGCAGCTGGTTTCCGGCATCCAGCCCAGTTCCAGCGCACGGTCACCCAGAAAGCGCTCCACGGCGTGAATGCTTACCGCTCCATCCACGGATTCACGATTACAGACAGGTTCACAGGGGTGATAGCAGGCACGGCCGTGGATGGCTGGCATGGCATTGTCCCGCATGATCACCTGCCAGGCCGCCTCATGTTGTCCGGACTGCGCCAGGTCCAGCCAGGCTTGAATATTTTCTCCGGCAGGGCAGCCGTGATTGCAAGGAGGGAGGAAGTCCTGATAGACAGGTAGCAGTTCCGGTACTGGTCCAGTGCCAAGGCTCTGGGTCAGATCCGGTGGGGTGGTCATATCGGTTTTGTCGACAGCCATGCTTTCAGCTCACCCTTTGTTCTTATTCTGTAGTTTTACTATTTTTTACGGTTGCCGTCATCAGGAGAATTGCGAATACCCGCGTTTTTGTGGGGATAGTGTCCAGCTACAACCGCCTGAAGTAACGCAGTGTGCTGGCAAACAAACTCTCGCAATACACAACCGGAAGCCCATCTCATGGTAAGGTTACTGCCTCCGTGGCTTTGCAAAAGGATCCGCTCGAATGCGCAAATTGCTATTGATTACCAGCCTGCTACTGCCATTGTCTGGTTTCGGACAGGACACCCCCACCATGCTGGCGATTCAGATTGCAGAGTTCGGTGAGCCCGGGGTACTTCGGGTTCGTGAGATTCCCCGCCCTGCCCCAGGCCCCAGAGAAATACTGCTGCGCGTGCATGCAGCCGCGGTGAATCCTGTGGATACGTCGGTGCGCGAGGGGCGTGCAGGCGGCCTTTCGGGAGCCGAACTGCCCTATATCCCCGGCTTCGATGTGAGTGGTGTGGTTGCCGTAACTGGACCAGGAGTTACGCGCTTTCAATTCGGCGATGAGGTATTCGCTATGCTCGACCTGCGTCGCGGCGGGGGCTATGCGCAGTATGTCATCGTTAAGGAAACCGAAGCGGCGTCGAAGCCAGCCCGGGTTGGGCATGCCGAAGCCGCTGCGATTCCCCTGGTGGCACTGACAGCGTGGCAGGCACTGTTTGAGGTAGCAAAACTACAGGAAGGACAGACTGTGCTGATTCATGCCGGTGCTGGAGGCGTCGGTTCGGTGGCAGTACAGCTCGCGAAATGGCGCGGTGCCCGGGTTATCGCCACGGCCTCCGATTACAACCAGGAATTTTTGCGAGAAATTGGTGTGGATGTGCCGGTCGATTATCGCAACCAACGCTTCGAAGATTTCGCCAGGGATGTCGATGTGATTCTGGACCCCATCGGAGGTGAAACCCAGGTACGCTCTCTGCAGATTCTCAAGGAAGGTGGCACACTTGTCTCCATTGTGGGATTAACCCCGGAAGGTCGCCGCCCCGGCCGCAATGTGAACGCCACTTCGATACTGGTGCAGGCAAATGGTGAGCAACTCGGCCAGATCGGAGAGCTCATTGAAAATGGCACCCTTGAACCAATCGTCAGTTACCGCTTTCCGCTCGAACAGGGTCCACAAGCCCACGAACAGAGCCAGACCAGGCGAACTCGCGGCAAAATAGTTTTCGAAATCGAATAGTCGTTAAAGGGCCATGTGTACCTCTAAATATTTCTGGGGAGAACCACAATCCATCTACCTCTAATCCAGATCGCCCCATCGCTTTGGCAGGTTTCCATGGACACGGGAAAGTGATACATTTTGTGGATTCCTGGAAGGCTGCTGTCAGTACTCGCAAGCCGGCAACTGCAGGGACCAAGCGGAATCAGTCATTGATGTCAGATTGCTGGTAAATTGAAATGTTGAAGCGACCAGCGTTGTTCCATGCACCAGAACTCTACAGGGGAATGCAATGAAATCCAGAACCCAACCGCTACTCTTCATAGCCCTCGGCACCCTGTTCTTTCCCGTTCTCGGGCAGGCGCAATCCGAGACAGTGACCTTTCACAAGGACATCGAGCCAATTCTGCAACGCAGTTGCCAGAATTGCCATCGAGTCGGTGGTGGAGGGCCAATGCCATTGGTTACTTACGAAGAAGTGGCCCCCTTTGCCGGGCTGATTGAATACAAGACCGGACTGCGCGACCGTGCCGGAGCGATGCCGCCGTGGTATGTTGAGAAAAACATTGGCATCCAGGATTTCAAAGAAGACGTCTCATTAAGCGATGGGCAAATCGCCGCAATCTCCAGCTGGGCTCGCAGTGGTGTTCCCAAGGGAGATCCGAGAGATGCCCCTGAACCGTTGGTGTTCGATGACAGCATCAAGTGGCGGGCCGGCGAGCCCGACCTGATCGTAAAATTGGCGGAGATAACCAAAGTCGCTGGAACTCCGGACTGGTGGGGTGAAATCGAATCCGTGCCGACCGGCATGATCGAAGATCGCTACATTAAGTCAGTTGAGGTGGTAGAGGTGAATGACGTGGACCCAACCAAGGCGGCCGGCACCGTTGGGGGCCGTTACATTTTTCACCACATGCTGTGGGGGACGGCACAGATGGATGAGAACGGCAGAGTAGCCCGCGATTTTACAGCGCCATGGCCTGTCCATGAAGTTGGTCGCAATGCGGATATCTTCGACGATGGCGCAGGCCGACTATTAAAAGCCAATTCAGTGATCTATTCCGATTCCGTGCATATACATTCCAATGGCATCGATACCACCGGGCATATGGAAATAGGCTTTCGCTTTCATGACGAAGGCTATAAGCCGGAATACCAGAACATGTTTATTCCAACTGGCAACAGTGTCGACATCAACATCGTCCCCAATAAAGACAATCAGGAATTGCATGCTTACGACGTGCTCAGGCAGCATACCAAGATCATTTCCTTCGAGCCGCACCTGCATGCACCGGGTCAAAGAATGTGTCTGGAAGCCATCTGGGGTCACCAGATCGAAACACTGTCCTGCGTGGGCTATGACCACAACTGGGTACGCACCTATCAGTTTGAAGACCATGCTGCACCTTTGCTTCCAGCAGGTACTGTTCTTCACATCACCGGTTATATGAACAACACCGACACCAACGTTAACATCCCTGATCCAAGAAACTGGCAGGGCTCTGGTAACGCCTCAATATCGAATATGTTTCTGGATTTGGGAATCAAGGTGGCCCTATCGGAAGAACAATTTTTGGAGGCCATGGAGGAAAGGCGTCAAGTACTTAATCTTGGACGGAATGACCATGTCATCGGCTGCCCTCTGTGCACCGTGCCGCTGGTTGCCCCTAGTTCGGGCAGTGATTGAATGAACGGGGTATCAAGCTTATGCACGGCAAGAATTTTTATTCTGTAAGCAAACTCAGGACGCTGGCGTTTTGCGCGGTGGTGTTGTTCGCTGCAAGCTCTGGATTTGCACAAACCACGTTTATGAAAGGTCAACCAGTCTATCCGTCTTTCGAGGGTTGGCGTGAGAACCCGGACGGCACGATTAATTTTATGTTCGGTTATTTTAACGAGAACTGGGATGAGCAACCCTTCGTTCCTGTAGGAGAAAAAAACTTCCTCTCCCCGGGCGACGCTGATCAGGGCCAACCCACCGTCTTCTTTCCGCGACGCAATCGTTTTGTATTCGAAGTCACCGTTCCTGCGGACTGGGGTGACCGGGAACTGGTCTGGACATTGAACATCAACGGCACCGAAATGAAGGCCTATGCCACACTCAATCCCAACTATATCGTCGACAACCTGCTAATCGCTTCAGAAACTGGCTCACTTGGTATCGGAACCAGCAGTCCAGAATCCAGGGCAAATGTACCACCGATGCTGACCTTACAGGGCGACGAGGTTCGCTCCGTTAGAGTTGGCGAACCGCTTACCATCGTGAGCCACATTGCCGATGATGGCATTCCCCGTTCCAGAGTACCCTCAGCCATGCCTGCCGATATGCTGAAGCGGCGTATGTTTTCTCCGCCCATTAAACCAACCGTTGGCAAGGTCAATGCACTTTATGTGAGCTGGAATATTTATCGCGGCCCAGCCAAAGTGAATTTTTATCCAGAACAAACCAAGGTATGGGAAGACACCAGAGCCGGCGCCAATTCACCCTGGGGTGTGCACTGGTTACCACCAGAGATACCGGACGACGGGATGGTCGAGGTAACTGCCACCTTCGATGAGCCCGGGACATATACATTGTGGGGAAGAGCCGACGACGGCGGCCTCTATCATGATGCCTACATCACTGTGAATGTGAGTCCCTAACAACTAATACCTGGTTAACTCACAACTTGAACGCAATCAGCTCTCCGGAGTACCCTCCTCCGCTAACGGCTACTACCAGGTATTGTTCGTTATTCAACATGTAGGTCATCGGAGATCCTGTCTGGGGCGCCGGTAAGTCTAATGCACCAACGTCCGCACCGGTGGCCTTATCATAGGCACGCAGCGACGCGCGCAGCTTGCCCTGACTATCCCGGGTCATCTCCCCCTCACCGGCAATCAGCAGAGTCTTCGTGACCAGCGTGCCAACCGAATAGTTTTGTCCTGTGCGTGGCAAGTCCAAATCCTGCAAGAGTGGATGGTTCGCCACCCGCTCCGGTGTCTGCCCGTGAGGAATCTGCCAGGCGATCTCGCCGCGCTTGAGATCAATAGCACTGATGACACCGTAGGGAGGTTTTAACAGAGGCAGTCCCTGCACCAGCAAGCCAACCGGTGGCCTGCCCCTGCTTGATTGGGGTCTGGTTTGCTGTCCGGCATTGAATTCAGTACGCCCGCCACCAGCGGATGAACCTGCGCCACCGGACGTACGCGGCCCGGAAGCGGCATTACCCTGGATGTAAGCCATGTCTGACTGACCGGGATAGGGAGGCACTACCGCCAGGCCGGTGACTGAGCTGTTCGATGACACGTAGAGAATATTCGTTTCAGGATCGTAGGAACCCCCGGGCCAGTTCGTGCCGCCACCAGTTGCCGGCGCCATCAGGATACCGAGCGGCCCATCGATATTGCTGACCACAGGAGGAGTGAATATCGGCCCGAGCTTGTACCAACTCGCTACCTCGAGTGCCTGCTCTCTTAGTTCATCAGTGAAGTCCAATAGGTCATCTGCCGTCACACCTTGCCTGTCATAGGCCGGTGGCCTGGTAGGAAACGGTTGCGTCGGTGAATACCATTCGCCGGGAACGTCGCCAATTTCCACAGACCGCTCTTCGATGGGCCAAATCGGTTCGCCGGTAATTCTGTCGAATACATAGAGGAAGGCTTGCTTGGTAGGTTGTGCAACGATCTTGCGCAGCGTGCCATCGATCACTACATCCGCCAGGATCGGCGCACAGGGAATGTCGTGATCCCAGATGCCGTGATGCACCAACTGAAAGTGCCACTTGCGTGCACCGGTATGTAAGTCGACTGCGAGCAGCGTTTCGGCAAACAGGTTATCCCCTGGACGATAGGCCCCGTAATAATCTCCGGTGGCAGTCTCGACCGGCAGGTACACGGTCTCCAGCTCGAGATCGACAGAAATCTGTGCCCAAACCCCGGTGTTGCCTGTATAGCTGCTGGAGTTCTCCAGCCAGGATTCGTTGCCATACTCCCCAGGCAGCGGAATAGTATGAAAGATCCATAGTCGTTCACCGCTACGCACATCGAATCCACGCACGTAGCCCTTGACGTTTTCGCGGCTGCTTGGATTGCCACCGGTGCGGTGCGCCGCGCCGACGATTACCACATCATCGGCAACAATGGGCGTGGCATGCAGACCGATCTCACCGGTCACCAGGTCGATCTGCTGGTCTGCGTTCTGTTTCAGATCGATGACACCGTTTTCACCGAAACTCTGCACCAATTGACCGGTCTGCGCATCCAGCGCAACCATCTGATAACCTGGAGTAACATAGATGACTCTCGCTCCCAGTTCATCCTCGCCGGGCCAGTAGGAGAGCCCGCGACCGGAGAGCTGGCGCGGAGCATATTCGCCTCGCTCACCCTCCTGCATGCTGAAATGCCACAACAATTCACCGGTTTCGGCATCCAGTGCTACCACGGCGCGCCGCGATCCGGCTGTGGTAAAGATCTTGCCATCGATCATCAGCGGCGTAGCCTGAAAACGATACTCCGGTGAGGGCCCCAGGTTGTCTGTCTTGAAACGCCAGGCCACTTTCAGTTCGGAATAGTTCGTCGCAGTAATCTGACCCAGAGCGGAGTAGCGGGTATGACCGAGATCGCCTCCGTAGGTCGGCCACTCGCCATTCGCTGCACCTTGCTGGGCGTGCACGACCGTGAGGGGCAGGCAAAAAATGCAGAGGAGTAATTGCGCTAGGAGTTTATTCATGATCGGGTCGCCTGGTTGTCCACATGAAGACCGCAAGGGCTGGCAGGTCTTGAGTCTAGCATAGATTATTACTGCCCAGCAGCCGCACGCGGGAAGCCTATATTTCCCTGCAAAGAAGAGACATGCCATTGAATTTACAGTAATATCCAAGCCTTCAAGAGCTTCTGCAGAGCCGCAAGAAGATGGCCAACAAGCCTCAGCATTTATTAACCCTGCTCATGGCACTGACCCTGAGCAGCTCCGGCATTGCCACTGCCCAACAGATCGATCTTCGCAATCAATCCTGGTCTGCCGAAGTCATTCGCAAAACCGGGCAACCGGTAATACCCCTTTATGATGGCTGGTATCCCAACGCAGACGGCTCCCGCACCATGTGCTTCAGCTACTTCAATATGAATACCGAGCAGGCATTGGACATTCAACTTGGCGAAGACAATTTTTTGAGTGATGACCGCTTCGCCGCGCTGCTGCCAACCCATTTCGATCCACTACCCCCACGCTACCGCCATGTATTTTGCGCGTATACCATTACGGTGCCAGATAGTTTCGGCCGGGATGAGAAGATTGTCTGGTCCCTCAACAGCAATGGGCAGAAACTGAGTGTTCCAGGCCGGCTGAATCCTGCCTATGTACTGGACGAACCCGCTTCCAAAGGTCGCGGCGACCTGGCACCGCTGGTGAGACTGTCGGCAGACAGCGATGGTGTTCGAGGGCGTACCGGTATCAGTACTTCATCGGCAATGGCGGCGCGGGTCGATGAGCCCATTACCTTGTCGGCCTGGATCGACCATCCGGATAACCAGGTCTGGGTCGGCTGGTCACAGCACAGTGGTCCGGGCGAGGTGCAATTTGACCAGCAGGAAAGCCAGTTAACCACTGCAACCGGGCCTGCTGTAGTTCAGGCCAGTTTTAGCAAGCCCGGAAACTATGTCGTCCGCATGCAAACCATCGACAACATCGCCGCATTCGAATTTTATTGCTGTCATACCAATGCATACTTTCATATCAACGTGAATTAAGATTAAGAACCCCTTGAGGAGCTTGCCATGATTCATCATCGATCTCTGCTTTCCTTAGTCGTCTCTGTCATGCTTACAGGACTGTCCTTCCAGGTCTTCGCGCAAGACACGCCAACCTTTTCCCGTGACGTGGCGCCAATACTTCAACAGAAATGCCAGACCTGTCATAACCCGGAAGGTATCGGCCCGATGCCTCTGATGAACTATCAACAGGTGCGGCCCTTCGCCGCATTGATACAGGACCGTACCAGCAAACGCATCATGCCGCCCTGGCACCTGGACCCAACTATAGGCATTCAAAGCTTCAAGAACGACGCCTCTCTAAGCGATGAACAGATCGCCACTATCGCAGCCTGGGTAGAAGGCGGTGCATTGGAAGGAAACCCTGCCGACTTACCCGCACTGATCGAACTGATCTCTGGCGCTGAATGGCAATTAGGTGAACAGATGGGACCACCGGATCTGGTGATCAAATCTGCTCCCTTTGATGTTATTGCCAACGGTCAGGACCAGTGGTGGGAACCAAACGTCCCGTTCGAAGGCATGAACAAGGAGCGCTTCCTGAAAGCGGCCGAATTCAAACCGTCCTACCCCCTGGGTAAGAAGGTAGTGCATCATGGTCATGCCGTATTGATTCCAGAAGGCGAGAGACGCCAGGTGGCACTGGCTCGCTATGGTGTTGGCAAGTCTTGGGAAATCTACCCGGAAGGGACAGGCATGCGCGTACCCACCAGCGGCAGCATCGCCTGGAACCTGCATTATTTTCCCGTTGGCGCCGAAGGTCCTGGTGATGTAGTGGAGGTAGGTCTGTGGTTCTATCCAGAGGATCAGCCACCGGAACTGGAGACTGCCGGCGAAGTCATGTTTCGCGTCGATGGCCTGAAAGGCATGGCACGGGGACAGGACATCGTGATCCCGCCACATAGCTACCAGGTCTTGCAAGGTACTCACCGGCTCGATTCACCGGCAGTAATCCATAGTTATCGCCCACACCTGCATATGCGCGGCAAGGTAATGACCATGGAAGCGATTCTGCCCGACGGCAGCAAGGAAGTTCTCAGCCAGGTCAATAAGTACAATCACAACTGGCAGATCTCCTATATCTATGCTGACGAGGAGAAGCCTATCCTGCCAAGCGGTACCATTCTGCAGTTCACTTCGGTATTTGATAACACGGCCAACAATCCGATTAATCCCGATCCGGAGCAATGGGTTGTCTTCGGTCGCCGTGGAGTCGATGAGATGAGCCATGCCTGGGTTGGTATCACGAATTTGAACGAAGAACAGTATACCCAGGCAATTGCAGAACGACGCGCCAGGCAGGAGACGTTGCGACTCGATTAAGTCTGGCAGCTTAGTAATGCGTCCTACATTATTCTTGTTGGCGGGATTGCTCGTCTCATTGTTTGCATCTGCACAGCAATTGGAACCGGCAGGCTATACAGACAGCCAATCTCAGGCAGGAAGCGCACTCTATCAGCAAAACTGTGCGACCTGTCACCTGGCGGACCTGCAGGGAGCCTTTGAGGCTCCTGCGCTGAACGATAGCAATTTCAGAGTTAACTGGACTAACCGCACTGTTACCGAGCTGATTGGCCTGCTTCAACGAACGATGCCGCCCCAGGCACCAGGATCACTGAGCGAGTCTCAGTATCTGGATGTGGTGGCGTTTTTGCTAAACGCCAATAGTATCGATCCTGGCAGCAACCTCCTCTCAACCGCAAGCTCTTCTGTTGTGTTCCTCGGGGAGGCCGACGACAGGATAGAGCGAATCCAGCGCACTCCCGTACCGGGCATCGCCGGCACCATTCCTACGCCTGGTACTCGCAATTCGGTCCCCGAGATAGCTACTGTTTATCAGAGTGATCGCGCGCTCACTCGCTCTTTCAAGATCGTTCCAGGCTTTGTAGATGTGAGTACCGAAGAGTTGCGCAACCCGGATCCTGCCGACTGGACTTACTGGAGAAGAACACCGCAGAGCCAGGGATACAGTCCACTGGATCAGATCAATAAGGACAATGTTGGGCAACTGCGTCTGGCCTGGGTGTGGGGGATGGAGGAAGGCAGGAGCCAACCCGCCCCGCTGGTCAGGAACGGCATCATCTTTATTCCTAATTTTGGCAATGTGGTTCAGGCTCTTGATGGGAGAGATGGCACCTTGTTGTGGGAATATCGCCGGCAGTTTCCCGAAGACGGCCGTAGCGGTGGTCAACTGCGGACTCTTGCCATGTGGGAAGACATGATCTATGTAGCGACCACCGATGCCCACCTGGTGGCGTTGGATGCCCGCACAGGCGCTGTACGCTGGGATGTGGAAATCGCCGATGAAGCCATGGGCTACTCCAATACCAGTGGACCAATCGTAGCAGACGGCAAAGTTATCAATGGCATTACCGGCTGCACGCGTTTCTTCAAAGAGAGCTGTTTTATTACCGGCCATGACGCTCGCACGGGAGAAGAACTCTGGCGCACTTACACAATCGCCCAACCCGGCGAGCCGGGAGATGATACCTGGGGAGGCCTACCCCTGGAGTTCAGAGGCGGAGGCGATGTCTGGCTCACCGGCAGCTGGGACCCGCAACTGGAGCTGGTATTTTTTGGCGTCGCGCAAGCAAAACCCTGGATGGCGGCCAGTCGCGGACTTACCACTGAGGATGCCACCCTTTATACCAACTCCACTCTCGCCATCGATCCGAATGACGGGCGCATAGTCTGGTATCGGCAGCATGTTCCGGGAGAGTCCCTGGATATGGATGAAGCCTTTGAGCAGGTGCTGGTGGATCTGTTCGATGAACCCTATCTGCTGACTATCGGCAAGAGTGGCATACTCTGGAAATTAAACCGTCGCACCGGCGAGTTCCAGGGATTGAAGCAGACCGTGTTTCAGAATGTGTTTTCAGAAATCAATCTTGAAACCGGCCAGGTAAGATATCGAGAGGATATACGCAATATGCAGATCGGCGAATGGCTCTCGGTCTGCCCCTCCACCGCGGGCGGTCATAACTGGCAATCCACCAGTTACCATCCACCATCTCGCCAGCTGGTCATCCCCCTGAGCCAGTCCTGTATGGAGATGTCACCTCGGGAGGTTACCTTTGAGGTAGGCTCCGGCGGAACCCAGGGCGACCGCGTGTGGATGGAGATGCCAGGCACTGATGGTCAGTTCGGCAAGCTTGCGGCCTTCAATGTGGAAACCATGGATGAGTCCTGGAGTGTGGAGCAGCGGGCACCGTTTTTAACCGCGGCATTGGCTACTGCCGGCGGCCTGCTTTTCATCGGCGACTACAACCGCTACGTGCACGCTTACGATGTAGATACGGGTGTGGAGTTGTGGAATACCCGCCTGGCCACGTCTGCTTTAGGATTTCCGGTTAGCTTCGCGATTGACGGTGAGCAGTACGTTGCCATCCCATCGGGGCGTGAAGGTGGCAGTCCCTGGCGTATCGGTAATTTTCTGACGCCGGAACTGGTCAGTCCCGATGGTCACAATGCGCTTTACGTCTTCAAGCTGAGCAAATAAGACATCATCCTCTTTTAGCCAATCCCTGATAAAAAATAGACCCGCCTCCAATTTCCCTCGTTCATCCCATTAAGTCATTTGCTGTTTTCAGGCTATACTTGGTAGGACATGATTCATCCCCGCGCACCTGAAACCAACCCAACACACCCGAACAATACTCGCAATCCCCATACTCTGCTTCGATCGATCTTTGGCTTTAGCGAATTCCGAGATTCTCAAGAGCAGATCATCGCAAGCCTGATTGAAGGCGAAGATGCTCTGGTACTGATGCCCACTGGTGGTGGGAAGTCCCTGTGTTACCAGATATCGGCACTGGTCCGCCCTGGCTGCGGAGTGGTCATTTCTCCATTGATCGCGCTGATGCAGGACCAGGTAAGCTCCTTGCAACTACTTGGGGTGCAAGCTGAGTTTTTGAACTCAACCCTCAATGAGCACGAAACTGCCCGCATTGAGCAAAACCTGTTGGCTGGGAAAATAGATCTTCTCTACATAGCACCGGAACGGTTGAATCAGACACATATGCTGCGCCTGCTTGAGCAGAGCAGTATCGCTCTGTTTGCCATCGATGAAGCGCACTGTGTGTCTCAGTGGGGTCACGACTTTCGCGCTGACTACCTGCAACTCAGTGTGCTCCATGAACTGTTCCCGTCAGTACCTCGAATTGCATTGACAGCTACGGCCGATGACAGAACCCGCAAAGAAATTATCAGCCGCTTGCAGCTTGAACAGGCAAAACAATTCATCTCAGGATTCGACCGTCCTAACATTCGTTACCGAATAGCGCTTAAACACGATGCCAGGCAACAAATTCTGAAATTCCTGCAACTCGAGCACCGAAAAGACGCCGGCATTGTCTATTGCCTATCAAGGAAAAAAACCGAAGACATCGCGAACTGGCTTGGCGAGCAGGGTTTCGATGCACTTCCCTATCACGCTGGCTTGTCCAGCGCTGCTCGTGCCCGACACCAGGCGCGTTTTCTAAGGGAAGAAAGTGTCATCATGGTTGCTACAATCGCCTTTGGCATGGGTATAGACAAACCAGATGTACGCTTTGTAGCCCACCTGGACTTGCCCAAGACCATTGAATCCTACTACCAGGAAACTGGCCGCGCTGGCCGCGATGGCGAACCCGCCAATGCCTGGATGATCTATGGCCTGCAGGATGTCATCAAGCTGCGGCAGATGATGGATGGCTCAGAAGGAAGTGAAGAACACAAACGGGCCGAACAGCACCGCCTTAATGCGCTGCTTGGTCTGTGTGAAGTCACCTCCTGCCGTCGCCAGGTATTGCTGGCCTATTTCAATGAGCGTTTGGAGAATCCTTGTGGCAATTGCGACAATTGTCTGGAACCTCCGCAAACCTGGGACGGTACCGAGGCAGCACGCAAAGCCCTCAGCGCCGCCTGGCGCACCGAGCAACGCTTTGGCGTCAATCACCTAATTGACGTCCTGCGCGGCGCTGACACCGCCAAAATATTCCAGTTCGGTCATCAGCATTTGCCCGTTTACGGTATTGGAAAAGATCGCGATAACAACCAGTGGCGCTCGGTTTTTCGGCAACTCGTGGCGCAGGGCTATATGCGTGTGGACCTGGATCGTTACGGCGCGTTACGCCTGGAAGAAAAATGCCGGCCACTACTGAAGGGTGAAATAAACATTGAACTGAGAAAAGACCGCAAAATTAAAACCACCAAACAGCGCACCAGAGTCACCCCGGCGCCTGAAATCGATGTAGAGTTATGGGAGAAGCTCAGAGATTGTCGACGCCAGTTTGCGGAGGAACTGGGCGTGCCGCCTTATGTGATATTTCATGACACAACCCTCCAGGAGATGTGCGTACGCTTGCCACGAGATCTGGAAGATTTCGCCGATTTATCTGGAGTGGGCGAACGAAAACTGCTCAAGTATGGACCAGCATTCATCACCGAGATTACTGATCATCTGGCTGGCTAGTCTTAAAAACGCCGTTCCTAAAATGTACCTTTAATACTAAAGGCAATCTGCAAGCTGCGCACATCAGGATCATCGCGATTAGTCAGTGGAAAGGCAAAATCGATGTGAGCGATGCGCCCCGAAGCAGCCTTGCTGGATGCCAGCCGCAGCCCAAAACCGACATCTGCTAATATTTTATCCTCCATGCCATTGTCAGATCCCGGCTCCCAGGCGCGCCCGACATCGACAAACACTGCACCTCCCAGCCTGATCAGATTCCACAGATGAATGTCCGTATACAGCCGTTCCTCCATGGTCAACTGCAGCATGCGATCACCGACCTGGAACCGATTGTCGAAGGCCCGCGCACCGGTGAATCCACCCAAAATGATCTGCCGATGACTGCTCAAATTCTTCGAATACACGGCCTCCACGCTGGCAAAGAACGAGCGCCGTTCAGTCTGGCGCCGAAAGTAACGCGTCTCATAACTGACGACCAGGTCTTCGGCCTCATCCGTTTCTAGATTCCATAGACCTTCCCACTCCAGTGAGTGTTGCCAGTACATATCTGCGTTATACGCCAGGGTGTCGCTGAAATAGCTATCCAGGACAAGCCGGTCCTGATCTGATCCAAAGGCATCAGCAGCAAATCCTATCTGACTGGAAAATTCGTAACCCAGGTGCAAATCTTCGGTTCGATAAATCTGGTCCAGGTTAAATGCAGTCTCGTAACGATCTTCAACCGCTTCGAACCTCAGGAATGGGTAAGAGAGCTCTTTGTCTGAAGGAAACTCCAGGGGTGGAGGTAGTTCATCGCCGATTGAAAATTCATCTTTTCTATAGCGGTAGCCCCCGATCCAACGCCGAGCAGAACCATCTTTCAGGCCACGAGAGACCCCATATTCGATGGAAAAGTCCTGCAGGTCATGCTCGACTTCGCTAACATCATCACTCCGGAAAAATTGTTCATCCTGGCGCTCTTCATCCTGCAGATGTACCGCCCAGGACTGCCTCGAATCCAGCGCAAAAAAAGGCTGTGCCAGCTCAAACACCTGCGTGTGCCCGTCGCTGCTATTGATAATTGCTGTTTTATTTCTGACCCGAGAACCCAATACGTTGCGGTCCTCATAGAATAACTCGCTGGAACGCCGGTCGATGTCTCGACTGTTAGCTACCCCAAATTCCTTTCCGCGGCCCAGAAAATTCGCCTCCCTCAGACCATAACTGAAGGTGTTTTCTCCACCGGATCGATCTATTGTAATACTCGGCGTAAACGACCAATTATCTTTCGTGATGACTTCAACATCGACACGCTCGTCACACAGCCTGACTGGTCGTATAGCTGCATCGTAGAAATAACCCTGATCCCTGAGAATCCTTGCCGACTCAGCTACTATTCGCGCGGAGAATTCCTGGTCACTGGCAAACAGCAACTGCTGGGCTACCGTGCGCTCTCTGCTGAGAATATGAAATCGATTTGCCCAGCGAAACAGCGCATTGTTCTCGTTGGCATTTGCCTCATCGAAAATGGGCAAGCGCGTAAAATAAATCTCACCGAATTCCCTTGCTTCTATTTCAGTACGGGAGTCGCCGTCTACTGACTCTTCCTGCACGAACTGGTAACTTCCCGAAGCGGGTATAAAAGGCGCACTACACTCCTCTACCGCTCCTTCCACATATCCGGGGCTTAACACAGCCAGCAGTGTTGTCCTACAGAGCAACGGGAAAAGGGGGTACGGCGAGGGAGAGTAGCGAGAGTACAAACTATTCAGTGCTATGATCTTCATTGCGCTCCGTTGCTATCGATTCATAAAACCCAGCCAATTATTCGTACGTACGTCTCATCAGCGCAGGTTGAGAATAGCAAGTAAGGCGTGCACTGAATATCAGAACCGATGAATCGACTGAAGAACAATTTTATCTTGCAAGACATCTCCAAAGTAGCCCTGTTCCTGGGGCTGTTACCCACCCTCATTATCAATATCAACTACCTGATAGCGGCAACTGAAGGCCATGTGCCCTGGTGTGTTCCCTATTGGGATAGCTGTACATCGATCAGTGCCACTGGCAGAGAAGGCACTGCCTTTGTCTTTTTCAAACTAACGATGATTCCTGTGGCATTTGTCTACCTCTGGTACTGGAAACTGGCAAACAATAGGCTGGCAGCGGCTGGATACTCAAGCAAGGTCATCTTAAACCTTGGAATCATTGCCTGCATCGCGCTTATCTCCTACACCCTGGCGTTAGGGGCAATTGGCGAGAGTTTCCGTTTGACCCGCAGCTTAGGCATAATCCTGTACTTTTCATTGACTTACCTTAATCAACTACTGATTTTGTATCAGCTGTACAAACGAAAAATTCAGGATCCGAGCAGGCAGCTGCAACTGGTCCTGTGCCTGCTGATTCTCTGTATTGGAATCCTCACCCTGTTCCTGGATGCGCTGTTGGCTAACTACGACGACTATGAAGATGCCTTCGAATGGAACCTGGCCTTGTTGCTGCATCTGAATTTCCTCTGTGCCTGGTGGGGCTGGCGTGAGTTAACGCATCCTCGAGTTATCCGCAAAAAGGTAGCTTCATGAATCTTTCCAGCAAGATCTTGATCGGCCTGGTGCTCGCTCTCGTTAGCGGAATTGGATATTCCTATCTTGGGCAGGACGCATTGAGTTTTCTACCGGACATGATCGCACCTATTGGTAGTCTTTGGGTGAATGCCATTCGAATGACAGTTATTCCCCTGTTAATGGCTTTACTCATAACATCTATCGCCGGGCAGCATACTGGCAACCGGGTTGCCAGGCTCGGCGGCAAAGCGCTAGGCCTGTTTGTCATCATGGTTCTGGGCTCTGCTCTCTTCGCGCTGATTGCTGCACCACCGCTGATTGCCATGCTGAAGATTGATCCGGCTGCCAGCCAGGAACTACTGCAAAGCACCGCGGCTGGTGCTCAGGCTATCGTGGAGCTACCGCCATTTCGAGATTGGTTGGTCGCCTTGATTCCGGCAAACCCTTTCGCTGCAGCAGTGGACGGGGCTGTACTGCCATTATTAGTGTTCACTGGATTATTTGCACTCGCCCTGCAACAAATCGCTGATCAACAACGTGCAGCGGTCGTCGACTTTTTCGCCGCCATCAAAGAGGCCATGTTCGTTCTGATCGCCTGGATAATGGTGCTGGCACCGATTGGAATCTTTGCGCTGGTGTTTCCTATTGCAGCCGCTCTGGGTCTGTCGGCGATCACCACACTCGCTGCGTTAATATTAATTATCTGTAGCTTGATAGTCTGCTTGATACTGCTCCTCTATCTTCTCGTTGGATTTGCATCTGGCATTTCGTTAAAACACTTCGCGCGTACCCTTGCCCCGGCGCAGGCCATCGGTTTCAGTACCCGTTCATCGCTCGCTGCTCTTCCGGCCACCATTGCAGCGACAGATACTCTGGGAGTGCCTGAAAAAGTCTCCGGCGTGGTATTGCCAATCGCTGTCACGCTGTTCAAATTCGCCTCGCCCCTGGCGCGTACTACAGGTACCTATTTCATCGCCAGCCTGTATGGCATCGAGCTGAATTTTTTCGAGCTGACTGTCATCGCCCTGGCTATCGCCTTGTTCAGCTTTTATTCCCCCGGCATTCCCAGTGGTGGTTTGTTGATCATGGCACCGGTTTACCTGTCTCTGGGCCTACCGGTTGAAGGAATAGGCATTCTGATTGCCATAGACTTGATAGTGGATATGTTCCTCACTACCGCCAATGTTACCGCCAACGTGACCGTGGCCGTACTGCTGGCAAATGATCGAAAGGACGAACTTCAGTAGTTTTGAGCTTTAGCAGGTCAGCTATTTTTATTGTCGTAAACTTCACGGCAATTGATGTGGGTCAAATTTCTTGACTCGAACAATCCTATGATTAGCGCTGAGTTCCTCTAAGTGGAATAGGTGCGAAATGACTAAGACTAAAATTCTCTTGAGTGCTGCTGCTTCAATGGCCTTGCTCTATGCCCCGCTGAGTGTTGCGCAATCACTGGTAGATGGAGTTTACCAATCTGATGGTGACGCAAACGGTACGGGTAAGTGCACCCTGACGATCAAGCAGATCGATAGTCCCCATAAGTACGGCGATGATGCGTTCGAGCTCGAATCTTCCGGGACCGGATCCTGTGAATGGAGTGCGGTAGGCATATCCAAGAACTTTGCCATTTCCGGCGGCATGATTACCGGTGGCGGAGCGAATGCATTTGTGAAGCTGACATTTCCGTTTGGTCCTGCAGGCAAGCGTATGGAATTGACGGCATTTGACCTTGATGGCGCGGTGCGCAATAGCGAGGCATTCAACAAGCTCGAAGGGAATTCTCTGGTTGGAGAATAACGGCTAGGCGAGCACTCAAATTCGAGAATCTGGCGCAATGCTGGACTTTTCTATCCGCAGAGTCCCGGGTCAATACCACGACCGCACTGCGGGAGTCTGGGTCCGAGCTGGCGCAATACTACAGGTCAAAGACTTAGGGAACCGTCGATCATTGGCTTGCTACAGGTCGACAAGCCACTCGAAACCAGGTGTCGTGGGCGGCCTGTGTCTTGCCCTCTCCGGGTCCAATACACAACACATTGCCTGTACTACGGGGATATTCACCTGCTCATTGATACGCCTGGTGTGAACCAGGTTTGGCCGGTCATTTATCTCTACGAGCACTGTGGACAGATCGCGCCTGACCAACACATCAAGACCGAACAGGCAGTAGGTATGGGCTTTTTCATATTTCAGCAAATCACTGAACGCAGCAAAGGTATCCACCAGATGTGGCCCCAGATTCTCAAATACGGCAACGTGTGAGGCGAATTCTGTAAACGGTAACATCTTGATTGGGCTGTCCTCGTTCATATAGCCGTTGTGCTCGAACTGCACCAGCGGGTCTACACTGAGCGGGTCGTACTGCGCGCCATGTAACACAATAATTCCGGCCGGATACAGAAACAGCTTGCCTCGGTTAACCAGTACATAGATGCGCAGAGTGAATTTTCGATTATTTATCAGGGCGACATCCTGCACGGCCTCCTGAATGATCGCACCGAACTGGAAGCGCCTGGCGATCTGTTCCCGGGTAACGACACTGATGCCCTTCCCCGCCGTCGTAAGCGGGTCTTTGATAAACCACAGCGAACCTGGCTCATCAGGCACATCTTCCTCGGTAAAGAAGACCCGCGGGTAAGTGATGCCCACATCGATCAGGGCATTGGCCATGGAAGATTTATTGTCCAGCGGGATAGTGCGCTGTCTATCGATCAGCGTAAAGCCAATGGTGGGTATCCGGGGCGGTTCTTTGCCACCGAACTGATCAAAATACAACAGATCAATATGTGGGTCCCCCTCCTGGTATTCCCTGCCACCGATCGGCTCCAGGGCTGCCCTGAATATTTCTGAGCCACGGTTGCTCAAATAGACAAATACAGACCCGCCTGTACCAGATTCATCAACCAATTGAGTGAATTTTTTGCACTTGAAGGAGTAAAGCTGGCATCCCCGCTAGCGGCAATGCCAGCTCATTGCTTATCGCTTTTTGACGACTCTCAATACGAAGCGATCAGTCGTACCACGAATGCTTGCAGCGAATACGCCCTCGCTACGATCGTCCTCGATATTGCGCAGCAGCTTGCTGCTGGCCTCTACAAACAGGCCTGCTTTCTGAGCGTCGGCCACTACCTGCGACTCCAGTGCCCGGTGCAGGGCACCATTGTCATAAACCGGATGACCGGCGTGCTCAATGATGCCAAGTACGCCACCCACCTTCAGCACTCGACGCATCTCTTGCAGAAAGTCGGCCGCCGCATTGGGGTTGCTGGAGCGATACAGTTCGTGAAATTCCAGCGCAATAATTGCCGCATCCAGTGAATTGTCAGGCAAGGGCAGATTATCAGGTTCGCTGGTTATCCGTTCCACATTAGCCAGGCGATTATTCGCCAGACGCGCATTAATCGCGGCTTCGGTGCGTTCACCACGCTCGCCACTCATCGCGGCATTCTGCATATAAACCTTGCCGCGGGGACCGACTACGTTGGAGAGCACCTCTGTGTAATAACCAGCGGCAGCCACCAGATCGATAACCGTCATGCCTTGTTGCACGCCGAGGAAATTCAGCACGCTGATTGGGCGGCGATTGGGATCCCTGGCCTTGTCCGCCGCATCCCTGCCCGGGTCATTCGAAATCTGTTGAATCAGTCCCTGCACATCCAGTGACTGAGCCTGACTGTGCATGCTTACCAGTGCCAAACCCATCATCAGCACTACCAGTAACTTTTTCATAGCGTCCATCCTCGTGAATTTTCTGTAGTTTTACAGGGAGTATTCGAAGCATAAGCCGATTCTGCTGCCATTTAAACCTCAATGATGCCCAATTTTGGCTGATTCGACGTTTCTAGCTGAGGTAGACTGTTGCCATGCAGCCATTTCCAGAAGATCCTCAGGATTTCGAACCCGCATCCAGCGATAAAATCCTTTCGGTAAGCAACCTCAATCGCCTGGCAAAATCATTATTAGAGGGCCACTTTCCAGCGGTTCTGGTTGAGGGGGAAATTTCGAATCTCGCCATGCCCACATCCGGGCATTGGTATCTTACCCTTAAAGACAAGAATTCCCAGGTCCGCTGCGCCATGTTCGCCAATCGAAACCGCATGGTGCACTTCAAACCGCAAAACGGAAAACAGGTACTGGTGCGCGGACGGCTCAGTATCTACGAAGGCCGGGGTGACTACCAACTTATTGCTGACGGCATGGAGGAAGCCGGTGATGGAGTGCTACGACGAGCCTTCGAAGAATTAAAAGCCAGGTTATTGGCAGAAGGCCTATTCTCAGCGGACACCAAGCAGCAAATTGCCTCGCACTATGACCACATCGGCGTGGTAACTTCGCCCGGCGGTGCGGTAATACGGGATATTCTCAGTGTCTTCAAGCGGCGCTTTCCAGCTACCCGGATAACCCTGTTCCCGGTGGTCGTGCAGGGAACTGATGCCGCTCCCGAAATCGTAAGGGCCATTGCCATGGCCAATCAGCTCCGCGATAAACTTGGCCTGCAGGCGCTTATTATCGGACGTGGCGGTGGATCACTGGAAGACCTGCAGGCTTTCAATGAGGAAGCTGTGGCTCGCGCCATCTTCGCCAGCGATTTACCGATCACCAGCGCCGTCGGACACCAGACAGACTTTACCATTGCTGATTTTGTCGCCGACCTGCGTGCACCCACACCCTCGGCAGCTGCGGAACAAATGAGCCCGTCTCAGAGCGAATATTCAGAGAGTCTGGAAGCCTATGCACAGCAATTCAGGCAGAGTATCCGCACTCGGTTACAGGCGGCTGCTACTGCCGTGAACTGGTTGCAGAAACAGTTGAAGAGGCCGGATCGGCGTCTGCAGGAGCAGGCTCAGCATCTCGATCGACTGGAGGGTCAAATGGTGTTGGCGATGCGCAATCGGGTTGCCTTGCTGGCAGGGGAGTTGCGACAGCTCAAACGCGGCTTGCAGGCTAACTCTCCGGCACAGCGCATCAGCACTTTACAAACACAACTGGCAGGCTCCTTCAGGAGAGTAAAGCAATCCATCCAGGTTTTCCTGAATACCCGGCAAGCTACGCTGGGACAACTAAGCCGCAGCCTCAGTGCCGTGAGCCCTCTCAGTACTCTCTCCCGAGGCTATAGCATTACCTATAATGCAGACATGCAAGTTATTCGTAAAAGCGACGATGTTAGAATAGGCAGCGAGATTATTTCAAGATTGGCAAAGGGAAGTATCACGGCCACAGTGAATGCGAAACTCGGCGATGATGGCAAGGAAACCCAATAGGAAAACCAAGAAATGGAAAACCAGGTACGCAAAAAAGGCGTGAAGATAGCGCAAAAAGATTACATGCAGAGCTCAAGTGAGCAAGCAATTATGAGATTAAAATCGCTTCTGTTTACCGGACTGTTGTTGCTGGTTGGCCAGTCTGGGTATGCCGCGACAGTTGTGAGCAGCTTACCCGATTCTTCGATGGTACCCGGTGGTGTCGCCGTGATACCTACTGGCACCGCAGCCATTGGTGGAACTTACCGGGACCAGCGCATTCTGCTCGCCGAATTCCAGGGTGCACAGCATGCCATCATAGGCATACCCCTGAATGCCAGTATTGGAGCTCATCAGTTTGCCTTGGACCTCCCCGATGGCCGCCGAGAATTACTGCAATTCACCATCGAGGATAAGAAATATACTGAGCAGCGGCTCACCATCAGCAATGAGAGACAGGTTAATCCTAATGCTGATGATATGGTAAGGATAAATCGGGAAAGCGCCGAGATGCAGCTGGCGTTCTCGAGCTGGGATGAGTCGTTGACACCGGTATTCGGCATGCGCGCCCCGGTAGCTGGCGTGAGAAGCAGCTCGTTCGGCTTGAAAAGATTTTTTAACGATCAGCCCCGCAATCCTCATTCGGGCATGGACATAGCCGCCAACGAAGGTACACCGATATACGCCCCGGCCCCGGGGGTGATACTTACTACTGGAAATTTTTTCTTCAACGGCAACACGATTATCCTGGACCATGGACACGGCCTCATCACTCTCTACTGCCATATGAATACAATCGACGTTGAACCGGGTACCCGTGTCGATAGCGGTGAACAAATCGGCAGGGTTGGTCAAACCGGTCGGGTGACCGGCCCCCACCTGCATTGGAGCATTAACCTGAACAATACCCGAGTGGATCCTGCACTGTTCCTGGTGGACTAATGGCCAACGTAGAATTAACTCCTAATCTTTCCCGCCATGTGCACTGCGAAGCACTCTCAGTAGAAGGATCTGATATTCGCCAGGTACTCCTGGCAGTCTGCGCAGCCAACGAGCCGTTGCGCCGTTATTTGCTGGATGACCAGGACCGCCTCCGCAAGCATGTGACTGTGTTTATCGATAATACCCAGATAGCAGATCGAAAGACGCTCTCCGACCCGGTTACTCCCTCCAGCTCAGTTTATATTGCCCAGGCACTTTCAGGAGGGTAACCTCAGGCCAACCACAAACAACCAAAGGAGTGCAGGCAATGGCCAGGCATTGTTGGATAGGCACACGCAAGGGCCTGATTAAAGTAGCACAGGCAAATGACCAGTCTTGGTCTCTGTCCCCACCAAATTTTGCGGGTGAACCGGTTACTTGCGTACTTCCAGCAGATTCCCTGGGCGTCATGTATGCGGCATTGAATCTCGGCCATTTCGGCCCGAAACTCCATCGCTCCAGGGACGGCGGTAGGTCCTGGGAGGAATGCACTGCACCGGCCTTTCCCAAGAGTGGTAAAGAAGCAGACGAAGCGAAGTCAGTAAACCTTATCTGGATTATGGAATACGGAGCCAATGGTGCTTTGTTAGCCGGGACCGTCCCGGCTGGACTGTTTCGCTCCAACGACCAGGGAGACAGTTGGGAGTTTCTGCAGTCTCTCAACAACATGCCGGGATCTACAGAGTGGTTCGGGGGTGGTTTTGATGAACCCGGCCTGCATTCAATCCAGGTTGACTCTCGAGATCAACAGCGACTCACGATTGCCATATCCTGCGGTGGCGTTTGGTACAGCGAAGACAATGGCGGCAACTGGGTTAACAAGGCCCAGGGCATGCGCGCTGAGTACCTCCCGCCGGAGCAGGCAGGCAACGTCAATTCCCAGGATCCCCATCGCTTGTTGTCCTGCCCTGCTGATCAAGACCGACTCTGGGTGCAGCACCACAATGGCATTTTCCGTTTCGATGAATCTGCAGGTACCTGGCAGGAGATTGAGAACGTCAAACCCTCCGGATTCGGCTTTGCGCTGGCTGTACATCCCACGGACAAGGATGCGGCCTGGTTCGTACCGGCAATCAAAGACGAGTGCCGGATACCGGTGGATAACCGACTGGTGGTTAACCGTACACGAGATGGCGGTAAGAGTTTTGAAGCACTCGGTGAAGGACTTCCACAAGAACACAGTTATGACCTGATTTATCGTCACTGTCTGGAAGTAGACGAGGACGGGGAAACCCTGATGATGGGTTCTACCAGCGGCAATCTATGGGCCTCACCCAATGCTGGAGATAACTGGAGCTGTTTGGCGACAAATCTCGCCGATGTATACTGTGTCAGATTTGGTCACTAAGCACGCATTAGAGTCACAATGCCACGGATTTTGCAGTGTAGGTTTTTTTTACAAAATTATTAAAATTCAATACGTTAAGTCGAATCTAAAATTTGGGCGGGACAATATAGGGACAAGTTGGACTGAATCTGTGAAGCGGCTAGCAGATTGATAATAGAATGCGTTTCGTTGGTATCAGAATTGCTTAAGATCAGGGGCATCATCCAATTCAGGCGAGATTGCCTCTGTTTTTCGAACATTGATTGCGCTGGCAAAATTAAGTTTGGGTTGGATTAGTTGACTTGTTTTTGCTGGAGATATACTACATGCCCCTTATTGAAATTCTGTTCCTGCTGTTATTCGGCCATGCAATGGCAGATTTCGTATTGCAGCCGGAAGCGATGGGTTATGGCAAGAATCGCAATGACAAGATCCATGACATGGAACACAGCCTGTTCCCGGTGTGGTGGTACTGGCTAACCGCGCACTCGCTGGTCCATGGCGGCGTTGTCTACCTGATAACCAACAGTTTGCTACTGGGGATCGTGGAGACTGTCATACACTGGATCACCGATTTCTCCAAGTGTGAAGGCTGGATTACCATGCATCAGGATCAGGCTATTCATATCGGCTGCAAGCTTGCGTATGGCTTCCTGATCTACTACTCCCTCCTCTGATTCTCTGGGTTAACCAACCTGGCCTTCCCTGCTGCTACCATTGCGGCCCGCTTTTAGGTAAATTATCCGATTGTCGAGCCTCAGTGGCTGGATTGCTACTCACGTATGTCGCGACAGGTTTTAATTGAGATGGGAAAACGAGAACAGCAACGCAAGATAAAAGAACAGAAACAACAGGTGGCCAAGCAGCGGGAGCAGACCCGCAACCTGATGTTGAAGATCGCTGGATTCGGCGTCTTCCCCATACTCCTGGTATTTGTGTTGTACACGCTCTTCAGCCAGGGCCCGACCTATTCTCCGGTTGAAGTGGCTGACAACGATCACATTCGCGGCCGCCTGGATACACCGGTCTCGATCGTCGTGTACGCCGACTTTCAATGCCCGGCCTGCGCAACCGAACACCAGACTATGACCCAACTGTGGCCGAGCATCCGTGACAAGGCACATCTTATCTTCCGGCATTTTCCCATTACCAATACCCATCCTCATTCATGGGAGGCAGCACTGTTCGCAGAGGCCGCTGGAAAACAGGGCCGTTTCTGGGAAATGCATGACTATCTTTTCGCCACCCAGGCAATCTGGGCAGGGCTTCCCAGTGTTGCTGGCGAGTTTGAGAGCTACGCTCTGGAATTGGATCTCGACGTCGATCAACTCCTGGCTGACGTGGAATCGAATGAAGTCATTCAGAAAATCCGCAATGACCAACGCGGCGGCAATTCTTCAGGAGTTCGCTCTACCCCTGCGGTGTTCATCAACGGCCGCTTACTGGCCAGCCCGAGCCGGGCACGAATAACTGAGGTCGTGAACGAGGAATTCGAGGGATCGGCGGCCGATTGAGGCCTCAGACTAAATTTTGTGCGAAGCGGGCGAAACTCCGCAGCAGGGCACCGGCCTGGGGTGTCGGTGCTACGGCATTCAACAATGCTTCTACATCCAGCCCTTCTGCCAACAATGTCTCTCGACGCTCCAGCAGATAAGCGCGAATTATATCGTCATCAAATTCCGGGTGAAACTGGACACCCCAGGTGCTGGTGCCCAGTCGAAAAGCATGATGCACATCGAATTCATTTGCCGCCAGGTGCACGGCCCCGTCCGGAAGTTGCATGACCGATTGCTTATGTGATGCCTGGGCAATAAAAGGGTCGGGCAATTCACCCAGTAAAGCGTCTTCCTTCCCAGCGGCAGTTAATCGGATAGACACGGTCCCGATCTCCCTGCCTTCCGGGTGGAAGTCAACGCGTCCACCGAAGGTCCAGGCAATGAGTTGATGGCCGTAACACACACCCAGCATGGGAATAGCACGCTGATGCGCTACCCGGATAAAGTCAGCACCGATGAAATTCCAGGGTTCTTCTTCGGTGACATAAGCTGCGGATCCTGTGATAACGATACCGAGCACTGAGTCGATTGGGGGGAGTGATTCTCCGAGATGCAAGGAGCAGACCAGGACCTCACCAGGTTCCAGCCCTAATCCTGCAATAAACCAATCCTCAAAATCACAGCCCTGATCGAGCAAAGATTCAACCGTGTTGCCAACTTTGATTATGAGAAACTTCTTAGCCAAATTGCGATTACCTGAGTAGAATACTCGGCTGAGCTTACAAATTAACAAACAAGCTCGCCATTTTGCACTAATAATAATCTGAAGGCAGGAAATTTCTGATTTCAGGAGAAAATAGATGATCTACAAAATAAATAATTTATTCGGACGATTCGGCGAAAAATCACAGGATGCCAGCTGGACCCTATTTCGTGTGTTAGTTTCCGCGATGTATATGACCCATGGATATGGCAAACTTTTCGGTGAGAATCCACAACCATTTATGGGTGGAGGCATTACTACTGTGAATATCGGCGACGTAATTTCATTTCCAATGCCATTTGAAGTAAATGCACTGTTTCTGGCAGGGAGCATCGAGCTGTTTGGAGGTCTGCTGATTTTAGTCGGTTTATGGGCTCATCTTATTGCGTTTGTCGCCATGTTGAATATGTTGATGGCCTATTTGATTGCCCATATTGCCTGGTTTCCTACCCTGAACAACGGCGAACTGGCGGCGATGTACTTTCTCACCTACTTGATCCTGTTTACATTTGGTCCTGGTCCGGTTAGTGCGGACTACTGGCTAGCTGAACGGCGACGGGAGAAACACAAGGAAAAGATGAAACAGAATTCCTGAACTTAGATAGAAAATCGAAATCTCTGCCAATTCACTACGATTCCTGGGTCACCAGCCAGTGCTCCAGACCCTTGGCATTGAGCTCCATATCAAGCTGGATCAATTGCTTGATTGCAGGCACATCTAAACCACAGTGCTGATCCAGCAGATAATTAATGCTGGCTTGCAGAATAGCCTGACAAATCCGCTCTTCACGATTTTCCGCAGCGACAAACTCCAGTGCCGTATCTGCGTAATCCTTGATTCCCCGTTTTAATTGCTCTCCGAGCACATCAACTTCTTCATGCATACCAAAGTGGGTGACGAAAATCCTGGACGGTTTGAAACTCATTAACCGATCCAGTGTTGCAATCCATACTGGCGGATCAAATTGCACGGGTGTACTGGGAGGAAATATGAAGCGTGCCCGACCAGAATTTAACTCCGGATAACTGGCACCAAACGAATCTCCCGTGAAGACACCCTGGCTCAGTTCATCATATAGGCAGTAGTGATGCCTGGCGTGACCGGGCGTATCCAGGAAGAGCAGCTTGCGGCCATTAAAATCCAGCTCGCTCTCATCAGGCATTTCTCTGACGCGATCAGAAGCAACCGGAAGCAACTCACCGAACTTGTCAGCCAAGTCGGCTGGTCCGTATACTTTCAGGGAACCCTGCACCAATCGGGCGGGGTCGATCAGGTGGCGAGCACCGCGTGGATGAACGAGCAGCTCAGCATTGGGGAACTCCTGCATCAATCCACCGCAACCCCCAGCATGATCCAGATGGACATGGGTTGGCATTATATAGGCGACTCGCTCCCTGGAAATGCCTTTGCGCCTCAACACTTCCAGCAGGATGGGAATCGAATTATTCGTACCGGTATCGATAAATCCCGCCATGCCTTCATGTTCGATCAGGTAGCAGCAAGCCAGCCCGGGTCGATGCAATAGCGTGTCGATGCAGGTAATTCCGAATCCCAGGTGCTGGTAACTTATTTGTGCCGGCGACGCAGCAGATTCGTGAAGTGAATCATTCACCCCGCGTTAATCCTGAAATGCATAGAAGGCCAGGGCCGCCCGATAAAGATTGTAAATATCAACCTTTGAGCTCACGGCGAAGGGAGTGTGGATCGACAGAAGCGGTACGCCAAAATCGATGACTTCGATGTTCTGGCTGGAGAATTCACCGCCGATGGTACCTCCACCGGCACTGCCAACTTTATAGGTACTCGTCTGCCAGGGCACGCCGTTGCTGTCGAGCAACTGTCGAGTCCAGGCCACGAATTCGGAATTCGCGTTGTTGCCCTGACCGTACAGCTTCAGATTCACTCCGTAACCCAGCTTCGGTGCGTTACCCAATTCCCAGGCACCCGGGTTCATCGGATTTACGCCCGGGTTTACATCGATGGAAACGAAACGGGTATTGCGCAGGGCATTGCGAAACATCGGTTCCCGGTAAGCCTCTCCCAGCTCGGCATATAACAGGCGAGATAACAGATCAGCAAAATGCTCCGACCGGGCTCCGGTATTGTTCCGATTACCAACTTCTTCATTGTCGACCAGAAAGGCCATAGTGGTCTTCTGCGGATTCGGGATCTCAGCGATCGCTCGCATCGCCGCATAGGAGGCCAGACGATCATCCTGACCGTAGGCAGTAATCAGTCCGCGGTCGAAGCCCATGTCGCGCGGCGGCCCAGCTGGCACCAGGGCAAGCTCCGCCGATACCAGGTCGGCGCGAGTGATACCGTATTGTTGATTCAGCAATACCAGCACTTGCTCGATGACATCGGTATCCTGCCCGGGGATATGCGCGATCACCGGATCGAGGTCTTCAGGACCAATAAAATCACCCAGGGACTGCGAATTGCGCTCCCGATCCACATGCGGAGACAGTTCGGGAATCATGAATACGGGATCCTCCGGATTCAGCCCGACCGACACCGAAACGGTGCTGCCGTCCTTCTTGTCAATGCGCCCCATCAGAGCCAGCGGTAAGTTGGTCCATTGGTGATACTTGAGCCCGCCGTGATAATTAGTCTGGAACAGCGCAAATTCGTTCTTTTCATACAGAGGACGGCCTTTCAAGTCCAGGCGCGGGGAATCGATATGTGAACCGATGACATGAAAGCCTTCACGCATGGATTCCTGCCCGATCACGATCAGGCTGATCGTGCGATCGCGATTCACCTCGAAGATACGGGTACCCGCTGTCAAGCGAGTCGTTGCGGTGAGGCGTTCGAATCCATTTTCTTCGGCAAACGCTATAGCCTCTACAACGAAACTTAGTTCCGTGCGAGCCAAGTGAATAAATGCCTTGTAGTCTTCTGCGAACTCAAACACGGCCGTGCGCTGTGCGTCGCTCAGACTTAGCCAGGAAGACTCACACTGCAGTGTCGCGCTGCATTGCTCTTCGTCCTGGGCTAACACGGCCAGGGATAACAAGGCAGTCGTTATAACTAATACGAATGAAATAAAGGATCTGAAAGCTGTCATAGTCACATTTGCTCCGTAAAAATGCGCACTGCTGAAATGCGGCTTAGTGGGGAGATGGATACTTCTGCAGGCAGCTTGCGAAGGTTTTGCTGTCAATATTGCCACCGGAGAGAACTATCGCCACCGTAGCGCGCTTCACATCCAGCTTGTTGGCCAGGAGTGCCGCCAGCGGTACCACCCCTCCGGGTTCCACAACCAGTTTCAGGTAGCGAAACGCAAATGAAATAGCGAACACGATCTCGTCTTCGGTTACCACTATAAAGTCATCCACAGTCCTGCTATTAATGGACCAGGTTAGTTCTCCAGGAGTCGTGGCCATCAACGCATCACACAGCGTGGGAATGCTGCCATCAACCTTCACTCGTTTTCCTGCCTGCCTGGACAGGAAATGATCATCGTAATTCTCTTGTTCAACACCGTAGACCGATGTGTCAGGAGACAATGCCTTCACCGCACTGCTGACACCCGCCATCAAGCCACCACCGCCGCAGGGAGCGAGCACAAGGTTTGGCTGCTTACCGAGCGCAGCTAATTGCTCCATGATTTCCAGACCGCAAGTGCCCTGACCGGCGATGATGTCCGCATCGTCGAATGCCGGTACCAAAGTCGCACCCGTGTTAGCAGCAATCTCGGCCGCTATCTCTTCACGGGATTCGGTCTTTCGATCATAGGGGCGCACTTGAGCGCCTAGCTGTTTAGTGCCTTCCAGTTTCAGCGCCGGTGCATCGCTGGGCATGACGATCGTCGCCTTCATCCCCAACATCCTGGCTGCCAGCGCGACACCCTGGGCGTGGTTTCCCGATGAGAATGCGACCACTCCGAGTGCGTGTTGCGCTTCATTGAGTTGACTCAGGCGATTATAGGCACCGCGAAATTTGAAGGCACCGATGTGTTGCAGGCACTCTGGCTTGATAAACACCTGTGCATTCAAGCGTTCATTCAAAATTTTGTTCTGTAACAAGGGCGTTCTGATCGCAATCCCTTCGAGACGTGCCGCGGCTTGCCGGATATGTTCAATAGTGATACTCATAAGTTCTTAGCGTTCTATTTGTTTGCGATTTTTCTTAATTCGGCGTTTTCTCGCTACCTGCTTCTGATTGAGATTTTCCTCACCTTTTACAAAAGGATTATCGTCACTGCGCAATTCAATGCGCACAGGTGTTCCTTCCAACTTTAAACTCTTCCGAAAGGTTTTTTCCAGGTAGCGGCTGTAATGGCCGGGCAGTTTGCTGGTCTGCTTGCCGTGAATCACAATTATCGGAGGGTTCTGCCCGCCCGCGTGAGCATAGCGCAGCTGGATTCGGCGACCATTTACTATGGGTGGAGCATGATCGGCGATCGCATCCTGGAGTAACTGAGTGAGCCGGTGGGTAGTCAATTTCATGTTTGCAGAGTCATAGGCTTTATGAATCGATTTGTACAGGTCACCTACGGCAGTGCCATGCAGGGCAGATATGAAATGAATCTTGGCGAAATCGACGAACGTGAAGCGCCTTCTGATCTCGGATTTGATCCAGTCCTTCTCTCCCTCCTCCATGCCGTCCCACTTATTGATGGCAATCACCAGTGCCCTGCCGGTTTCGACAACATAGCCCAGCAGGTGCAAATCCTGCTCGACTATGCCCTCGCGAGCGTCGGCCAGCAGTACTACCACGTTGGCATCCTGGATCGCCTGCAATGACTTGACAACTGAAAATTTCTCTACGGTCTCCGTTGTCTTGCCTCGTTTCCGGATTCCGGCCGTGTCGATAAGCGTGTATCTCTTACCCCTTCTCTCGAAGGGTATATAGACGCTATCTCTCGTAGTGCCCGGCTGATCGAAAACCACGACACGATCCTCGCCAAGCATGCGATTGACCAGGGTGGACTTGCCCACGTTGGGCCGACCGGCAATCGCTATCTTGATGCCGGCTTCCTCGGCTGTGGCTGCATCCTCGTCAATATCCGGAGCCACTCCCTTGAGCACAGCGGTGAGCATGCTCGTGACACCGCGCCCCTGGGTGGCCGTGACCGGAAATACCTCTGCCATGCCCAGGGAATAGAATTCCGCCATGGCCTGATCGGGGTCGAGTCCATCAACCTTGTTTACAAGCAGGTAGCTTTGTTTGTTGTGCTTACGAAGATAATCGACAATTTTGCTATCGTCCGGCGTCAATCCGTCGCGGGCATCTACCAGGAACAGGCAGATAGTCGCCTCATCGATGGCTAGCAGGGATTGGGCAGCCATCTTGAAATCGATACCGTCTTCGTAACCGGTAATACCTCCTGTATCGATAGCGATGAAGGATTTACCGTCGACACTGCCCCCACCGTACTGCCGATCGCGGGTAAGCCCCGGGATGTTCGCAACGATGGCGTCGCGAGAACGCGTCAATCGATTAAAGAGTGTGGACTTGCCGACATTGGGACGTCCAACGAGGGCGATGACTGGCCTCATGGTTTAAGGAGCCTGTGTGGAAGAAGACTGCTTCGACCTTCTATAGTGTGATCGAAGATTTTCTGAATTTATTGTACGGACAGCGCGGTTAATCTGCCGCTATTACCAAAAACATAGAGCATTTCATTTACAGACAAAAGATTAGCCCTGACCCCATCATTGTCGATCCGGGTTCTGCCCACTATTCGCCCATCAATCTGGGAGAGTAAATGCAGGTACCCCTCAAAATCTGCAACGGCAACATAGTTATTGAATGCTCTGGGCGCGGTGATGGCTCTATATGCCAGGTCCTCATTTTCCCAAATCACTTCACTGCTATTGTTACGAACGGCCACGATGCGGCTGGTGTCATCACAATAGTAAAGATTACCAAATCCCAGTGCGATGCCATGATAACTTGATGCCTCCCGCCCCCAGACGATTCGACCTGTCGCGATGTCGAAGGCCATGAGATTGCCCTGATAACTGGAAGCCAGTACCCGGTTGCCATCAAGCAAGAGATCACCATCTACATCGATAACACGGTCAATATCATACTGTCCCTCGGGAATTGCTACCCGCTCTTCCCACTGCCAGACTCCATCTTCAGCAGCAACCGAAATCAGCGTGCCATTGCTGAACCCGGCAATAACCCTACCATTGGGCGTAATTAGTGGCTTGCTGGTGCCTCGCAAGGTTAATGCTGGCAGTGTTGCTTCATAAATCCAGCGTTGTACTCCGCTTGCCCGATCAAGAGCCACAAGCTTGTCATCTACAGTCTGAGCTACTACCACATCGCCATTGGTTTGTGGCGGTGCCAGTACTTCACTGGAAACTGCCGTGCGCCAAATAATTTCTCCATCGACCTGACTGAGCGCTACCACTTCGGCATCTTCAGTACCAAACAGCACCAATCCAGCGCCCGCGCCTAAGCCACCAGTGATGATGGTGCTGCGCAGACGATTGCGCCAGAGTACCGCGCCGGTACGCCTGTTTATGGCAGCTATATTGCCATTCTCACTGGCGGCGAAAATCAGCTCGCCATCGATGGCGGGAGTAATCTTTGTATAGTTATCTCCCTGCCCATTGCCGACGCTCACACTCCATACACTACGCAGAGTCACCTCAGACTGGATTGTTTGCAGATCCGTGGGTGGGTTCACCTCATCATCGGCGAACCAATTGAGCGGATTCCAGCTGATAGAGCTACAGGAATTCAGTCCGAACAACAAAAGGCAACTGAATACGGCCCGGTAGACGACGGTAGCTGAGTAACTTTTACTGCGGGTTTCAGACAACATGATGATTACCGTGTCAATTCCTAAATAGAGTCCGACAGATCATTCAGCTTCATGCGCAAGCCGTCGCTATTCGAACCTGCCTCCTGGGCAGCGATGTAAGCATCCCGCGCATCGACTATCCTCCCCATCGTGACATAGATGTCACCGCGAAGTTCGGAAAATCCCGCCTCAAAAGACTTGGGATCGATGGTGTTCACCAGGGTTAGCGCGCGTTCCGCCTCGCCCTTGGCCAGAATCACCCTGCCGAGTCGCAGGTTCGCAGTTAGTAGCAAGCCTTCTTCTGTCTTGCTGAACAAGCCGTCCTGCTCATTATCAAGTATCCATTGCAGGGTGTCTTCAGCACCGTCAAGATCCTTGTTGGCGATGAATTGCTGAGCGGCAAACAGGGAGCCATACATGGCATAAACAGTATCCCCATAGTCGGCCTTCAGTTGCGCGGCAAGCGCCCGGATCTCGCGGTTCTGCTGTTCGGTAACCGGCAACCCAGGTTCAGTGATGGCCAGGGATAAGATCTCTTCATAGAGATCAGAGGCAGCCTCAAGCGTTGCGGCCCGGGAGTTTTGCCACACGAGCCAGCCGGTATAGCTGGCAAAGACAACAACAATAAATAGCAGCAATTGCTTGCCGTTCTCATCCCACCATTTCTTGAGAGCTTCAATACTCTCTTCTTCTGCCGCGTTAATTGCCACGACTTACTCCTGTTATTACAACCGTTCTGATCGGAAATGCCTGGATTGGTTCCAACGAAGGGCGCTAATTCTACCCGTTTGTGTGCCCGGAGGCACGAATATCGGGCCTTAGCTACCTGAAATTTAGAGAAATTCGGCCAGTTTGGGGATTATTTCAGTGATCTCAACCGTTTCCGATTCGGCGGAATCGTCCAATCGGCGAATTTTTACGTTGCCAAGGAGTTCCTTCCCAGGTTCATCACGCTCCAGTACAACTGCCAGCCGCGCACCAGAATTAAACGCGCGTTTCAACTGACTATTGTATTTGCCACCACCACAATGGCTCACAATGCCTAATTGGGGATAGTGAGCACGCAGTAGCTGGGCGAGTTGAAGACTCTGCTGACCCAGGTTGTCACCAACCGCGAGGAGGTAAATATCGATCGGCTGGCGTGCCTCGGCAGGGATCTTGTCCAGAGATTCCAACATAAGCACCAGCCGCTCGACACCGATGGCGAAGCCGGCAGCCAACGTCGCTTTGCCTCCCAACATCTCAACCAGAGAGTCATAGCGGCCACCACCACATACTGCACCCTGGGCACCGAGAGTATCGGTTGTCCATTCGTAGACACAAAAGTTATAGTAATCGAGCCCGCGAACCAGGCGAGGATTCTCTCGAAATTCGATCCCTGCTGACCCAAGCAAGGCCTGCAGTTGCTGGTAATGTTGTCTGCTCTCGTCATTGACGAAGCTTTCGAGCTGTGGACATCCCTGCAGCGCTTCCTGTACTTGCAGACTCTTGCTGTCCAACACGCGCAGCGGATTGGTATGCATGCGCTGGCGGGCATCCTCATCTAGCTGGTCGACTCGCAACTGGAGAAACTCAGAGAGCGCGATGCTGTAACGCTTGCGGTCTTCAGCACTGCCGATATTGTTGATCTCCAGTGTCAAATACTCACCAAGATCCAGTTCCTGCCAGAGACTGGCTGATAACTGCAGAATTTCGGCGTCAATATCTGGCCCCGCCATGCCAAAGGCTTCCACTCCGAATTGATGGAATTGCCGGTAGCGACCTTTCTGCGGGCGTTCGTGACGAAACATCGGTCCGGCATACCAGAGTCGCTGTTGCTGGTTGTAGAGCAGACCATGCTGGTCGGCGGCCCGTACACACCCGGCTGTGCCTTCCGGTCGCAGGCTCAAATTGTCGCCATTACGATCGTCAAAGCTGTACATTTCTTTTTCGACGATGTCGGTGACTTCACCGATGGAGCGCTTGAAGAGTTCTGTGTGTTCCAGAACTGGAAATCGAATCTCCTGATAACCGCAACGCCTGACGACTTGCTGAAACACTGTCTCGAGGTACTGCCAACTCAATGACTGCTGGGGAAGAATGTCATTCATTCCCCGGATTGCTTGTAATTTCGCCATAATGCTGTGCTGCCTGCGTGTTCGGAACGCTCTGGATTCGAGGTTGAGCTTAACCCGAGGCAATAATGTCTTTTTCCTCGTCCAGTTTTCGGGCGACTCGTTGACGAACCATCTCTTCGAGTTCGTCCACCAGACTGTCATTGTTGATCTTGTGGTCGGGAATCCCGTCCACGTAAACCAGATTGTTGGGACTGGCACCCGTAAGCCCGATCTCCGCCACTTTCGCTTCGCCCGGTCCGTTTACGATACACCCAATTACTGCCACATCGATTGGAGTGGTTATGTCTTCCAATCGAGTCTCCAGTTCGTTAACTACCGAGATCACATCGAAATTTTGTCGCGAACAACTCGGGCAGGCCACCAGGTTCACTCCCTTGTGCCGCAATCCCAGCGATCTGAGAATATCAAACCCCACCTTTACTTCTTCCACCGGGTCTGCCGCCAACGAAACTCGAATCGTGTCACCGATGCCTTCCATCAGCAAGGCACCCAGGCCGATAGCAGACTTCACCGTACCCGAGCGCAGTCCACCTGCCTCGGTAATGCCGAGATGAAAGGGCTGCTCAATCTGATCGGCTAGTCCACGATAGGCTGCCAGCGTCATAAATATTTCCGACGCCTTCAGACTAATTTTGAAATTTTGAAAATCCAGCTTATCGAGAATTTCGATCTGGTTGAGTGCCGACTCGACCATCGCATTTGCCGACGGTTCCTTGTACTTTCGCAACAAGGCCTTGCCCAGCGAACCAGCGTTGACTCCGATTCGCAGAGGAATGCCTTTGTCTTTGGCGCTGTCGATAACCGCGCGAATCCGTTCTTCACTGCCAATATTGCCTGGATTGATGCGCAGACAATCGACTCCATACTCCAGGACTTGCAGTGCAATGCGATAGTCGAAATGAATATCCGCAACCAGAGGCGCGGCAACCCGGCTCCTGATCTTCTTGAACGCCTCGGCTGCGTCCATGGTTGGAACCGACACCCTGACAATATCCACACCGGCTGCCACCAGCCGGTTAATCTGCTCCAGCGTAGCTTCGACGTCGGTAGTTTCCGTGTTGGTCATGCTCTGCACAGAAATAGGTGCATTGCCCCCAACAGGGACATTGCCAACCATGATCTGGCGAGTCTTGCGGCGAACAATATGGGGGTGTGCTTTCATGGGGTCGTCAACGAAACTACAAGCCTACAGTCAGACGGGCTGAGTTGTCGATGCGAATATCATCAGAGACGTCGATTTCGGTTCCGTTGAAAGTGAGGCGAGTGAAGGGAGCGTCTCCTAACAGAATAGTAAATGGTGCACTGCCGGTAATCTGCACGATGTCTCCCTTGCGTTGCACTCCCCGGTGAATCCGGTTATCCAGACGGTCATTCACTTCAATAAAACTTTCATCACTGAAAGAGATTTGCAGCACATCTTCCCCGGCGGCACCGATTTCAATCAGCCGTTGGGCTGGTTCATTGCCAACTTCCTCTGCAGGAAGTGTGTCTGTCGTGGCTGCTTTCATGTCTGGCGTATCTGTTGCCGTTTGCGCCGGTACAGAGCGCGCATCCTCAGCAAGAATACTTAAGGCAGTCGGCAGATCTGGGCTAGCTTCCGGTTCTATCGCTGGTGAACTAATTGCCTGCGTAGGCGGTTGTATTACCACGGTTTCTGCCACCGCGGGTTGAGCAGCTATCCGTGCGGGCGTAGCGGCAACCCCCAAATCCTGAATGTCTCTAGCATCTACAAGGGGCGTGGTAGAGCTATCCGTGTCGATGTCAGCAAAGAAACTATTGTAGGCCCATAACCCTGCAAAACCACCAATAAACACGACAACACTGACTATCACCCAGGGTCTATTCTTATCGCGCCGGCGGCGTACTCGTTGCCTACTGGCTTCCTGCTCCAAAGCTTGGTTAGTAAACTCGGTATAGCGCTCCAGCACCATTTCTGGATCAAGGTCCAGTATCAGGGCATAACTCTTGATATAGCCTTTTGCAAAAACGGCGCCAGGTAGCTTTTCATATCTGTCCGCTTCAAGCGCCTTAACGTAATGCATTGTTATGTGCAGGCGATCAGCAACTTCTTTCTCGCTGAATCCTCGGATCAATCTCGCTTGTAGCAATATCTCACCAGCAGAAGGTTTTGACTCCTGCTCACCAACCTCATCAGACAGCAGTTCTGCTTGCTGCTCAGTTTGCATCGGTCAGCCTCTGGTATTTTTCGAACTCGGGAGAATCCTGATAGAGAGTAGACAATATTAGCGAAAAATTTTTCACAATCTCGGTATTCTGAAACATGCCCTCGATCTGGATTCCCGCCAGTAAGGCGCGCGGAGTAAAAGGAATGTTGTAGAAGCCCACTGTCGTCAAGTACTGCTGAAAGGAGCTTCGAGCGCCGGGCCAGTCCTGATTCTCGAATCTGAGCAGCGCCAGTTCTAATGACGAGACATAGAGATTGGCATTCAGCTGCAGTGCGCGCGAGAAAGCCGTCTCTGCTTCGGTACGGCGACCTGATCGTAGCGCCGCCCGACCCAGGTTTTCGAAAGCGATTGCGCGGCCCTCATAGTTAGAATCAGCAGCAACAAGCTCCATTTGCTCGAAGGCGTCTTCGAAGCGCTCCATGCTGAACAACAACACCGCGTAATTATTGCGCGCTCTGGAATTGTTGCGATCCAGGCTGATGGCACGCCGGAAATTGTCTTCCGCTTCCGCAAAGTCTCCTTCTCGCTGGAAGATCAATGCCAGCATGGTGTAGACATCCGTATGCCGGTCATTCAGATCCATGGCATTGTTGACGTGACGCCTGGCTCCCGTCAGATCATTGGCATCATAGTAAGCGATGGCGAGCTGAATATAGTCCTGAAGCGCCTGCTCTTCTGAGGGTTTAACATTGAACCCGCCAGTGGTTGTGGTTATGCAGGACGTCAGGAGACAGGTAGCGAATGCCACCGCCAGGAATCGAAAAACTCTGCCGCTGGACGAGCCAGCTTGTTCTAAAGTGATAAAAGCCATGAATTAGCAACCTTCCACTATAGTCTGTCGGCCGTAACGGCCAGATTATCAGTAGACTCGAAGGCTTTTCCAGTGCCATCTGCCTGTCCTTTTGCCCGGCTGGCGGCATTTTTGCGCCGCTCACTACGCCGCGTCTGATCCGTCACCTCTCCCACCAACTGGCCGCAGGCAGCCCCGATGTCATCTGCTCGGGTTGTGCGCACAGTTACCGTATAACCAGCTTTCTGCAAAATCTGGCGAAAATTGGTCACCGAAGAGCCACTGGGACGGCGATAATCGCTCAGACTGAAAGGATTAAAGGGAATCAGGTTTATCTTGCAGGGAAAATCTTCCAGCAATACCGCCAGGTCGCGCGCGTGCTGGCGATGGTCATTGATCCCGGCGATAAGCGTGTATTCGATGACGGGCACCCGCTTGTCCGGCAGACTGGCCATATAGGCGCGCACTGACCGGAACAGCTCGCTGATGGGATATTTTTTGTTGATTGGCACCAGCTGACTGCGTAATTCATCATTTGGTGCATGCAGTGAGATAGCGATTGAGGCATCGGTGAAATCCTTCATCCGATCAATAGCCGGAACCACACCTGAAGTACTGATAGTAACCTTGCGCTTGGATAGTCCGTAGGCGCAATCATCCATCATCAGGTTCACCGCCTCCATAACATTATCGAAATTTAGCAGCGGCTCGCCCATTCCCATCATGACCACATTGCTGACCGGGCGTTCTATGCCAGCTTCGAAGGCACCGAGTTTCTGGTTAGCCCACCAGAGTTGCCCGATAATTTCCGCACTGCTCAAATTACTGTCAAAACCCTGTTTACCGGTTGCACAAAAACTGCAATCCAGAGAACAGCCAGCCTGTGAAGAGACACAGAGCGTGCCGCGACCGGCTTCGGGGATAAATACCATCTCCACCTTGCTGCCACTGGCCACTTTAACAATCCATTTGTGACTGCCATCGTCAGAGACATAGTCTTCGAGAATTGTGGGAAGGCGAATTTCCGTGGTCTGTTTGAGGCGTTCCCGAAGGTCTTTGCTGATATCGGTCATGGTGTCGAAATCCAGCACACCACGCTGATGTATCCACTTCATGACTTGTTCGGCCCGAAATGGCTTCTCCCCAAGCTTGGCAAACAGGGATCGCAGATTTTCCCGGCTCATCCCAGCCAGGTTTGGAACATTTGTTGCCGTCATGCTTAAATTACCCAGAGGGCGATTCGCTTCAGGAACAGATCTCTTCGTCGGAAAAAAAGTAGCTGACTTCGCGCTCAGCTGAATTCGTTGAGTCCGATCCATGGACAGCATTGGCATCGATAGACTTGGCGAAATCTGCCCGGATAGTACCGGGTTCTGCCTCGGCAGGATTGGTAGCACCCATCAGCTCACGGTTGAGCATAACGGCACCTTCACCTTCGAGTACCTGCACCATTACCGGCCCTGATGTCATGAATTCGATCAGATCGGCATAGAATGGCTTACCCTTGTGCTCTGCATAGAATCCACCGGCTGATTCATCATTGAGCTGCAACATCTTGGCAGCCGCAATTTTCAGCCCGGCTTTCTCAAAACGGCCGTAGATTTCACCAATCACATTCTTGGCTACCGCATCCGGTTTGATTATGGAAAGAGTACGTTCGACCGCCATCCTAAACCTCAATATTCAGTGTGCAAAAGTGCGCGCATTATACGTGGTTATGCCACGAATTTGTACGCTTTTCTGGCTCGAAATACGGGCGAAATAGAAGCAGAAAAAGCCCTGTATTTCAGGATATTAGTCGGCTATTTCGGCAATCCAGGCCGCCTGAATTGCTTCCAGTATTTTCTCACCACAATGGTCCGGATCATCATCAAAATCATCCAGTTCCAGGACCCAGTTTCGCAGCTCAACAAAATTGACATACTGAGGATCTGTGTCCGGGTGGCCATCAGCCAGCTCGATTGCAATGTCGTACACATCTGTCCATTTCATTCTAGTGATCCTCCGACACCATATTGATGGTGTACTTGGGTATTTCGATAACCAGGTCTTCATCGCTTATCAGCGCCTGACAGCTGAGGCGTGACTCTGGCTCCAGTCCCCAGGCCTTGTCCAGGTAGTCTTCCTCGTTTTCCTCGGCTTCCTCAAGAGAATCAAAGCCTTCTCGCACGATGATATGGCAAGTGGTGCAGGCACAGGACTTCTCACAGGCGTGTTCTATGGCAATCTTATTGGCCAGCGCCGCATTGAGAATGGTCTCGCCCGGCTGCGCATCAATCTCCGCTCCTTCCGGGCAAATTATTTCATGTGGAAGGAATATCAGTTTCGGCATAAGTGGTGTCAGTATCCCAGATGTCTCATTCAGTGGATTGTTCCGTAGCCTCACCGGCATGTCTCACATTATCGATAGATACTCCCCTGAGCGCCTCACCAATACGAAGATCCATGCGACGGGCAGCAAAATCACTGCTCACCCGATTCAGTTTTTCAACCAGTTCATGGATACGATTACTACCACTTTTTTCCATGGCCAACTTGAGTTCGTCCATAGCCGTTGCAATGCGGGCAGAATCTGCTGCATCCAGCAGATCAGAGTCGACCTGTTTCGCCGCCTCGATCGCATCGATCAATTGCGTCGCTTCCAGTTGCGCCTCTTTCAGAGCCCGCAACTCCATATCGTTATGGGCATGTTCATGGGACGCCTTCAGCATCTGTTCAATCGACCCCGCATCCAGACCAAAGCTCGGCTTCACTTGAATCTCAGAACTCTTCCCGGTGCTGAGTTCTTCAGCATTCACGCTCAGCAAACCATCGGCATCCACCTGAAACGTAACCCGAATCTTGGCGGCACCTGCCACCATCGGGGGTATGCCGCGCAATTCGAAGCGAGCCAGCGAACGGCAATCGCTTACCAACTCCCGCTCGCCTTGCACTACATGCAGAATCATGGCGCTCTGACCGTCTTTGAAGGTGGTGAATTCCTGGGCCCGCGATACTGGGATCGTCGTATTGCGGGGAATTATTTTCTCCACGAGCTCACCCATGGTTTCGATACCCAGCGACAGGGGATTGACATCGAGCAGCAAAAAATTGTCCGCCGATTTGTTGCCTATTAGTACATCCGCCTGAATACCGGCACCGATGGCCACGACTCTATCCGGGTCGATGTCGGTCAGGGGTGGCTTACCGAAGAAGTCGGCGACGGCGTCCCGGATAACAGGCATGCGAGTGGCACCACCAACCAGAATAATATTGTCAATTGCAGCAACTGGCAGCGCTGCATCGCGCAGCACTCTACGGCAGATATTAATAGTGCGTGCTATCAAGTCTTTGGCGAGTTCGGCAAATTGCGGTGTGTCAAGGGACACAGTCCAGTTACCGCTGTCGAGGGTTACTGCTTCGCCCTCGCTCAAGCGATGTATTACTTCATTGGCATAATGCAGTAGCTCTCCATGGCTCCTTGCATCCAGGGTCTTTTCAGGCATTGCCTGGGAGGCAATCCAGTCGGCCAGTAAATAATCAAAATCATCTCCCCCCAGGGAGGTGTCACCCCCGGTGGCCAACACTTCAAAGACACCTTTTTGCAAACTCAGCAGAGAAACATCGAAGGTACCTCCACCCAGATCGAAGACAATGACATTGCCCTGGTCCTTGCTCTCCAGACCATAGGCTACAGCAGCAGCGGTTGGTTCATTCAATAACCGCAGTACATTGAGGCCAGCCAGCCGGGCCGCATCCCGAGTTTGTTGGCGTTGGGCATCGTTAAAATAGGCCGGGACAGTAATGACTGCGCCCTCCAACTCTCCCCGCATGCATTCTTCGGCGCGCTTCACCAGCACTCGCAGAATATCGGCTGACACTTCCACCGGATCTTTTGTGCCAGCCACAGTCAGAATTGCCGGCGCGTTTTCATCGCGGGAAGCATCAAGCTGGTATTTGCCAAAACGATCGCTGGCGCGTATCTCGGCTGCGCTTTTGCCCAGCAGGCGCTTGACCGAAACAATAGTGTTGGCCGGATTACCTAGTGATGCCAGCTTTGCTTCGGCGCCTACCAGTGGCGGCTTGCCTTTGAAGTATTGCACTACCGATGGCAGCAGATGTTTCCCGGCGGAGTCCGGCAGAATTTCCACCCCACGTCCACACCTGGCCGCCACCAGGGAATTGGTTGTGCCCAGATCGATTCCTACGGCCAGGCGGTGGGCGGGTGCAGCAGGTTTACCGCCGGGTTCTGATATTTTTAGCAAGGCCATTTGTACACTTAAGATTCTCTAGTATCCCAATCTCTGTTCTTCACCACTCTCGATTTCCTTCAGCAGCTTGTTCAAAAACTGCATCTCATGAAATAGTTTCTTGGCGGCAACAAATTCACCATTGTCCAGATAAGAGGCAAAATTCTGTTGACGTCGCTCTAGTTTTTCCTGAACGTCCCACTTCAGCGATGCCAATTCGGTCAGTGCTGATTCATCTTCAGGCAATTCTTCAAGCGCTTCCCTGAGTTGCATCTGCTCCATGAGCAGATCCATGCCTAACTCACCTTGATTGACCTGTTTCACGTCCAGATCATGCAGCGACAGCAGATAGGCGGCACGTTTTAGTGGCAACCTTAACGTGTCGTAGGCCTCATTTAGGTAACTGCTGAGTTGCACTGCATGAAGCTTCTCCTGCTCTGATCCAGCGGCGAAACGATCAGGATGCGTCTCAACCTGCAGTTCCCGGTATTTTTCGGCCAGCAACTCCAGGTCTACTTCGAATGATTCGGTGATTGCGAAAAGTCGGAAAAAGTTTTTGGTGATTTGCTGCACAACAGGATCGGTTTTAGATTTGGCTGGATTGACGCGCTTTGTTACCTGATTCTTGGCGAATCATTGTGAACTTTAGCGCTAAACGTTAAAGCTCTCACCGCATCCACATTCACCCTTGGCATTGGGATTCTTGAACTCGAATCCTTCGTTAATACCCTGCTTAACAAAATCCATTTCAGTACCATCGATATAAACCAGGGATTTCGGATCGACGACGATTTTTACGCCTTGCTCTTCAAACACCCGGTCACCCACTTCCACCTTATCGACAAATTCCAGCACATAAGCCATACCGGAACATCCGGTTGTGGTTACACCTACCCGGATGCCAAGGCCATGGCCCCTGGTCTGAAGCTGTTCGGCAACATGTTTCGCCGCGCTATCTGTGATTGAAATAGCCATCTCAGTACATATCCCTCCTGCGTTCGACTACGGGTCCATCAGGCCCCGCCGGCACTTTCCCGCTTCTGCTTCACATCGGCTATCGCCGCTTTGATTGCATCTTCGGCTAACACTGAACAGTGAATCTTGACCGGCGGCAATCCCAGTTCATCGGCGATATCTTTGTTCTTTATCATAGTCGCTTCATCAAGAGATCGTCCCTTCACCCATTCAGTTAGCAGCGAACTGGATGCGATGGCAGAACCGCAACCGTAGGTCTTGAACTTGGCATCCTCAATCACACCAGCGTCATTTACCTTGATCTGCAGGCGCATTACATCGCCACAGGCCGGGGCTCCTACCATGCCAGTGCCCACATTTCTATCATCATCATCCAGCTTGCCAACATTGCGTGGATTCTCGTAGTGATCTAATACTTTGTCTGAATATGCCATGATTTCCTCTCTGGCCTAATGTGCAGCCCATTGAACCTGATTCAGATCTACCCCATCTTTGAACATATCCCAAAGAGGTGACAGCTCTCTTAGTTTAGCGACGGCTCCGTGTATCTTCTCAACCGCGTAATCGACTTCTTCTTCAGTTGTAAATCTTCCAATCGTAATTCGTAACGAACTATGCGCCAGTTCATCGTTCAATCCTAATGCTCTGAGCACATACGATGGCTCAAGGCTCGCGGAGGTACAGGCTGAACCTGAAGATACCGCCAAATCCCGTAGTGCCATCATCAATGATTCACCTTCCACAAAATTGAAACTGATGTTGAGATTACCAGCGACTCGATTATCGATGTCGCCATTTACATAGACCTCTTCCATATCTTTGAAGCCAGCCAGAAGTCTGTTGCGCAGCGAAAGAATGCGCGCATTTTCTTCGCCCATTTCTTCTTTGGCAATGCGGAATGCCTCTCCCATACCAACAATCTGATGAGTCGGTAGAGTACCTGAACGCATGCCTCGCTCGTGACCACCACCATGCATCTGTGGCTCAATGCGCACGCGCGGCTTGCGCCTCACATACAGTGCACCGATTCCCTTTGGTCCGTAGATCTTGTGTGCAGTGACAGACATCAGGTCGACCTGCATCGCATCCAGATCGATCGCAATTTTTCCAACGCTCTGTGCGGCATCTACGTGAAAGATTACTTTTTTCTCACGAGTAACCCTGCCGATTGCTGCAATATCGTTGATGACACCAATCTCATTATTCACATGCATCAAGGAAACGAGGATCGTGTCAGGCCTGATCGCGTCCGCGACGACTTCGGGTGAAATGAGACCGGAAGTATCCGGATCTAGGTAAGTGACTTCGTATCCCTCGCGCTCCAGTTGCCGACAACTGTCCAACACAGCCTTGTGTTCGATTTTCGAGGTGATAATGTGCTTGCCCTTCTTATTGTAGAAATGCGCTGCACCTTTGATTGCCAGGTTATCCGCTTCTGTTGCTCCAGAAGTCCAGACAATTTCCCGGGGATCACAATTCAATAAATCTGCTACCTGGCGGCGCGCCGTTTCAACCGCTTCTTCGGCTTTCCAGCCTGGCAGATGCGATCGCGAGGCTGGATTTCCAAAATTGCCTTCCAGGGTAAGGCATTCAGCCATTTTTTCAGCCACCCGAGGATCGACGGGTGAGGTCGCTGAATAGTCGAAATAAATAGGGAAGTGCATGTTGTTCTCCGCCCTTACTGCTTACAGGGTGTTTGCCGGTATTCTCAATTCGTTAGTTTCACCGATGTCACTCATGTTTTTAGATAGATTGAGTTGCTTTCGGTCCTGATGTTGCGCGATTCGTTTAACTTCACTCTTGGCCACGAGATCATCCAGGCTGATACCTTCCAGAAAGCTATGAATCTGCTCGCTGAGATCTTCCCAGAGATAATGAGTCAGGCAGGTTTCACCTCCCTGGCAATCGCCAGTGCCCTGGCATCTGGTAGTATCGACAGATTCATTCACAGCGTCGATGATCTCCGCGATAAAAATTGCATCAGAACTGCCTTTCAGCTCATACCCACCACCGGGGCCTCTAACGCTGCTCACCAACAAACCTTTTCTCAGCTTGGCGAAAAGTTGTTCAAGGTACGACAGAGAAATAGCCTGCCGTTGTGAGATATCGGCCAGGCTCACCGGCCCCTGGTTTTTATGCAACGCCAGGTCCAACATGGCAGTTACCGCATATCTACCTTTGGTAGTTAATCGCATGGCTTGGCCTCATTCGCCAGAATAATGGGGGAAATTATCGAATACCTAACTAATTTAGTCAAGTATTACGAATCCTATGCTAAGTAGCCTAGCCGGGCTCTTACTCGGGGGAAGGGTTTTGGTTCGCAGTACGTTGTGATTAGGGGTCCGGCCCTGCGGTATCCCCAGAAAATATCGAATTAACTCAGTGGATTAACTTGTTTTACGTTTCTGTTTGCGGATTGAA
>JAQBSZ010000025.1 GCA_027623555.1 Pseudomonadota bacterium | reverse complement strand
AAACAGGTGGGGCGTTGGTACTCAGGTAATTCTACGCCCTGTTGACCGGAGTCGGATAATGGGTGACCCCTTCGATCCACCGAGAAGCCGACTAATAGAGCGCCAGGATGTGTTCCACCATGAGCTGAAGAGTCTGATTGCCACGGAACTCATTGATTTCCATGCGATAGGCAATCTCGATCTCGTTGGTGTGATCAGTTGGCCATTGCGCTTCATCCACATTGAATGCGATCGCGTCGATGATGCGTTGCGGTGCCTCCACCGGACTTAGCACCATCTTCAAATGACGCTCACCGACTCGGCGATGCTGCACCAACTTGAATCTGCCGTCGAACACTGGTTCCGGAAACTCCTGTCCCCAGGGTCCGGCGCCGGCAAGCTCAACTGCCGTTTCCATGGAAAACCAATCTGCCTGAACTTGGCCGTCACTTAACAGCTTCGCCTGTAAAGTTTCTTCGCTCAGTAGACGTGCCGCTTCTGCTTCGAATGCCTGCCTGAATTCGTCGAGGCGGTCTTTTTCCAGGCTGAGACCCGCTGCCATGGCATGCCCGCCAAATTTAGTGACAAGACCTGGATGATGACTGGCTACGGCATCGAGCGCATCGCGAATATGAAAGCCTTTAATGGATCGTGCCGATCCCTTCAATTGCATTTTCTCAGTGCTGCTGTCTGACACTTCGGCGAATGCAATCACCGGGCGATGAAACTTGTCCTTGATCCGGGAGGCCAGAATGCCGACTACACCCTGATGCCAGCGAGCATCAAACAGGCACAGCGCCGCCGGCAGGCTGTCTTCTTCCAGAACTAATTCATCCAGGCTTTGAAAAGCCTGGTCGCGCATATCGGCTTCAATCTGTTTGCGATCCTGGTTCATGCTGTCGAGCTGCAGTGCCAGCTCATAGGCACTGCCCGCGCGATCGGCTAACAGGCATTCGATTCCGGTCGACATATCATCGAGCCGGCCCGCTGCATTCAGGCGCGGCCCGACACTGAATCCGAGATCGCCGGCAGTTAAACGATGCGGCTTGCGCTTTGCCAGTTCCAGCAGCGCCAGCACACCGGCACGGGTGCGACCGACCCGAATGCGCTTCAGCCCTTCATCCACCAGAATACGATTGTTACGATCCAGTGGGACCACGTCGGCCACGGTACCTAGTGCGACCAGGTCCAGCAGATCCGCCATATTGGGCACTTCGATGCGCATCTCGTCAAACCAGCCGATGTCCCGTAAATGGGCACGCAGTGCCAACATGACGTAAAAGATCACTCCGACACCGGCGATGCACTTGCTTGGAAATTCACAACCCAGTTGATTCGGATTAACGATGGCATCGGCCGCAGGCAGTTGATCGGCGGGCAGATGATGATCAGTAATCAATACCTGGATGCCGGACTGCTTCGCAGCGTCCACTCCTTCGATACTCGATATTCCGTTATCGACTGTTATGATCAGATGTGGCTCCAGGGCCTTGGCGATTTCCACAATTTCCGGAGTCAGTCCATAACCGTATTCGAACCGGTTCGGCACGATGTATTCCACATGTTTGGCGCCACAGGCAATCAAGGCGTTAATTGCCAACACACAGCTGGTGGCACCATCGGCGTCGAAATCAGACACGATCAGTATGCGTTTCTGCCCTTGCAGGCAATCAACTAACAGTTGCACCGCCTGGTCCATGCCCTTGAGCAGGTCGGGAGGCAAAAGATTGTCAAGGCCGAGCTGCAGGTCTTCGACACGCTTAACAGATCGCTGACTATAAACCCGGCGAATAAGCGGATGCAGGGTAGCGGGCAGTTCAAGGTCAGTATTGGCCGTTCTGCGTTGGAGATTGACTGCCATTAGCCTAAGGGGATCTCCGCAGGGTTCTGTTTAATGTCGGCAATGTGTGGTGATGAATCTGGCGACCTCACCCAGATCATTGGGAACTACCGTGTAGCGTTCTTCACGGTCAAACAGGTCCCTGAGATGTTCAGGCAGCTCTGGTGCCGCCAGACCGGCGCTGATAATGGCTTCGCTGAATTTCGCGGGATGTGCCGTGGCCAGTGAGATCATGGGTATCGAAGCTTCACCACGGCAATCGCGCGCTGCTTTTACGCCGACGGCAGTGTGGGGGTCCAGCAATTTACCGGTGTGTTTGAAGACTTCCGCGATTACCTGACAGGTAGCCTCATCATCGACGCTGGCACTGTCGAAGCAGGCGCGCACCCGTTGCCACTGCTGAGTGGATACGCTCAGGACCTCCTTGCCAAAACGGGCCATAAAGTCCGTCAGTGCCACACTGTCGCGATCGAACAGATCAAACAGGTAGCGTTCGAAGTTACTGGATACCAGGATATCCATGCTGGGCGAGAAGGTCTTGCTCAGGTCGGTAATGGAGTATTCATTGCGGCTGATAAATCGATGCAGGATATCGTTCTTGTTGGTCGCGATGATCAGTCGCTCAATGGGAAGACCCATGCCCTTGGCCAGGTAACCGGCGAAGACATCGCCGAAATTTCCTGTCGGCACTGAGAAAGAAACCGCCTGGTCAGGAGCACCGAGTTTCAATGCCGCCGAAAAATAGTAGACGATCTGCATCATGATGCGCGCCCAGTTGATTGAATTTACTGCCACCAATGATAAATCCGCAGGCAGGAAAGACTGATCGGCAAACGCCGCCTTGACGATGCGCTGGCAGTCATCGAAATTTCCCTCCACCGCCAGGTTGAATACATTGTCTCCCGGCACTGTGGTCATCTGTTTGCGCTGCACAGCAGAGACTCGCTGGTGGGGATGCAGAATAAAGATATCGACGTGATTGGAATGGCGACAACCTTCGAGGGCGGCGGACCCAGTGTCTCCCGACGTGGCACCCAGAATGACCACGCGCTGCTTCTTGCGAGTCAGTACTTGCTCCAACAGTCTCCCCAATACCTGCAGGGCGAAGTCCTTAAAGGCCAGCGTTGGACCGTGGTAGAGCTCGAGAATCCATTCCTGATCACCGAGTTTACTCAGCGGTGCTACCTCGGAATGATCGAATTCGGCATAGCTATCTTCGATGACAGTCCGCAGTGCAGCGGCGGGAATCTCATTGCCTATAAAAGGAGTTATGATCTTGAGCGCCAGCTCTGAATAACTTAACCCTTGCCAGCCACGAATTTCTTCTGGCGAAAACACTGGCAAACTTTCTGGAACGAACAGGCCACCGTCCGGGGCCAGGCCAGTGAGCAACACTTCTTCGAATGTTTGTGGAGGACATCCTCCGCGGGTACTGATGTATCTCACGGTGTTCTTAACCTTTCCGCCTGCCTAATCCATTTCATCGTGAAACGGTTCAACACGAATTCGATTGATGCTACCTACAACAACATCCAGCGCTTCCAGTGCACTGATTGCGTGATTGAGTTGTTTTTCCGCCGCTTGATGAGTAAGTATGATGATTGGTACGAATTCGCTAATCGCTTCTTTCTGAATAACTGCCTCGATGCTGATGTCATGTTCTTGCAAAATTCTGGTTATCTTCGCCATGACACCTATTTTGTCTACCGCGGGAATGCGCAGGTAATACTCTGATTCGATATCTTCCACACTGAGAATCGGTAGGTCATCACGCAATGTCCGGTAACCCAGCGCTGGATAGACCGGCGTATCGCTTCCTGAAGCAAGCTGTCTGCCGATATCGATCAGGTCGGCAACCACGGCCGAAGCTGTCGCTGCTGCTCCGGCACCAGGCCCGCTGTAGAGCGTCGCTCCAACGGCGTTGCCATGTACCAGTATCGCGTTACCCACGCCGTTGACGTTGGCTAACAGGCGCGACTTGGATAACAGCGTTGGGTGTACGCGCATCTCCACTCCTTTGGCCGTCTTGCGTGCGATTCCGAGATGCTTGATGCAATAGCCGAGATCACTGGCATAACTGATATCTTCTGGTGTGATGTTGCTGATGCCTTCGGTGTAAGTCTTATCGAAACTAAGCGGAATACCGAAAGCGATTGACCCCATGATGGTTAACTTGTGCGCCGCATCGATGCCTTCTACGTCAAACGTCGGGTCTGCCTCGGCGTATCCCAGTTCCTGGGCTTGCTTTAATACGTCAGCAAAATCGCGCTGTTTGGCTGCCATTTCAGTCATGATGAAATTGGCAGTGCCATTAATAATACCGGCGAGCCAGTCTATCTGGTTGGCGGCCAAGCCTTCGCGCAGGGCTTTGATAATCGGAATTCCGCCGGCCACACTGCTCTCAAAGGCGAGAATCACGTTATTCGCCTCGGCAATCGGGAACAGTTCGTTACCTCGCTCGGCAAGCAGCGCCTTGTTGGCGGTAACTACATGCTTACCGTTAGACAGGGCCTGTTTGACCACCTCGAAGGCTGGATCGAATCCGCCCATGGTCTCAACCACTATTTGAACTTGCGGATCGTTGACTACGGCAAATGGATCCGTTCCAGACTGTTGAACGCCGCAACTTTCAAGCAGCGCGCGGCGCTCTTTATCCAGCGTACGGGTTGCCGCATGGACCACTTCAATCGCCTGGCCGAGCCTTAATGCAATCTCTGCGCTATTGTCTTGCAACAACACGAGCGTACCGGCACCGACAGTGCCGAGACCGCAAATGCCAATTCTTAAACTATTTGAAGATTGTGATGATTGAGCGCTCAAATGGAACTCTCTAACAGTTCTGCAACAAACCGCGGATTATACTGGAAACACCCGATAAACCCAGCGTTGCAACAGCCCAGCTTGGCAACAGAACAGACAGGTAAGGCTGATTTGTGAACGGAAAACAAAAACGCCAGCTTGCAAGGGCTGGCGTTTATGAGAACTGAGTAGCAGCTTCTAATTTACTTGTAACATCGCCGCCAGTCGATCGGCTTCTACGTAGCCAGGGATTAGACGCCCGTCCGGAAACACCAGTGCGGGTGTGCCCGTGAGCCCCAGTTCATTGCCCAGGTTATAATGGGTAAGCACCGGCGTATCGCAGTCCAGCTCGGGTATGTTCTGTCCGTTCTTCGCCTGGGTGAGTGACTTGTTGCGATCATCAGAACACCATACAGAAATCATCTTCTCATACGAATCCGCGGCTTCACCACCGCGCGGATAAGCCAGGTAACGAACCTGGATGCCTTTTTCCAGCAAGACCTCCATGTCACGATGCAGAGCGCGACAATACGTACAATCCACATCGGTAAATACTGTTATAGAGGCTTTAATCTCATTCTCTGGCGAGAAGATGATCATTTCGTCTTCAGGAATTGCCGCAATTTTTTCCAGTGTGCGAATCTGCCGGGTACTCGCCGATAGATTGAGCAGTCCTGAATTAGTGGTCTGGTACATATCGCCGGCAAACAAGTAGTCACCGGATATATCGCTATACAACATCTCACCGGTATTAAGTTCTACCTCGAAGACGTTAGCCAGAGGAGTCGCCTTGATATTGACAATCTGTAGCTGATTCTGCGAAGCAGTTTCGATCGCCTGGACAAGTTTTTCGCGCAAAGATTGTGGCGTGCCAGGAATCTGTGCTTGTGCTGTAGTCGAAGCAATTACCAGCAAGCCCAGAATTAGGGAAGCCATATTTTTAGTAAACTTTGATTTCATTGCGTTCTCCAAATCTATCGAGGCGCGAGAATGTTGAGTCTAGTGCGTTTTGCCGTCGAAAAGAAGACCGGATTCCGGTCAAAGCAGTTCACTTTGTCATTATTTGTGACGATTACCAGCGGCACAAAACGACTTTACCGGGTTGTCGGCTGTAAGGGCGTAATTGCTGAGTCTGTCGCAAATACTAATAACCGGCATTAATTTTAAGAGGAGCGAAACCTGCAGCCAGATAGTGACTAACCTGGCTGCCGCATCTGCAAAGAAGTGACTTATTCGGCCTGGGTAGGCTTCTTATCCAGTTTCTCGGTAATTCGCGCTGCGCGACCCGCTAATTCTCTCAGGTAATAGAGCTTTGCCTGGCGAACATCACCACGCCGCTTCAATTGCACACTGTCAACCTGTGGGCTATAGGCCTGGAACGTACGTTCAACACCCACGCCGTGGGAAATCTTGCGCACTGTAAAGGAAGAATTCAAGCCTCTATTTCGTCTGCCAATCACGACGCCCTCATAGGCCTGCAAGCGTTCGCGATCGCCTTCCTTGATCTTCACCTGCACGACCACGGTGTCACCGGGACCGAACTCCGGCAGCTCTTTCGACATCTGTTCGTTTTCGATTTGCTGGATGATTTTATTCTTGCTCATCACTCTCTGCTCCTGAATGCTTTACCCGGCGTGGGACTCAATGTTCCATTTATTGCCGTGACTTGTATTCGTTTATAAACTGTTCCAGTAATTCCTGTTGCTCCCTGTCCAGATTCAGCGCCTGTAACAGGTCGGGTCGTTTTAGCCAGGTCGTTCCCAGGCTGTTCTTCAACCGCCATACCCTGATGGCTTCATGGTCTCCACTTAACAAAACTTCCGGTACCTGTTGGCCAGCAAATGATTGCGGCCTTGTGTACTCGGGACTATGCAGCAACCCATTGGCAAAGCTGTCGTATCGGGCCGAGTCCTCGTCGCCCAATGAGCCGGGCTGAAACCGTATCACGGCATCGAGCAAGGCCATGGCAGCCAGTTCACCACCACTGAGCACAAAATCTCCCAGTGAACATTCCTCGTCGATCTCAACATCTAGAATCCGAGAATCGATGCCCTGGTAGCGACCACACACCAGTACCAATTCTGGCTGGCTGGCAAATTCGGTAATCTTTGCCTGGTTCAGCACCGGGCCCTGGGGTGACAGGTAGATCACCTTGCAGGCATGCTGTCCCTGACTCACCGCCGCTCGTGCTGCTCTGATCGATGCCACCAGCGGTTCGGTCTTCATGAGCATCCCGGGACCACCCCCAAAGGGCTTGTCGTCCACCGTGCGATGCTTGTCCGCGGTAAAATTCCTGGGATTCCAGAAATCCACCGTCACCAATCCGTTTTTAACTGCTCGCCCGCTAATACCAAATTCTGTTACAGCGGCGAACATCTCCGGAAACAGGGTGACAACACCGATCTGCATCCCATTCACCTTTTTCAGGATAACCGGCGACTCTGCTGCCGGGTTATTCCAGGTAATCTGTTTCCCAATTAACCCGAATCAGGCGTTTACCAGCATCGATCTGTTCGACTACCAATCCGACAAGGTAAGGGATCAAGCGCTCCCGCCCATCGACGCTGTCATCTGTGGGTTCAACAACCAGTACATCATTTGCGCCGGTTTCCAGCAGAGACGCCACTCTTCCAAAGAGCTCGCCCTGCCGATTAATGACTTCCATGCCTTCCAATTCGTGCCAGTAATAAGTACCAGCTTCCAGTACAGGTAATGCTTCGCTCTCAACCGCCAGTTCCACGCCTGTTAGCTGCCTGGCAGTCTCGGGATCATCAATTCCCTTTATGTGGACAACCAGGCCGTTGGCCTGTTGCCTGTATTCATCTATCTCCAGTACTTGGCAGTGCTGGTCGATTTCCACCAGCAGCTGTGAATAGTCCAAGATATTTTCCGGTGGAGAGGTAAAGGAAATCAGTTTCAGCCAGCCCTTTAAGCCGTGCACCTTTCCCAGCTGACCCAGCACCACCTTCTTGTTCTCAGTAGCCGAGCTATTGTTCATAGCTGCTTTGGCGAGGCAATACTCAGGCTTCTGTGGTGGCGGTCGTGGCGGCATCCTTGGCCAGGTTGGTCACACGGGGGCTAACCTGCGCTCCCTGGGACTGCCAGAAAGCCATGCGGTCGAGATCGAGACGGAGGCGCTCTTCCTGACCTTTTGCCACCGGATTGAAGAACCCGATGCGCTCGATGAAACGGCCATCGCGGGAACGGCGGCTATCAGCCACAGTGATGTGGTAGAAAGGCTTTTTTTTCGCGCCACTACGTGACAATCGAATTGTGACCATAAATAGTACCTGTAACAGAATATCTGTAATGTTTATACGGGCTTGCGCGCAATCGGTAAGCTCTGGAATTGGGCCCGGATAAAAAGGCGGGTATTCTATGTCAATTAGCCCCCATATGGAAGCACTGGCGACGGGAATGCGCGGCACCGCCAGACCTATCCCAGCCCAGCACAACAAGCGCGGACAGGGACTCGACCGAGCCTGGTCGGCCGCTTAAAAGCGCGGAAATTTGCCCCCTGGCATTGGCGGTAGTCCATCTGCTCCTCTGGGACCCTGCATACCTCCGAGGCCGCGCATCATATTTGCCAAATTACCGCCCTTCATTTTTTTCATCACCCGCTGCATCTGCTTGTGCTGTTTCAGCAGGCGATTCAGATCCTGGATCTGAGTGCCGGAGCCCAGGGTAATGCGGCGCTTGCGGGATCCATTCAACACATCCGGATTTACCCGTTCCCGCATGGTCATGGAATTAATGATCGCTTCCATGCGCCGGAATTGGGAATCGTCGACCATGCTGGCGGCGTTTGCAGGTAAGGCCCCCATGCCCGGCATTTTGCCCATAATGCTGGCGACGCCACCCATGTTCTGCATCTGCTTGAGCTGTTCCTTGAAATCTTCCAGGTCGAAACCCCTACCTTTCTTGATCTTGCGCGCCAGGCGCTCGGCCTTTTGCTTATCGACCTTCTTCTCAGCCTCTTCGATAAGTGACAGCACATCGCCCATTCCCAGAATACGCGAAGCAATTCGATCGGGATAGAACGGTTCCAGGGCATCGACCTTTTCACCCATACCAATGAACTTGATCGGCTTGCCAGTAATGTGACGAACAGAGAGTGCCGCACCCCCTCGTGCATCACCATCTGCCTTGGTGAGAATGATTCCCGTCAACGGCAGCGCATCATTAAAGGCCTTAGCTGTGTTTGCCGCGTCCTGGCCGGTCATTGCATCCACGATGAACAGCGTTTCGACCGGATTTAGCTGGCTATGCAGCTGACTGATCTCAGCCATCATCTCCTGGTCAATAGCCAGTCGACCCGCCGTATCAACAATAAGCACATCGACAAACCTACGCCTTGCCTCCGTCAGCGCAGCGGCCGCGATAGCAGCGGGAGTCTGTGAAGCGTCGCTGTGAAAAAATTCCACCCCCACTTCAACAGCCAGCGTCTGCAGCTGTAGAATCGCTGCCGGACGATAGACATCGACACTGACTACCATGACTTTCTTCTGCCGTTCCTTTTTCAGCCAGTTGGATAGTTTAGCGACAGTGGTAGTTTTACCCGCCCCCTGTAGTCCCGCCATCAACACAATTGCCGGTGGCGTTGACTTGAGATCGAGCTCGGTATTTACCGAGCCCATCAGGGCTTCCAGTTCGGCCTGCACGATCTTGATAAACGCCTGTCCTGGAGAAAGACTGCTGGACACTTCCTGTCCAACGGCTCGCAGGCTCACCCGGTCCTGGAAATCTTTGACAACAGCCAGGGCAACATCGGCTTCCAATAGCGCACGCCGCACTTCTCGCAGCGCTTCCTGGATATTGTTCTCCGTGAGCGTCGCTTTGCCGGTTAGCTTTCGGAAGGTGCCGGAGAGTCTTTCAGTTAAATTATCGAACAAGCGTGTTACCACCTGGATTGCCTGAGCACTTGTGCAGGATTGCCATCTAAGACATGTAGAGAACCACGGATTATATGTTAATTCGTCCGCTCGGAACTATCACCCCTCCTGATTAACAGCTCCCCTGGATTTCCCCTGCCCACCAGTAGCTTAAAAAAGAGCTTCAACCCCTACCTGGTATATGCGACACTTTCTGGTTACTTCTGACACTGATTTTTCCGATGCAAGTCACCGTAATTTCTGGACTATTTGCCGTTTTCTTCTACCTGATGGGCGCTGTCTTTCAGGGGATGAGTTTCACCAGCAACAGGAACACACGCACCGTGGTTTTTACTTTTGGTGCCATGGCAGTGGTCGCGCACGCAATCAGCGCCTATGGTGTCATACGCACCACTACCGGCTTTCATTTCGGAATTTCCGAAATCAGCACACTGATTGCTGTCTCGATATCTCTGTTGGCACTCATCAGCGCATTGCGCAAACCGCTGGAGAATCTGTTTCTGGGCCTGTTCCCACTGGCGATTTTCAGCATCCTGGCCTCCCTCACCATCAGCAGCGACTATCCACCGACGAATCTCAGTGGTGGTGTGGCCAGTCATATACTGATTTCGATACTGTCTTATAGTTTTTTCACCATCGCGGCACTGCAAGCAGGTTTTCTGGCCTACCAGAATCATCAGCTCAAGCATGGTCATGCCGGTGGCTTTATCGGCAAATTTCCTCCTCTTCAGGACATGGAAGAGTTTCTGTTCGAGCTGTTATGGGTGGGTCAGATACTACTTAGCCTGGGAATTATCGCCGGGTTGCTATTCACCAACAATTTCTGGGGCATAGACGGTGTCCCGCACAAGACTATTTTTTCGATTCTTGCCTGGACCGTTTTCACCGTTCTGCTCTGGGGCCGTCATCAATTAGGGTGGCGGGGAGTCACTGCTATTCGAGGTACAGTGACTGGATTTACTCTTTTGATCGTGGGTTTTTACGGCTCGAAATTCGTGCTGGAATATATTCTTGCCTAACGTTTCTTCTACGTTGACACTAACTGATAGTCTTCCCCGCTAACCATGAATGCTGACGAATCCTCCCTGTCAATGCTGCTGCTGTCTTTCCTGCTGCTGATTCTCGCCTCTGCGTATTTCTCCAGTTCTGAAACAGGCATGATGAGCTTGAATCGCTATCGCCTGCGGCATCTGATGCGTCACCATCATCCCGGCGCGACACGTGCGAGCAGGTTGCTGGAGAAACCAGACAAGCTGATTGGCGTCATCCTGATTGGCAACAATTTTGTGAACTTCCTGGCGGCATCAATCGCTACCTCGATTGCCATCGAATTAGTGGGCGACCCGTCACCTTTAGCAACGGCGATAATTCTGACCATGATCGTTTTGATCTTCGCGGAAGTGACACCGAAAACTATTGCTGCCCTCCATCCGGAGACAATCGCTTATCCCTCCAGCCTGCTGCTAATGCTGCTGTTAAAAATTCTATATCCGGTAGTCTGGGTTGTTAATTTCGTATCTAATGCCCTGGTGCGCGTGCTTGGCTTTCATGCGGAGACTGACAGCGAGCATCACCACCTGTCGCAGGAAGAACTACGCACAGTAGTGTATGAATCACATGCACGCATTCCCCTACGACGACATGGCATGCTGATGAATATTCTCGACCTGGAAAAGGTCAGCGTTAAGGATATTCTGGTGCCACGCAATGACATCGTCGGAATCGACATCGAAGACGATCTGGATGACATCCTCGAGCAAATAGGTAGCATCCAACACACGCGTCTGCCTGTCTACAAACAAGACATAGACAGCATTGTCGGCATCTTACATCTGCGCAGTGTCGGACGCCTGCTCAAGATTGAACACTTGAACAAGGCCGCTATTGTGCAGGAAACCGATGAACCTTACTTCATTCCGGAGAGCACGCCGCTGCATATCCAGCTCTTCAATTTTCAAAAGAAGAAGCTGCGCATGGCTGTGGTAGTGGACGAATTTGGCAGCGTGAAAGGCATCATCACGCTGGAAGATATCCTCGAAGAGATAGTCGGAGAGTTCACCACTGACATGGCAGATAGTCACCGGGACATTTCAGAACAGAATGATGGCAGCTTTCTGATTGACGGCGGCACCAGTATCCGCGACATAAACCGCGAGCTGGATTGGGATCTGGATAGCACAGGAGCCAAGACCCTTAATGGTTTGCTGATGGAGATTCTCGAGTCGATACCGGATTCATTGGTGGGCATCGAACTGGATGGCTACTATGCCGAGATCGTACAGGTTCAAGACAATGTCATCCGCACGGTTAGGATGCGGGAATCTGAAAAACTCGCCGATGTGGATCCTATCGAAGAATAGCGGTTAGTTGGCTGCTCGACTCAGAATCGCGAAACTTTTGTCTCGATTTCCTCAAACGATTCCAGTGAAGTTAACTTGCGTGACAGCAATTGCTTTACCCTCACCTCACCGCTCTTGATTGCCAGAGCTTGTTGAAAGGGGGCATCGATATCGAACTGCCAGAATTGCCAACGAACAGGATCGTCGCCCCGATCACTGGCGAACCTTATTGAAATGCGGTCCTCGCCTGGAAACGCGTAGGAGAAATGACGCAGAGGAATTGCCAGACCCAATCCACAGGCTTTTATGTAGGACTCTTTCAAGGTCCATAGTTGGTAGAAGCGTCTCAGGTGCTCAGTTTGCGGCAGCCGCATCAAGTCTTTCACCTCATTCGGGGAGAAATAGCGTTCGGCAATTTGCGCGACTCGCCGGGTTTTTTCGACGCATTCGATATCGATTCCAATCGCTTCCTGCCGACTGACTGCCAGCACCAGTCGATCCATGGAGTGAGAGAGATTGAAAAACAGGGGCTGTCCGCACTGTTCTGGCGCGATAGCCGGTTTGCCATAGGGATTCTCAATAAACTGCCACGCGTCAGGCGCAGTATCGCAATACTGGCTCAGCACCACGCGTGTTAATGCTCGCCCCAGCAATAGCTGTTGCCGGTGACGATCGAAGTGGAAGCGCTGGAAACGCCTTAGTTCGCATGGCGTTAACCAATGCAGGCAAGCCTCCTCGAGAGCGACTCCTTCGAAGTCAGATTGCCGGGCGTGCCACAGATGAATCTCGGAATCATTCAGCGGCAGCATGTTCGGACTCCGTGTAGTCCCAGACACAATGTAATGCCTTCCTCGCTATGCGTCCTTCGCTGGGATAGGCAAATGCATTATTCACAAAGCGAATATCGTTCAGTTCAATAGACTGATTGACATGACTATGGCCGTAGATATGAATATCGGGATTCAGTTGTTGGACCTGCTGTCCCAGTTTCGTACTCCCTAATACTGGATACACGGCTCTGCGTTTCTCTGGAATCTGTGCAGGCATAACATCTATTCTTGGCAGGAAATGAGAGAAGCTGACTACCATATCATTAGTAGTAGATAACAAGGGCTCATTCTTGGCCAGGAAGAAGTCGTTTACCGCATCCACATCTTGCAGTTGGGATGGCCACCGACAAGATTTAAAATCACGCCAGGCACGGCGCAGGTGCCGATCAGGCTCACCAAATGAGAAATCGTACCATCCCAGCAATGGCACCACACTGAGTCCACCATAATGATTAACTTTGCATTGAATCCCCAGTTCCTCGCAAAGCACGCCGATGGCATTATATTTTTCCACAGAACAATTGCAATCGTCTTCATCCACCCAGAGTTCGTGATTGCCGGGCACGAAGAACACATCACGAAATTTCTCTCGCAACGATGCCAATATCTGGCTTAGCACAGTAAGACTATGGGTAACATCCCCGGCCAGAATCAGAATATCGTCGCGGTAATCAAACTCCCCAAGCGACATGATCCAATCCAGGTTTTCCGGATAATCCACATGCAGGTCCGACAGGGCATAGATTTTCATACACTTATTTCACTGGAGACAGTTTCACAGTTCAGTAAACTCAAGCTATTGAATCCTTCTATAATGCCCACCATGAAGCCAATGTTAGCACCGGATCTGGTCACTCTGCTCGAACAGGTTCGCTCCTGCGAGATTTGCAAAGCCGATATTCCCGCGCCTCGCCCGGTCCTGCGGGCTGCGCAGAGTGCCAGAATTCTGGTGATTGGACAGGCTCCCGGCACCCGGGTCCATGCCAGCGGAGTTCCCTGGGATGATGCCAGTGGTCGACGCCTCCGTAACTGGATGGGGGTCGATGAGGCCCAGTTTTATGATGAATCTCGCATCGCAATCGTCCCCATGGGGTTTTGTTATCCCGGCAAGGGTAAATCCGGCGACCTGCCGCCGCGACCGGAATGTGCCTCGACGTGGCATCTGCAATTACTGCAGCAACTCCCCAACATCCAGTGCACACTACTCATCGGTCAGTATGCACAGAACTATTACCTGCCAGGTGATTACAAAACCCTCACCGCGCGAGTGCGGGACTGGAAAAAATTCGCGCCACGAAATTATGTACTTCCCCATCCCTCCCCGAGGAATCAGTTATGGCTCAAGAGAAATTCCTGGTTCGAGGAGTCTGTGGTGCCGAGTCTGCAAGAGTCCGTGCAACATTTGTTGTAAGACCTAAAGGAATTATTCATTGTTCAACGGAGTTATACCGGGAGTATTCTCCCGAATGAATTCTGCCAGTAGTAGATATTCTTCCCGCCGAGGATCCGATTTGCGCCAGGCCAGGCCAATCTCCCGGGACACATTTTCATTGCTGAAGTGTTTTAACTGTAGATGTGTATCACCCAACACATCGCCTTCGATAGAGATTGCCGGTAGCAATGTAACACCCAGGCCGTTGGCAACCATTTGTACCAATGTGTGGAGGCTGGTGCCCTGATAGACCAGATCGGTGTTGGAGCTGTCGAGCTTGCAGGCTTCCAACGCATGATCTCTCAGGCAATGACCCTCCTCCAATAACAGCAGGCGCTCACCTTGCAACTGTTGCTGTCGCACCAGTTTCGATTTTTCCAGTTGATGACCGGGAGGCAAGCAGAGCAGAAACTCATCATTGAACAGACGCAATGTTTCCATGTCTGGCAGCGCATAGGGAAATGCCAGGATGATGAGATCCAGTTGCCCCTGTTGCAGTTTTTGTACCAGCTGTGCGCTCAAGTCTTCCTTCAGATACAGTTTCAGTTTCGGATATTGCTTGCGTAATTCCGCCAATAGATGAGGCAGTAGAAACGGACCAATGGTGGGGATTACTCCGAGGCGGATCTCATCTGCCAGCGCTTCCTCGTGGGACTTCGCCAGGCTGACAAAGTCTTCCACTGTTCCCAGTACCAGCCGGGCCTGGTGCAGCAAGCGTTCACCCAGCGGAGTTATCAGTACCGATTTCTTGGTGCGCTCAAAGATGATTACGCCGAGTTGAGATTCCAGTTCCTGAATTGCCGCGCTGAGGGTCGATTGAGTGACATGACAGGCCGCTGCTGCCTTGCTGAAATGCCGGTATTCGGCAACGGCGCAGACATACCGAAGTTGCTTGATGGTTGGATTCATATTGCCTGCTGGTTAATCGATCTGGTCATAGTAGTGCTGCTTGATGGTTGGATTCATGATGCCTGCAATTCAAGCGCAGTCGACGTACAAGGCTGCACTTGCAAACGATTTCCGGGCAACTGATACTAATCGAAAAAAACGATTAAGACATCAAAAAAATCAATTGGATTTGATGAGTGTCAACCGCTACAGTGCAAACATCAAGTAAAGTCATTGACTGGCTTATTTGCCTTTATAGCAGCAATCTATTTACGTAAACGACAGGAGAAACACTATGTCGCTGAAAGGATCCAAGACTGAAGATAATCTCAAGGCCGCTTTTGCTGGTGAATCACAGGCCAATCGCCGTTACTTGTATTTCGCCCAGAAGGCTGATGTAGAAGGCTATAACGACGTTTCCGCCCTATTTCGTTCCACCGCAGAAGGTGAAACAGGCCACGCCCACGGTCACCTTGAATATCTGGAAGAGGTAGGTGACCCTGCGACCGGTTTACCCATTGGTGGCACCGAGGACAATCTGAAATCCGCAGTCGCCGGGGAGACTCACGAGTACACCGATATGTATCCCGGCATGGCAAAAGATGCCCGAGATGAAGGTTTCGACGAAATCGCCGACTGGATGGAAACCCTTGCCAAGGCCGAACGCTCCCATGCCAATCGCTTCCAGAAAGCCCTGGACTCGCTGGACGACTAACACCATCTCTCTTTGTTCCTGCCATCACTGCGGTGGCAGGAAATTCACATCATCTACTCATGCTCATTCAGGCTTTCCCGGAGGCTCTTCATGTCAGATCAGGGTAGGGAAGGCGGCTTGGGCGCGCCAACCAGACATCCACTGAATCAGAACGATCCCAAATTCTGGGACGAGGCTGCACTCAACAAGGAGCTCGAAAGAGTCTTTGACATCTGTCATGGTTGCCGGCGCTGTGTAAGCCTGTGCAATGCTTTCCCAACCCTGTTTGACCTGGTGGACGAAAGCCCAACTTTGGAAGTAGACGGCGTGGCTGTTGCCGATTTCACAAAGGTAGTCGATCAGTGCTACCTGTGTGACCTGTGCTACCTGACGAAGTGTCCCTATGTTCCCCCCCACGAGTGGAATGTCGACTTTCCGCACACCATGCTCCGTGCCAAGGCTGTTAAATTCAAGAAAGGTGACAGCAAATTTCGTGACCGATTGATAACCAGCACTGACCTGGTTGGCAAGGTCGCTTCGATGCCACTTATTAATTCCCTGGTCAATGGCGGCAACAAGAATAAAACCATAAGAAACTTGTTAGAGTATACGCTGGAAATTCACAAAGACGCCAAACTTCCTGATTACGCAAGCAAGACTGCTCGTCGTAAAAATGCCGTACATATATACAACACTTCAGTGCAAGAAACTGCAACTAACAGTGCACAAGACAGAGTGACGCTGTTTACCACTTGCTACTGCAACTACAATGAGCCTGATATCACCAACAGCATTATAAAAATTCTTCAACACAATAACGTTTTTGTAGAGCTACCGTTTCGGGAACATTGCTGCGGTATGCCGAAACTGGAGCTCGGTGATCTTGAGTCGGTAAAGAAGCTGAAAGAACAGAATATTCCCGTGCTGTATGAGTGTGTGCAGCGCGGCAATGCAATCATGGCAGCCGTGCCATCCTGTGTGCTCATGTTCAAACAGGAACTGCCCCTTATGTTTCCAGATGACGAGCACGTCAAGGCAGTCGCCGAAGCCTTCTACGATCCTTTTGAGTATCTGCATAAGCTACACAAGGAAGGTAAATTCAGGACTGATTTCAAAAAATCCCTGGGAAATGTTTCTTATCATGTCGCCTGCCATCAGCGGGTTCAAAATATCGGCCCCAAGACTCGACAAATCCTCGAATTGATCCAGGACACTGAGGTCAAGAGTATCGAACGATGTTCAGGCCACGATGGCACCTACGGCGTCAAGAAAGAAACCCTTAAATATGCCAACAAGATCGTCGCACCCATCGTTCGACAGGTGAAGCAGCAGGATCCTGACTTCTATGGCAGTGATTGTCCGATTGCCGGCAAACATATCGAGAATAACCTGGACACAGATCAAAAAGCCTTGCACCCCATTGACCTACTGTTACTAGCCTATGATCTGTAATTAAAACGGCCAGCTAGCGAAAGACGATGATGAATCCGGACCCTCAGGTAAGAATTGCTATGAAGAAGATCACGATCGCAGACTTGATGTCATTCGAGGCTTACGAGTCCCAACGCCCGGCGATCCGACATGCCATTATGGAACATAAAAAGATGCGAAGAGTGCCACTCGGCCCCAACGCGATGCTGCACTTCGAAGATTACATGGTAATGCGATACCAGGTGCTGGAACTGATGCGAGCCGAGAAGATAACAGGGGAATCTGACTTATTAGAAGAACTGGAAGCCTACAACCCGTTAATACCAGATGGGAAGAATCTGAAGGTCACTTTTATGCTGGAGTATCCAGACGCGGAGGAACGCGGGGAACGCTTGTCTCAATTAATCGGTATCGAAGAGCTCATATCCATCCAGATCGACGGATTCGATCCTGTCTACCCTATTGCCAATGAAGACCTGCCCCGCTCCACTGAAGAAAAAACTTCGTCGGTTCATTTCCTGCGCTTCGAGTTCACCGATGCGATGATCGAAGCTGCTCGCACTGGAGCAAGCTGGTGCTTACGCAGTGAACATCTAAACTACCAATACACTAGCAATCCAGTCCCGGCAGATATCACCCAATCCCTATTGCGCGATTTTGACTGAACCTGCCAGACCACCAATCCACGCGACTATTATCAAGCGGTTATTGCCGGCACTTCTATCGAATCACCTCGTAGGCTTCTTTGTTGTGAGGTAATTCAGCTTCAGTTACTATCTTTATCATTCACTAGAACGAGGATGGTGGTATGAATAAGCGATTTAACCTATTTCGGATGATTGGCTGCCTGACAGTCCTGAGTATCTCCTGCGCAGCGCTGGCGGACCACCATGAAGGAGCCAGCAACCTCAGTGCAATTAAGCCAATTCACTCTACCAACTTCGGCATTGACCAGACAGAGATCGAAGCGATCAAGGCGGCCATGCAATCTGCCGTTGATGGGGGTCATATTCCAGGTGCCTTGCTGCTGGTGGGCAACAGCAAAGGCGTGGGTGTTCTGGAAACAGTCGGCATGCAGGGTCCAGGCAGTACTACTCCTGTGAACAAAGACACCATCTTCCGTATCTACTCCATGACCAAACCCATTATTAGCGTCGCCGCGATGTCACTGGTAGAAGACGGCCTGCTGCGACTCGATGACCCGGTGAGTAAGTACATTCCAGAGTTTGCCAACCTTAGAGTCATTGACCGCGAGACAGCTGCAATAGCTCCAGCTCACAATGTGATGACAATCGAAAATCTGCTCACCCATGAGTCCGGTCTGGTCCAGGCGATCTTTGCCGCGGATACGGCACTGGGCAAGATGTACGAGGAAAACTTCGCCGACTATTCGAATATTACCGCGCGCGACCTGGCGGGCCGACTCGGTAAATTGCCAGTCTTCTTTGAGCCCGGTACAGCGTGGCACTATGGTCACTCGACCGATGTACTGGGCGCTGTGCTGGAAGTTGCCGCGGGTAAATCACTGGATGAGTTATTGAATGAACGCATCTTCCAGCCATTGGGGATGGATGAGACTACGTTTTATGTTCCCGTGAGCAAATCATTCCGCGTCGCCGAACCGATTCATGGACAAATGGCTGACAACACTGAGGTCCGAGCCATGCTCTCCGGAGGTGGCGGACTAAATTCTACAACTGAAGATTACGTGCGTTTTGCTCAGCTGCTGCTCAACGGCGGAGAGTATCGCGGCCACCGCATTCTCGAAGCAGCGACACTTAAGCAGATGCGCGAGAAGAAAATCGGCACTGACGTTTCCCGGGAATTCTTCTTCTACGGCAATCGTGGAGACTGGGGGTTGGGCTTTCACCTGCAACCCACAAGCAACGATGCAGATGGCCCCCACAACTTCGGCTGGCGTGGAATCGGCGGCACCATCGTTGTTGTTGATGAAGAGGAAGACTTCTATATGATCTACATGGAGCAGAAACGTGGTGGCCCCAGAGGGGCTCCATTCGATAATAACGTTGCCCAGCGCATGGTGTATGAGGCGATGCGCAATTAGTTGTCGGCACAGAAGGGGAGGCACAGCCTCCCCTTCTTTATGTGCGGACTCCTCAGTTCAGTAAATCGTATTTGCGCAGGTAACCACGTAGCTGGTGATAGCTGAGATTCAGAAACTCGGCGGCTTTCTTCTGATTAAACTGACACTGTTCCATCGCTTGCTTCAGCAGATTGATCTCAAACTCCTGCACTTCGTTCTTGAAATCGAATGAGCTGGCCATGGACAGATCCGGGGCCGATGTACCTGCCTGCACTTCCCCGTTGCCATCGGCTGATTGCGGAGATCGGTTATAGGAACCAGGTCGATACGGAGATTCGAAGGGATTGAACACAAGCTGCGTAATATGCCCTTCACCGTTTTGATAGACTGCTCTTTCGATAACATTTTTCAGTTCGCGAATATTTCCTGGCCAGGAATAGCTACCCAGTGCTTTCGCGACTTTATCGGCAAACCCTGCGAAGAATTCACCTCCTAACTCTTTCACCATGCCCACGGCGAAGTGGTCAGCCAATATCAGGATGTCCTCGGACCGCTCTCTGAGCGGGGGCAAGGTGATTACATCGAATGCCAGTCGGTCTAACAGGTCTTCTCTGAATTTATGCTGCTTGGCTAGCTCTGGCAGATCTTCATTAGTGGCAGCGATGATTCGGACATCGACAGAAATCGTTTCATTACCGCCCAATCTCTCGAATTCACCGTATTCGATAACCCGCAGTATTTTCTCCTGCACCGACATGTCGGTATTGGCCAGTTCATCGAGAAACAGAGTACCGCTATGGGCGCGTTCGAAGTAGCCTTTACGCTGCTTGGTAGCACCGGTGTAGGCTCCTGCCTCATGTCCGAACAATTGTGCCTCCAGCAGTGTTTCACTCATTGCTGCGCAATTTATCTTTAGAAAGGCCTGGTCCCAGCGACGGGAGAGAAAGTGCAACCTTGCGGCTACCAGTTCTTTGCCGGTGCCCCGCTCGCCGACAATTAGCACTGGCTTGTTGAGTGGAGCAACCATGGAAATATGCTCCTGCATTTCCAGGAAGCTGGCAGATTCGCCGATCATTCGGGGTGCGGAACGTTGATCATCCATAATGTAAGTAAATCAGTTAGTTACTGAACTCGAACTGAGCTTTGCTAGCGGTCTGGTTAACCTGGCTGTGCCCTGCCCAGGTCAAGTCGATTTTCGGTAGTGAAAATTACCATTTGTTAAGTTATTTAGCTATTCAGCCACGAATGATTTAGCCGGGACAATTATTTATCCTTATTTATCAATAGATTAAAAACTTACCAGAGTTGGCACGCAACCTGCTCTATGTACGTAAACCGACCCTTGTTAGCAGTGACCCGGGTTGGCGGTAAGTAAACCTTGTTGGGTTAGTAGCCCTTAAGAAAGGACTGCAAACCCTGATAAATCTGAGGTATCAGTAATGAGTATATTTAATCGACTATCTGACATTATCAACTCCAATATCAGCGCCCTGCTGGACAAGGCGGAGAATCCTGAAAAGATGATCCGCATGGTAATCCAGGAGATGGAGGAGACCCTGGTGGAAGTGCGCAGTGGCACCGCCAAGGTGATCGCGGAGAAGAAAACCCTGACACGTCGCTCTGAGAGTTTACGTAAACAAGCTGGCGACTGGGAAGCGAAAGCCGAACTGGCGCTTTCGAAAGGTCGTGAAGACCTGGCCAAGGCCGCGCTTATGGAGAAATCCAATATCGTGACCAGTGTTGAAATCACCGATAAGGATTTGCTGAAACTGGAGGAAACGCTGGACAAGCTCAGCGTGGAGATCGAGCAATTACAGGCAAAACTGAACGACGCTCGAGCCCGCCAGAAGACGATCGTAATGCGTACCAAGGCAACCGCGTCGCGGTTAGATGTCAATCGGCACCTGACCAGCTACACTATTGACAATGCCATGGACAAATTTGAGTATTACGAAAAAAAGATCGACCAGATGGAAGGCCAGATGGATAGCAATCACATCGAAGCTCGTGGTCTTCAGAACGAGTTCGATGAATTGGAGAAGCAGGAGTCTATCGACAAGGAATTGGAAGAGTTGAAGACCCGGCTTAAGAAGTCAGAACAGAAAGCAGATTCCAAAACTGAGTAATAGGTCTTTATCATGGGCGTACTAGAATTCATAACATCAATCGTGGCAATGGCACTGGGTGCTATTACTATCTGGATTCTACTCTTACGAAAGGGCCGGCGGCGCGCAAATATTGATCCGAGTGGCAGCTACGATATGAGCGAATTGTCCCGAATGGCAGAATCATTGAGAGATCGTATCGACGTTCTCGAATCCATTCTCGACGCTGAAGTGCCGGACTGGAGAGAACAAAATGATCACGGGGCTGCATAACATGCGGTTAGATAGACACAATGCGCGCTGTTTGGGTGTTTGTGCCGGACTGGCAAATTGGCTGGATGTTCCCGCAACCCTGGTTCGCATTGTCTTCATCATTTGTGTTATTGCATGGCCACCCTTACTACTGGGTTATTTCATTCTGTACTTCTGTCTGGATAAAGACCTGACTCCTGAGAAAGTGCAGGACTATTTCAGTAGCGCACCAACTGCTGAGCATTTTCGGAAACTGAATTACCGCAAGCCAATCTATAGAAACGAGCGTAACAAGCGCATAGCCGGTGTGTGTTCAGGGATTGCCGATTACCTGGAAGTCTCCGCATTCTCTGTACGCGCCGTCACTCTGGGTTCCATGTTCATCTTTGGGCCCTTTACGTTCTGGGCCTATGTCATCTGCTGGTTCGTGTTCGATCCAGACCCTTACATAGATGATGGCGAACGCTATGAGAAGAAAATGCAGAGTCGCCAACGCCGAGCCCAGCGTCGAGCTGAACGAGATGCACGCAGAAAAGCCAGGAAAGTTCGCAAGAGCTATGCGAACGAAGAATTTGACACAACGATGGGAGATTTCGAAGCCGAAATGCAGAATGCGGCCGATCAGGTACACGTTGAGATAATGAGCGAATTCGATAGTGCCATGTCTGGATTCAAGGAGTCTGTCTCTGGTAAAAAATCGCGAGCCTCTAGCGCACAATCCAGAGCGGGTTATTCGCAAAAGGAATGCACTGAGATCTATAGTTCACTGGAACAGCGTCTGCGGGAAATCGAGGCGTTCATGACATCGAAGAAATTTCGATTACACTGCCAGCTCAATCGTATTTAGTTTAGCACCGCAGCGAGTCCACTCAGGTAGCTGAGCCTTCTCACCCAGCGTTCCAACAACCCGCCTTTATTCGCAGTAACGTCTTCTTTCAGTTCCTCTTTTCCAATCCCTCTTAGAAACCAGTAGACTAGGGAGTCTCTGAACAAGACTATGGCCACTCTGCGGGAGTCTGTCGCGCTTTGCCGCTAGGCGGCGTGCGCAGGCAATGGCAGTCGTCCTTGGCAAGCGCGGCAACGACGCGGCGTAGCGCGACAGGCCCCGCCGGTCGGGGGTTTACATCGAGTACGCTCTCAGCGTTGCACTGGCTTGAAAGGTCGACCGTCCTGCGTGCGCCTTGAGAGCGAAATTGGCTGAAAGCCAGAGCGGCCATAGTCTTGTTCAGAGGCTCCCTATATCTTTGCTTTTTCAGGAAGTCGCGGCCAGGAAGCCGCAGCTCGTTGCGACCCTATGAAGTATTGTCATCACTGCACTGCACCGCTCATTCTCCGGATACCGGAAGGCGATGACAGAGAACGCCACTGCTGCAATGAATGCAATGCCATTTTTTACGTCAATCCGAAGAACGTAGTTGGCACACTTCCCGTATTCGAGGAACGTGTATTACTTTGCAAGCGCGCCATCCAGCCGAGACTTGGCAAGTGGACATTGCCAGCCGGCTTCATGGAGAACGGTGAATCCAGTCTCGATGGCGCTATACGGGAAACTCGGGAAGAAGCTGGTGCCGAAGTTATCGTGCGGGCAGATAGCCTCTATACGCTTTTCAATCTGCCATCTATCAACCAGGTATACATGTTTTTCCGTGCCGAACTGGCCAACCTCGATTTCACTCCGGGCTACGAATCCGAACAAGTCGCCCTTTTCGATGAAGCAAACATTCCCTGGGAAGAAATTGCCTTTCCAGTAGTAAGAAGCACGCTGGAACACTATTTTGAAGACCTCCCGAAGCAACAATTCCCGGTACGTATGTTCGATGTACATCACGGAGAAGACCGCCAGATCACCACTCGACTTATCAGCCATAGCCACACGTTCCATAAGGTTGATTGATCGTTCAAAACTTCAACAATTCCCGCTCGTAGTTGCTGAAATTCACCCATCTTGCTGAGGCTAGTTCGTTGTAGGAATTTCTCCTACAATGGCTGATCTCAAATTAGAATCGCTCGGAAGCCCACGACCAGTGCTGGATTTCATTTTTGAAATACTGAATTTTTCAGTATGCCAAAAATGCAAATAAGCCATCATTAAACTTTCCTTTTCGGTACTCAGGCGTGGATAATGGAGAAATCACCGGGGGCGCTAAAGCGTAAGGGATTTAAAAGGGCAATATTATGCACATGACAGGTCACTCCAGAATTGCATCAATTGGCACCTACCTTCCTGACCAGGTGGTGACATCGCAGGAATTGATGGATGAAGTGAATTCTGAGCGGGATTTCGAAATCGCCAATACCTGGTTCGAAGAGCTAACCGGTATCTATGAGCACCGCTTTGCCGCTCCGGAAGACAAGCCTTCTGATCTGGCCATAAACGCCGGTCGTATTGCCCTGGAACGCGCACGCATGGATCCAAAAGAAATTGGTATGGTGCTGTATTGCGGCATCGACCGGGATTGGATCGAGCCCGCCACCTCGCACCGCGTACAGCGTGAATTGGGATGTGTTAATGCCACGTGTCTGGATATCTCCAACGCCTGCCACGGATTTTCCAATGGTATGTCGGTAGGTGATGCAATGATCGCAACCGGGGCCGCCGAAAATGTGCTGGTAGTTACCGGCGAAGTGCCCTCCCATCTGATTCACGATGTAGTGAAAGACATCAAAGAGAACCCAACCCTGGAGAACTTTCACAGCAAGATTGGTGGTTTTACCACAGGCGATGCCGGTGGAGCCGTAATTTTGCAACGGGCGTCACAGAACTCTGGTATAAAAGCCTATCGCTTCACCAGCCGTGGTCGCTACGCGGAACTCTGCTTCTATAAGTTTGACAAGACCGGCAAGCGCTGTGGCCAGATGATCATGGACAAGATCTCGGCAGTAATGATCAGAATGCACCAATCTCTCATTGCTGAGACTTATAATGACCTGAAATGGCAACCCAGTGACGTCGATCACCTCATATGTCATCAGGTAGGAAGCAAACCACATCACAGAATGGCAAAATTAGCTGGAATTGCCTTAGAAAAGGCTCCCACTATATTCCAGAGATATGGTAACCTCACTAGCGCTACAATACCTGTAACCCTTGATTCGGCGCAGCCGGTAGCGGGTGACAGGATTTTGATACTAGGTGCAGGTAGCGGCCTCTCAATCAGTCAGATTGGCCTGGTACTCTGACCCCGGTATCGCTTGTTCTCCTGTTGTAGGACTAGTTTTGTAGGAAAGAGGACTACAAGTCGGAACAGGATGGACCAAATGAGTGCACAGAGGAGCTCGTATTAAGTGGAACTACTGGTAATTCCTTCGTTACTGGCAATTTGTTTGAAGATTGCAATTTTCATGCGCTATCACGAATCACTGCGCAGCGATAATCTCAATCTTGGCATGCTTTTTCTCGCCATATTTTTCCTTAATATTGCAGAACTGCTTTCCATAAACTCCGCTTTCTCCGAACAGTCCTCGCTTCTTATATTGCAGGCGTATTACTGCAGTTTCTTCTTTATTATTCACTCCTTTATCAATCTCAGTTTTGAATTCGCTGAATTCAAGTGGAATATTGACAGAATTAAACTGGCGCTCAATCTGACACTGGGGGGATTGATTCTGGGCACGTTACTTACTCCGGCGATTATTGCCGGCGTTACACCAACTGAGTACTCAATCACACGAGAGCCTGGCCAGTTGTACTGGACTTTCCAGATCTACGGGATCGGTGGGATGGTCTTCGCCGTTGCTCTGTTAGCCCGTGGACTGAAGGTAGCCTCCGCAAATATTAATCGGCAGAAATGCCTGGTGATGCTGATCAGCACCGCCACTCCAGTAGTCCTGGCCATTGGTATTATCCTGGCAATGGCCGCCGGCCTGAACATCAACGGTGCCATCTTCATGTCACTGTCGCTTACACTCATGTTGGCATTGATGGTTTACGCCGAGGAGAAGACCCGGCTGTTTCGCATGCTTACCTTCGTGCCTTTCACCAAGGAACGCAAGCTGCATAAGCGACTGCTGAACCAGGTCACCGATTGTATTGCGATCAACGATGACCCAGCATTGCAGAAATCTATCCAACTGAAACAGATGATGCGTGAATTCGAAGGAATGGTTGTCGAACATGTGCTTGACTACTACGGCGGCAACCAGAAGAAGACTGCAGGTGCATTGGGTGTGTCAGAAGCGACTGTTTCCAGACGGGCTCGGGCTTGTGCGCGTCAGCATGAGAAAGAAGAACAGCTGCAGGAATATCAGGCCGACTCGGTTCGAATTACACAATAAGCCACTTCCTCGTAAGGGTGTGAGGCCTTCATTGCCTCCAGTACTGCTTTTATTACCCCACCTGCGCAGACCAGCTCTACCTTGAATTCCGGTACATTTTCGACACTGCCCTGCTCTCCCAGGAACGGTCGACTTCCATCCAGAGGCCGATACTGTCCCTCACCCAATGTCTGCCAGGCACAGTGGTCGTAATTGCCTACTCGACCGGCGCCTGCATCAAACATGGCAGACTTGACGGTCTCCAGGTGCGACTGCGGAACGTAGAATTCAATCTTAAGCAGTTTGTCGGCTTTCATTAACTAAGGCGCCTCTGATCAATTCAACCATAACCTGGCATTACGAAACATCCGTATACTGGGAGCATCTTCGGCCCAATCATCGGGGTGCCAGGAATTCTGGCTGGCACGAAACACCCGTTCCGGATGCGGCATCATGAGGGTGACTCTGCCATCGTCACTGCTTATCCCCGCAATGCCGTTCGGCGAACCATTAGGATTGGCCGGGTACACCTCGGTGGGAATTCCTCGATTATCTACAAATCGCAAGCTGATGCGGTCGCTATCACACAGCGCCTGCTGATCTGCTGCTTTGCTAAATTCCGCTCTGCCTTCGCCGTGTGCAACCGCCAGCGGAAAGCGCGAACCTGTCATTGCCGATAAAAATACAGAACTCGATTCCTCGACCTGAACCAGACTAAGTCTACCCTCGAATTGTTCCGATCGATTTCGCACAAACCGCGGCCAGTTCTCAGAGCCAGGAATCAGCTCACTCAGTAGTGACATCATCTGGCAGCCATTACAAACACCCAGGCTCAGTGTAGTTGGACGATTGAAAAACTCGGCGAATTGTAGACGAAGCGTATCGCTAAAGAGAATTGATTTCGCCCACCCACCACCGGCACCGAGTACATCACCGTAAGAAAATCCACCGCAGGCTACCAGTACGTTGAATTGATCCAATGACACCCGACCCTCGATAAGATCTGTCATGTGTACATCGATTGCGGCAAACCTGGCTCTATCGAAGGCGGCGGCCATTTCAATCTGGCCGTTGACTCCCTGTTCCCTCAGCACGGCAACTCGCGGGCGAGCATCGACGTTGATATAGGGTGCAGAAATATCTTCGTTTATAGTAAACGTAAGCTCTACATTCAGACCCGGATCATCTTCGGCCAGGATCTGATCATATTCTTCCTGTGCACAATCAGAATTGTCACGCAAACTTTGCATCTGATAGGAAGTCGCTGACCAGGTTCGCTGTAGTTCAATGCGGGATCGCGAAAACTCTTTACTGCCTCCACAGAGGATTGTGATTGCATCATTATTATTCGGTGTGGCTACTACATGTACAAGTTCAGCGAGCTGGTGTGATTTCGCCAATGACCGGAACTCTTCCATATCACTGTCACGTAACTGAACGACTACACCTGGCTCCTCGGCAAACAGCGCGGCGATAGGGTCTGCTGCAGGCAGGGAGATATCAAGACCACAATGGGCGGCGAAAGCCATTTCCACCAGCGTGACAAACAGCCCCCCATCGGAACGGTCATGATAGGCCAGCAGCAGATTGCGGGACCTGGCATCAGCAATCAATGCAACCAGGTTCAGCAGGGTTACCGGTTCATCCAGGTCGGGCACGGCTCCTTGCATCGTCCTGAATACCTGACCCAGGGCCGATCCTCCCAGGCGATTCCTGCCTCGAGACAGGTCTATCATTAGCAGCGATGTCGGGCCGCGATCGAGTCGCAGAAGTGGGGTGAGCGTTTTTCGTATGTCAGTAACCGGGGCAAACGCAGAGACAATCAGGGAAAGCGGCGCGGTGTTACTCTTTTCAATGTTCTCGCCTGCGCTCTGCTCCTGCCAGACTGTACGCATCGACATGGAGTCCTTCCCCACCGGAATGCAGATGCCCAGCCGTGGGCATAATTCCATGGCCACAGCACGCACGGTCTCAAACAGCTTGGCATCTTCACAGCCGTGGCCTGCCGCTACCATCCAGTTAGCCGACAGTTTGATATCGCCGATTTTCTCGATATCGGCGCTAACAATATTGGTCACCGCCTCACTGATTGCCATGCGCCCCGAGGCAGCTGCATTTAACAGCGCCAGAGGCGTGCGCTCACCCATAGCCATGGCCTCGCCGGTATAGGCGTTGTACGAGCTGGCGGTTACTGCTGCATCGGCAACGGGAACTTGCCATGGTCCCACCATCTGATCTCTGTGCACCAGACCCGTGATCGTGCGATCGCCAATGGTGATAAGGAAACTCTTGTTCGCCACCGTGGGCAGAGCAAGCACGCGCTGGACTGCATCACTCAAGTCGATGTCTCCGGTAGTGAACTCGGATCCTACCACGCGACCTGAATTTACCTCCCGATACATCTTTGGTGGCTTACCAAACAGCACATCCATAGGAAGATCGATAGGGCAATTATCAAAATGCGCATCATGCAAGCGGATATGCTGCTCCACTGTAGAAGTACCGACTACGGCATAAGGACAACGTTCGCGTTTGCAGATTGCATCAAACTGATCGAGCTGTTTGACTCCAACGGCCATGACATACCGTTCCTGCGCCTCGTTACACCAGATTTCCAGGGGCGACATCTGGGTTTCAGCATTGGGGATATTGCGCAGTTCGAATTTACCTCCGCGACCCCCGTCTTTAACCAGCTCGGGAAGCGCGTTTGACAGCCCACCGGCTCCCACGTCATGAATAAACGCGATGGGATTACGGTCACCGAGTTGCCAGCATTGATCAATCACTTCCTGGCAACGTCGTTCCATCTCGGCGTTGTCTCTCTGCACCGAAGCGAAATCCAGATCTTCATTACCCGTACCGGATGCCATCGAAGATGCCGCACCGCCACCGAGTCCAATCAACATGGCAGGACCGCCCAACACAATCAGGTGAGCCCCGATATCTATCTCACCTTTCTGCACGTGGGACTCACGGATATTACCGATGCCACCGGCAATCATTATCGGTTTATGGTAGCCCCGACTCTGCTTCACTCCTGCTTCGTTTGTTACCAGCTCTTCGAAACTGCGAAAGTACCCGCAGAGATTGGGTCGGCCGTATTCATTATTGAATGCAGCGCCACCGATCGGCCCCTCAAGCATGATATCCAGTGCGGATGCGATATGGGCGGGTTTGCCGAGATCTTCTTCCCAGGGTTGCGGCAAATTCGGCAGCCGCAAATTGGAGACGCTAAAGCCAGTGAGTCCCGCTTTGGGTTTGGCGCCGCGGCCGGTTGCCCCCTCATCACGAATCTCCCCACCGGCACCAGTCGACGCTCCCGGAAAGGGAGCGATTGCCGTCGGGTGGTTGTGAGTCTCAACCTTCATCACGATATGAATGGGCTCCCTGATGAATCCATATTGCTTCGAATGCGCTGCCGGGAAAAAGCGCTCGGCTGCATGCCCTTTCATGACGGCGGCGTTATCGGAATAGGCTGACAGCACACCAGCCGGCGACTGCTTATGGGTGTTGCGGATCATGGCGAACAGCGAATTGTCTTGAGGCGCGCCATCGATAGTCCAGCTTGCATTGAATATCTTGTGGCGACAGTGCTCTGAATTCGCCTGTGCAAACATCATCAACTCGATGTCATTAGGATTTCTGCCCAATTCACTGAACGCATCGAACAGATAGTCGATCTCGTCTTCTGCCAGTGCCAGACCCATGATGGTATTGGCATCGATCAAGGCGGCTATACCCTGCCCCAGGATATCTACCGTTTGCAAAGGAGCGGGATCCGCAGAATGAAACAACACGCCAGCAAGTTTGCTGTCATCGAGCACGACCTGGGTCATGCGGTCATGCAGGAATTGGTCGAGGACGGGCAGTTCAGCAGCCGCTAATTGCGATTCAGACGCGATCGTGAACTGCACGCCTCGCTCGATACGCCGAATACTCTTCAGGCCGCAGTTATGCAGTATATCGGTTGCCTTGCTGGACCAGGGAGAGATGGTGCCCGGACGGGGAACTACCAGGCGCATTTTGTAAAGGGAGGATTGATCCTCCGCAACTTTGACTATGGACGGCCCGTATTCCAGGAGAGATTGCAGCTCAGCAGAATCAGCTGCGATAAATGAATTTTCGCAATCGACGAAATGGACAAATTGCGCGGTGAGTGATTTTATCGCAGGGAGTCGGGCTTGCAGTGAACGGAGTAATTTTGAGGTTTTAAAAGCAGATAAAGCTGCTGCTCCTAACATCGCTTGCATTGATGGTGATTCCCGACTGCCAGGGGTTAAAAACTAAGGAGCCTCTCCCTAAGTAACCCCTGCGTTAGCGAGGCGCTATGATAATCGATTTGTAGAGGGAATTCAGGAAAAACTGAATCAGGAATCCGGTATGTAGCGACCCTGTTCCCGGGTAACGATTTCTATTCCATCGGCATCGAGAATCCAGAAATCGACATGATCCAGAGTAGTAATCGCTTCACGCGGTGCGCTGAAATAGGGTTGTGCATTAACCGTGTAAGTCTCACCGGCCCGGGCATTGAATCGCAGCGTACGACTGACATGGTCCCTGGTGCGAGCATAGTCGACCATGGCTGGAGCCAGGCCGCGTTGCCTGCCGATATCCCAGGAAAAATAAACCCGCACCTCGTGAAAACCGGGTGTTATCTGGATGCTTGCATGGCGATCGCTATCCACTATCGAAAACTGATCGACACTCATGAAACGCACCGTGTCAGTGAAGCGATTAATCAGATCGACACGCTGATAGCTTGAGCCAATAAGCGTTGACACTTGCAGCTCGTTCCTGGGCTCGCCAAGATAGGCCTTATAAGGAACGTATTCACTGGCACAGCCTGCAAGTAGCACGCTCATGCCGAGAAGCAACAAATAATTTCTGGAATTCAATGGATTGCGCATAATCACCCGATTGCCTCTTTAGTGGGCAATTTCGTTGTCCTGGTAAAGTTTATGGACTCTTTCAAGCGGCCTTGCTATGGACTATCAGAGCTTTCCCTCATCTATTACAGCGGTTCTTTCTATATAGACCCTGCTTTATTGACTCTGCGGGTCTGGAAAAATTCCGTCATCAGTGCACTGCAGCTTTCTTCCAGCACTCCTTCGAGATGAGTAAGCTGGTGATTGAAATGCTCTTCTGTGGGTAAGGCCAGTTGGCTGACGACCGCGCCGGCTCTCGGTTCCCGCGCGCCAAACACCAGTAAATCTACCCGCGCATGTATCAGCGCACCCACACACATCGTGCAGGGCTCAATAGTAACATAGAGGACCGTACCAGGCAGGCGATAATTTTCCCGGGTTTTCGCCGCGCTGCGCAGCGCCAGAATCTCCGCATGGGCAGTAGGATCACTGCTGCGAATCGGTTGATTGAACCCTGCCCCGATAATTTGCTGACTTAAGATATCCACTACAACAGCCCCGATGGGCACTTCATCCAGGGCGGCGGCCTGCTCCGCTTGCTTTATCGCAATTGCCATCCAGTGCTCATGGGTTGCAGAGCTAATCTGATCCAAGGCAGTACTCATGGTTCAACCACATCGATAATTCCATCAGTATTTGACCAATGATGAACAAGATAGAGCCCAATCGATACGGCTGGGCCAATGCCGAAGGCAAACATCAGGGTTCCCAAGCCCAGTGTTCCACCGAGCAACCAGCCAAACAGTACGGCAGTAATCTCAAGGGCAGTGCGTACCCAGGCGATTGGAAAATTCGTCACTCGCTGTAGTCCAGTCATCAAACCGTCCCGAGGCCCGGCTCCAAGGTGGGCAATCAGATACAGACCACTGCCCATGCCGACCAACAGGACCCCAATTGCCGACTGCACAATTTTTAGCCCATACATTGAGGGTTGCGGCAGATAGGGCAAGGACAACTCGATAGCAGCGGAGATGATAATGGCATTCAATAGGGTTCCCAGCCCTGGCGTCTGTTTTAGCGGAATCCATAACAGCAACACGCCGACACTAACTACAAACGTTGCCCAGCCAATACTCAAGCCGGTGACGATGCCAATACCCTGGGCAAACACGGTCCACGGACTCACTCCTGCTCCTGCCGCGATTAACGATGCCTCTCCGATACCGAATACAATCAACCCACTACAGAGGATTAGCAACGTCTTCAGCCTGGGGCGAAAATTGAGCGGATGCTCCGAGCTCCAGGAAACCGAAGGGACTGCTTTGACGGATAATAATTTCATCATGAATTGGAGAAGCAATCGTTGTCGCTATCGAGAGTATTCTGAACTACTCGAAGAAGCAGAGCTTATTACCGTCGAGGTCTCGCACATAGGCTGAGTAACGATCCGAACGAATCTTCGGCTCCCCCTCGTCGATACCGCCAAGAATAATTGCCTTGGCGTGCAGGGCATCGACTTGTTCTGCACTATCCATCTGAAATCCAACCATGGATCCATTGCCAATAGTGGCTGGATTGCCATCGTAGGGTTCGGCCACAGCGAACATGCAATCCGCTCCAGCCCAGAACGTCATCCTGTCTGAAGAATGTAGGTGGTTGATGCCGCACCCTGCAAAGAGTGCATTGTAAAAATTCACAGCTGTCGGACGGTCGTTGGTACCAACGACGAAGTAACTCATCTTCATCGGATTACTCCCACTCAATAGTAGCCGGTGGCTTGCTGGAAATGTCGTAGCTGACCCGAGACACTTCAGCAATCTCATTCATAATGCGATTCGAGACTGTCTCAAGCAGTTCCGGTTCGAGACGTGCCCACCTGGCCGTCATGAAATCGATCGTTTCCACCGCCCGCAAGGTAATAACATAAGCGTAACGTCTTGCATCGCCGACCACGCCAACAGATTTCACCGGCAGAAAAACGGCAAAGGCCTGACTCACCTTGTTATAGGCTCCAGCGTTGTGCAGTTCTTCGATAAAGATCGCATCAGCCTCGCGCAGAATATTGCAGTATTCCTTCTTGACCTCACCCAGCACGCGAACTCCGAGTCCAGGGCCTGGAAAGGGATGTCGATAGACCATCTCGTAAGGCAGGCCCAGTTCCAGGCCAATCTTGCGCACTTCGTCCTTGAACAATTCACGTAGCGGTTCAACCAGTTGCAGGTGCATCTCATCCGGCAGACCTCCTACATTGTGATGGGATTTAATCACATGCGCCTTGCCAGTCTTGGAGCCGGCAGATTCGATAACATCAGGATAAATCGTGCCCTGGGCCAACCAGTGAACGTCCTGCAGTTTGGTAGCTTCTTCATCGAATACGTCGATGAAGGTGTTGCCGATAATCTTGCGTTTCTGTTCCGGATCATCGACACCAGCCAGTTTGCCTAGAAAACGGTCTTCAGCATCGACGCGGATTACCTTGATGCCCATATTCCTGGCAAAAGTGGCCATGACCTGATCACCTTCATTAAGGCGCAACAAGCCGTTGTCCACAAACACGCAAGTCAGTTGATCGCCGATAGCCTTGTGTAACAGCGCGGCAACTACCGAAGAATCCACACCACCGGAGAGCCCGAGCAATACCTTATCGGCCCCGACCTTCGCCTTGACGGTGGCAATGGCATCTTCAATGATGCTCGCTGCGTTCCACAGGGACTCACAACCGCAGATCTCATGGACGAAGCGTTCCAGTATTCGCTGCCCCTGCAATGTATGGGTAACTTCGGGATGAAACTGGATTCCGAAAATATTTCGCGAGTCATCACACATCGCAGCAATCGGTGCGCTCTCGGTTGCAGCCACGATGCGAAATCCCCCGGGTACTGAAGAAACCTTGTCGCCGTGACTCATCCAGACATCGAGTTGCGGTTGCCCATTTGCGTTAATGCGGTCTTCGATCCCATCAAGCAAGGCATTTGTTTCGGTTATATCGACGCGGGCAAATCCGAACTCGGACTTGTTGGATGCTTCCACTTTGCCACCGAAGTGTTCAGCCATGGCCTGCATGCCATAACAAATACCAAGGATCGGCACTCCGACTGCGTAGATGTATTCTGGAGGATGCGGCGATTCATTGGTATTCGCCGATTCAGGACTGCCAGAGAAGATGATCCCCTGAGGCGCAAAGTCATCGAAATGTTCTCTATCAACATCATAATCCCAGATTTCACAATAGACCCCCAACTCACGAACCCGGCGCGCGATTAGTTGAGTATATTGGGAACCGAAATCCAGAATGAGAATTTTCTGGGAATGAATGTTAGCTGAAGTCATTGGATAATAGAGATTAAAGTGTAAAATTTAACAAGAAGGGAATTCTGTGATGAGTTCCTGATCAGTGCAAGATGAAGCAAAAGTGCTTTCCAATTCGGGAGCTTACCAGTTGTAAGTAACCGGATTGGAAAATGCTTTTAACGACGTATTGTGCGATCAGGGGCTCATCCAAGATTATGACACCCGATAGTTAGGGGCTTCTTTGGTGATGGAGACATCATGAACATGCGACTCAGCCATCCCTGCTCCGGTAATTCTTACAAACTGGGTCTTTGTGCGCATCGCTTCGATATCACTACTGCCGGTATATCCCATACTCGAACGCAGCCCGCCCATTAGCTGATGCACAATCGCCGACACTGGCCCCTTATAGGGAACCCTGCCTTCGATACCTTCCGGTACCAGTTTTTCGTTACCCGAATCCGTATCCTGGAAATATCGATCACTGGATCCTTGAGAGTGTGACATGGCACCCATAGATCCCATACCCCGATAGGCTTTATAGCTGCGTCCCTGGTAGAGCTCCACTTCTCCTGGCGCTTCCTCGGAACCGGCCAGCAGACTGCCAATCATTACCACCTGCGCGCCGGCAGCTATTACCTTGGCAATATCGCCGGAGTAGCGAATACCGCCGTCGGAAATCACACAAACATCAGTGCCTTTAAGCGCTTCCACCACGTTTGCGACAGCTGTGATCTGGGGCACACCAACGCCAGTCACTATCCGGGTTGTGCAGATAGAACCCGGCCCGATGCCCACTTTGACAGCATCTGCTCCAACTTCCACTAAATCCCTGGCCGCCTCAGCGGTGGCGATGTTCCCAGCAATTACTGAAAGATAGGAGTAGCGTGATTTGATTAATTTAACCTGGTCGATTACGCCCTGGTGGTGACCGTGCGCGGTATCGACAACGATGACATCGACACCTGCTTCAACAATGGCAGCGACTCGTTCATCGGTGTCCGCACCAGTACCTACGGCGGCGGCTGATCGAAGACGCCCAAGCTCATCCTTACAGGCATTGGGAAAATCTTCAGACTTGCGAATATCCTTCAGTGTAATCAGACCCTTGAGTTCAAAGTCGTCATTGACCACCAGGATTTTTTCGATGCGGTGACGATGCAAAAGTTCTTTAACTTCGTCCAGCTCGAAATTTTCTCCGACCGTAACGAGTTTTTCCTTCGGCGTCATTATAGTATCGACCGTCGCATCGAGATTCGCCTCGAAGCGCACATCGCGACTGGTAACAATGCCAACCAGGCCACTGCTGTCCAGCACCGGCATTCCTGAGATGTCGTTTTCATTCATGAGCACAATCAGGTCGCGAATGGTCGCCGTGACAGGAATGGTGAATGGGTCTTTTACAACACCACTTTCATATTTTTTAACGAGGCGTACTTCTCGAGCTTGTTTCTCAACACTCATGCTCTTGTGAATCACACCCAGACCGCCTTCCTGCGCCATGGCTATAGCAAGCCGCGCCTCAGTAACAGTGTCCATAGCGGACGAAACCAGGGGAATATTCAACGCAATAGACTGCGTCAGATTGGTTTTCAGACTTACTGATTTGGGTAGAATGGTGGAGTGAGCAGGCAGGAGGAGAACATCGTCGAATGTTAGGGCCTCTTCAGCGATACGTAACATAAGATTACCACTATCCGCAAAACGGCATTATACAGATGAGCTTTTGACTTGTATAGATTTGGTTTACAGTCTGGCTGACTGTGCGTTAATCGGCAGCATCGGGCACTACAGGAAAGAAGCGGAAGTAAAGTGATTGTGTCACAGGGATTGTGATGAGCATGGAAGAATAGACAAAACCCGCTCTGGCGACACCCTCGGCGGATGAGTACTGTGCCACCATGCAGGAGACAATCGCTGTCAATGCCACCACTGCCCAGGCAACAGTATTTCTGTTGCACCACTCAATCTCAGCATGGTTCAGACACAATTGCTCGTGAAAACGCAGCGAGTTTTGAAAGAACACGATAATGATGAGCGATAGCGCAATCAAGCCAAACCCGAAATAGATAAACAGATCAGACACTTTATTATTCGCCCAGCCCTCGTTCTGAAACATGCCATTGTCAAAAAGATCAGTGCCGAAAATGGCCAGTGATATATAGAGCACTGTCGCCTGCATCAGCAGTTTGATCGGATAGACGAAAATCAGCATGAGCATAACCATCGCCAGACTCAGGTAGATGGTAACTCTATCCTGCAAGCCGAACGTTCGACTCCAGTTAGAATGAGCAAGCCACAGTGAGCCAATCACAGTGGCACTGAAGATAAAGGCGGGAATATCTTTAGAGCGCTCAAAAAGTTCCGGCGGACTCCTTGGAATTTCATCGATGCTGATAACCAGCATCGTGAACGCAAATGCGAAGGCAGCATCGACGAATGTCTCTATTCGCGTCATGTTTTCACCGCGCAGAATCCTGCCGTTGTCCTGCCGGCAGGAATCGAGAAATTCTCTTGAGAGTTTATCCATGAGGGCTGAATGCAAGGATGAGTGGTTAATGAAATCCCATGTGAGCTGTTTTTACAAGCCTTAGTACGCTCAAGCCTTGCATCCGGCAGGCGCAGAATACAAACTAGTGCACGATGTACTAGATGTACTAGATGCAATAAAGAGTCCATAGATGACAAACCCGCCTTCGCCCCGATCCCGGTATCACGCTTTGTTGCACGAGCCCACACTGCATTTTTTTGGCATTGCTGTCCTGATTTTTGCCCTGTACGCCATTTTCCAGGCAGGCAGCGAAAATGTATTGGAGCTTGACCAGCGTGAGATTGATGCACGGATATTCATGCAGGAAATGACAAGTGGTGAGCCACTTTCAGATCAACAGCGCGAAATTATTACTTCACTGTACGTTGAAGAACAAATCCTGGTGCAGGAAGCGATGGCAATGGGATTGGATAATGATGCCCGCATCCACGACATGCTCGCACAGAAAATGCGTCACGTTCTTAGTGGTGACATCATCCAGCCGTCGCAAGAGGAACTCGCAACTTATTACACCGCAAATATGGCGCGTTACCGGACTTTGCCAACCGTTTCCGTCGATGAACTGGTGTTCGATAATCCAGGGCAGCTGCCTCAGGCAGTAGTGGACTTGCTCAGCACCGGTGCTGACCCTGAGCAGATGCTGGGCTTGACAGAAGGCAGCCAATCACCACTACCAAATGTCAATCACATCGATTTGTCGAACATCTTTGAACCAGCCTTCGCCGATACCGTGTTTGCCGCCTCTATCGGGCAGTGGAATGGACCATTTGTCAGCAATCGAGGCCAGCACTGGTTACGCGTGTCTCAGCGAAATGAGACACGCCTGCCGCCATTGAATGAAATAAGTGACCGGGTGAGGCTGGACTGGATAAGTGAAGAAGAAGAGATGCGACTACAAGAGGAAGTCGATAAGCTCTGGGACCGATACACAATTATCATCACCGAAGCCGAACAAGATTAAGTAACTCTTAACCGTGCACAAGAAATTTCTCAGCATTGTATTTCTCCTCATCGGAAGCGTTTCGTCCTTCGAAGCCAGCCCTCATGACATCGATGTCACAGGAGTGGCGCGCGTGTTCATAGACGAGTTGCCCGACAACCAGTACAGCCTGTCAATCGTTGATCAGCAAGTTCCCCCGCTTTTTAACATCGAGCGTATTCTTCCTCCTCGCTGTGAGGGTTTACCTCCCGGGCGCTTCAGCTATCGCTTTCAATGCAGTCCGGCGCTCAATGTCGAGGATGAAATCACCTTTCCCTGGTCGCTTCAGGGTGTGGTTGTTGTTGCCAATTGGAGTGACGGTAGCGCTGTCTCTGGTTATTTCCCTGGCGCCGGGAGTTTTGTCGATGTGCCGCTGGCGGAACTAAAAGCCGGAGCGGGGTCTATTCGCAATCTGGCAGTGCGCTACCTGCAACTGGGCGCAGAGCATATCCTGTTTGGCATCGATCACTTGTTATTCGTACTGGGTCTGTTGCTGTTGCTGCGAGGCTTTTGGAAGTTGGTGCAGACAGTTACCGCCTTCACCATTGCCCACAGCATCACGCTCGCCTTCGCGGTATTGGGGGTTTTTCCAGTCCCCAATGCGCCAATAGAAGTGCTAATCGCCCTGTCTATTGTATTCCTGGCCAGAGAAATCATCATGGGTCAGCGCAGCGAATTGACCCTGGTTCATTCAAAGCCCTGGATCGTGGCATTCGTATTTGGCCTGTTCCATGGCTTCGGTTTCGCCGGCGCCCTGGGAGAACTTGGCTTGAGTGACAGTGACATCCCGCTCGCCCTACTGTTTTTTAACCTCGGAGTGGAAGCCGGACAGATCGCATTTATAGGCGTTTTGATCGCGGCAAACTATTTCTTCACCCGCCACCTGTCACATCTGTTCATAAGTTTGCAACGCGGGTTGGCTTATGGACTGGGTGGCATCGCCACCTTTTGGTTTATCGAGAGACTCCCCGCTTTGATTGTCGTTTAAGCCAATTTCGTGATCAAGAATGCAATGAAAAATTACGATGTGGCGATAGTCGGTGCAGGGTTCGCCGGCCTGTATGCCTTGCACAAATTACGTTCGCTTGGCTTTTCGGTACATGTCTTCGAAACCGGTGACGGAGTCGGTGGGACCTGGTATTGGAACCGCTATCCAGGTGCTCGTTGCGACGTAAACAGCCTGGAATATTCTTACCAGTTCTCCGCTGCGCTACAACAGGAATGGAGCTGGAGTGAAAAATATGCGCCTCAGCCAGAGATCCTGGACTACGCAAATCATGTTGCCGACCGCTTCGAGCTTCGCAAAGACATCCAGTTTAATACTCGAGTTATCGCCCTGCTATTCGATGCAAAGCAGGGTACCTGGCTCGGCGAGACAGAAGACGGCAATAAATTTTCTGCGCAGTTTTGTGTGATGGCAACCGGCTGTCTGTCGAAAGAGAATGTCCCCTCTTTCGATGGCCTGGAGGATTTTGCCGGAACGGTATTGCATACAGGGAAATGGCCACATTCACATGTCAACTTGCAGGGAAAGAACGTCGGCATTATTGGCACGGGATCGTCGGCGATCCAGGCAATTCCCCTGCTTGCAGAGCAGGCAACAGCGCTCACGGTGTTTCAACGTACCGCGAGCTTTTCGATTCCCGCTCACAACGCAGCAATGGACAAAGAGCATGAACGATTCATCAAGGACAATTATCCGCAGTTTCGCGCGCGCAATTCCCAGCGTTATGCGGCACTGGACAATCATCCCAGCCAGGTCTCAGCTCTTGAGCTTGAAGTGGCCGCAAGGACCGCGATCTACGAGGCTCGTTGGGAAGACGGCGGCCTGCCGTTTCTTGCCAGTTTCAATGACCTGGGCTCGAATCTGGAGGCAAACCAGACGGCTGTGGATTTTGTAAACGCCAAGATTCGCGAAATCGTCAAGGATCCCGCGATTGCTGAGCGACTGTGTCCAAAGACGGTGCTGGGCTGCAAGCGACTCTGCGTCGATACCGACTACTACCAGACCTTCAATCGTGACAATGTCACTCTGGTGGATGTCAGTGCAGCGCCTATCGAAAAAATAACAGCGCAGGGATTGCGCACCCATCAGAAAGACTACAGCTTCGATACACTGATACTGGCAACCGGTTTCGATGCCATGACCGGTGCTTTGCTGGCGATCGATATCCAGGGAAGAAACGGAGTTACTCTCAAAGAGAAATGGCAGGATGGGCCGACAAATTTTCTTGGTTTGACCGTAAATGGCTTTCCAAACCTGTTTACTATTGCCGGCCCCGGCAGCCCTTCGGTGTTGGCGAATATGATCGTGGCGATCGAACAACACGTGGACTGGGTCGCCGAACTACTTACTCACCTCGCCGCAAATCGCCAGCGGACAGTGGAAGCCAGTGCAACGGCGGAACGGGAATGGGTGGAACTGGTCAATGAGATAGCCAGCCATACCTTGTTCCCCACTGGCTGCAACTCCTGGTACATCGGCGCCAATATTCCCGGCAAACCCAGAATTTTTATGCCCTTCCTCGGCTATCCCGCCTACGTCGACAAATGCAATGCCATCACCGCCGCTGGCTACCCCGGCTTCGAGTTGAGCTAAGCGAAAATACTCTTCTTGTTCTGCATTGCTTTCCTATAATAAATTCCCGAGGTCCGCGCGTGCACTAGCTTGGGAATATCTGTTCACTCAGCGACTTGACCCCTCCGCATTCTTCCCTCTGTCGATAGCACAAAAAACGGACTCTCGCTGCATCTTTATTGTTGAGTTAACAGATATTCCCAAGCCAGTGCTTACAGGCTCAATGGACATTGTGATAGAGGTTAGTTTTTGGTTGCCTGTTACTGAACTGACGAACCAGATTCTGAGGAGCGATTATTCCTTGAACCGAACCTGGATCGAAGTTGATTAACATCGAGTTAGGTAATATCCAGAGGCGGCGAGTGGCAGGGGGTAGTGAAGCTGCGATCAGGAACCAGTGCCGAACGCAGGAAAAAGATTCGCGTTTTTTGCGAGGCTTTTTCCGGAGAGAGGGGACCCCGGAGGGGCACGGTTCGCAGCTACACTACCCCCTGCCACTCGCCGCCGCTCGAAGCCTCAATATTCATCTTGGAATGAGCGCTCTAGCGGATTCACAACTATCTAGTCTGATAAACCTGATGACAAGACTCACAGGGCGGATAGAGAGCATCATTGCCTGCATTAGACAAGGCCGCTTCATCTCTGAGTTGAACCGCAGTGATCACCTGTCTGGCGGCACTAATCATCTGGCGGTTGAAGGTCTGCCAATCTGCTTCGGTAGCCGTTTTCTGCTCACCCTCGCCTGCGCCGCCCATTGCCAGCAAGTTCCCCGCCGCAATTACGGTTAAGGCCGCATTCTCCACCTCCTGCCATTGTGCATCAGATTGCAACTGATAGGCGCCCCATATCGTCGAGGTCGGCGGTGTAATAATGGCACTCATTATCTGCTTCACAGTCAGCAATGGCTGGTCTGTATTGTCTTGCAGTTGCGCTGTCTGAGCTAACATCGTTAGCGGTAAGCTCATGTAAATAAACATTTTTTTTATCATTTTGCGTCTATCCTTCCATTCCAGTTCGACTCGATAACAGGCTATTTTCACAAATCTGAGCTCTGCCTTGATGACCTGCATCAAGAAGCGCGCAACACGTCGCAGCACCCATAAATTGGCGCTGCGCACTAAATATCCAAAGTACCCCACAAACTGAATTCATTAAACTTTTTCCGGTAAATCTGCTTTAATTCCTCTGCTCCGGTTAAGTTCAGGGTAAGCTGAAGACTAGAGGGTTGACCCGATCAAACTTACCGTCCATTCATCTGACTTCGAGTATTTTGCTATGCAATTAGTAACCACACTAAAGAGCCTTATCTTTGCCAGTTTATTCCTGTTCAGCACCGCTATCTATGCCGAACTCTGGGACGAGGTAGAACATGGCTATGCCGACAGCAACGGCGTAAAGATTCACTATGCCACGATTGGTGAAGGCCCACTGGTTGTGATGATTCATGGTTTCCCAGATTTCTGGTACAGCTGGCGTCACCAGATGGCGGGCTTGAAGGACAACTACAAAGTAGTAGCAATCGATCAGCGCGGCTATAACCTGAGTGACAAACCCGAGGGTAACGAAAACTATAACATGCAATATCTGGTATCGGATGTTGCCGCCGTTATCAGGCATCTCGGTGAAGAAAAAGCAACAATTGTCGGGCATGACTGGGGAGGTGCCGTGGCCTGGCAATTTGCCTTCAACGTGCCACAGATGGTCGACAAGCTGATCATTCTGAACCTGCCACATCCCAATGGCATGGGCAGAGAGCTCTCAACTAATCAGGAACAGCAGCAAAATAGCGGTTATGCCCGTACCTTTATCGAGGGATCATCATCTGATCCAGATATTCTGTTCGGTGGACCGATGACGGCAGAGACCCTTTCGTTCTGGGTAGCGGATCCCGTCGCCCGACAACGCTACACAGACGCATTTGCCCAATCCAGTTTCGATGCCATGCTGGCTTACTACAAGCAGAACTATCCCCGCGCCGGTGCTGGTACACAGGCGCCCCCGTCAGCACCACAACTTGATGTACCTTTACTGGTTTTCCATGGCTTACAGGATACGGCTCTGCATTCCAACGGTCTGAACAATACCTGGGATTGGAACGATGCTGACACGACAATAGTCACGGCCCCGGCTGCCAATCATTTTGTACAACAGGATGCGGCTGAACTGGTTACCTCAACCATGCAGTGGTGGCTGAAAGCACGAGAATAGTTTCCCAACTACGGGAACAAATAGGAATTAATTGGCTGCCTCGGCATGACGTCGGTACTCTACCCCACAACCAACTTGAAGCACGTTGAAGAACTCAACATCGTGCGCGGCGAAGGCATCTACGTCTATGACGAAGATGGCGTGCAATACCTGGAAGGACTGGCGGGTTTGTGGTGCGCCTCACTGGGTTATGGTAACGAGGAACTTATTGATGCGATAAGCAGCCAGCTGAAAACGCTTTCCTATTCTCATATGTTTGGCGGTCGTACTCACAAGACTGTGATGGAACTGGCCGACAAGCTAAGCGGTATGGTGCCAATAGACAACGGCAAGGTCTTCTTCGCCAACTCCGGCAGTGAAGCAAATGATTCGCACATGAAGATGCTGCGTTACTACTTCAACGTCACCGGAGAACCACAGAAGAAAAAAATCATCGCACTGGAACGCTCCTACCACGGTGTAACGATGGCATCAGCGGCGCTAACCGGTTTAGCAGCGAATCATACCCACTTCAGCCTACCTCTTGAGGCATTGGGCATTCTGCGGGCTGACTCGCCACACTACTATCGTGGCAGACAGGCCGGCGAATCGGAGAGCCAGTTCTGTGATCGTTTGATTCAGAACCTGGAAAAATTGATTCTGGCAGAGGGACCCGAGACCATCGCTGCCTATATTGCCGAGCCGATCGGCGGTGCAAGTGGAGTCATCGTTCCACCGGAGCGCTATTTTCCTGAAGTTCAGAACCTGCTCACCAAGTACGATATTCTGTTCTGGAGCGACGAGGTGATCTGTGGATTCGGTCGCACTGGCAATGATTTTGGCTGCACCACCATGCAGTTCACTCCGCAACTAATGACTCTGGCCAAGCAATTGTCTTCAGCTTATATTCCAATCAGCGCCTCGATTATTCCTGATTTTATGTACCAGGCAATGGTGGAACCCAGTTCGCAGGTCGGCGTGTTCGGGCACGGCTTTACCTACACAGGCCATCCTGTAGCCTGTGCAGCAGCCCTGAAGACATTGGAAATCTACCAACGCGACAAGCTTTTTGTCCATGCGGCCAGAATGGGCGAGTACCTGCAGAGCAAGTTAAGGAAATATGCCGAGCATCCATTGGTGGGTGAGGTGCGAGGCAAAGGTTTGATTGCCGCTGTGGAGTTGGTTGCCAACAAGCACAGTGGTGAGAGTTTTGCCGATGGCAGCGTAGGCGCATTCGCCAAGAAAGCCTGCCAGAATCATGGCTTGTTGATTCGTGCAGTGGCCGGTAACTCGATAGCCTTCTGCCCTCCTCTGATTATAGATGAAGCCCAGATAGACGAGATGCTTGCCAAGTTTAACCTGGCATTGACGGATACCCTCGAGTACGCTCAGGTATCCTGCCTGCTTAAATAATCCTAAAGTGAGATCCTTCATGACTAAAATAATGAGACCTGCCACCTTATTGACAATTGCCGCACTACTCATTGGCTGCGGACAAGCCGAGCAAGTTGCGCCGTCTATTACAATGCAGGTTGACTTGATTCTAACCAACGGCAAGGTGCTCACGGTCGATGACAATTTTACGATTCATGACACGGTAGTAGTCGATGATGGTCTGATCGTGGCTACGGGAGCTGCCTCTATCCTGAATAATTACCAGGCAGACGCGGTGATCGACCTTGAAGGCAAGACACTGATGCCTGGCTTTATTGATTCGCACACTCACATCAGGGGTCGTCCGCAAAGGTATATCGAGCTAGGTGATGTCACCTCCATAGCGGAGATACAGGATCTGATTCGTGCCAAGGTGCAGGAGATTGGCGAGGGCGAGTGGATTACGGGTTACGGTTGGTCGGAAGACGAACTCGACGAAGGTCGCCGCCCTCTCCGGCAAGATCTGGATAGCGCCGCTGGGAATAACCCGGTTACGCTGACCCGCGCCGGGGGACACAGCGCCGTAGTCAGCACCCTGGCACTGGAACTCGCCGCGATTACTGACGCCACCCCGGACCCGGAGGGTGGAGTCATCGAGCGGGATGAGAATGGCGTTGCTAATGGCATTATTAGAGAGCGACAGAACATCGTGGACAGACTGGTTCCTGATTCGACTTACGATGAGCTGATTGCCAGCCTCGAGATAAACCTCAATGACTTGTTGAGCAAAGGCATTACCAGCATCACCGACGCCTCGAAGGCTCCTTCCGAATATGCCATGTGGGAGGAATTGTATGAGAACGCGCAACTGCCACTGCCACGCTCTGCGATCCAGTTTCAGTGGTTCAATCCCGAAGCCATTGCCGAGGTGAAGGCCCGTGTGGGTGATGGAACCGATTTTCTGAAGATCGGACCCATTAAAGTATTTGCCGACGGTGGCTTCACCGGTCCTGCAGCGTACACACTGGAGCCTTATGTTAACCAGGGAGACTACCGCGGGTATCTTAATATGCCCGAAGCTGAACTGGTGACGCACCTGAACGAGATACACGATGCGGGTTGGCAGATGGGAATCCACGCAATCGGCGACGCAGCCATCGTATTGGTAGTTAACACGCTGGCAGATGCTCTTGAGCGTAATCCGCGGCTTGATCATCGCCACTACCTGAATCATTTTTCCATGCGCCCACCAGATTTCACCATGGAGCTGATGGCCGAGCATGACATCCACATTACTCAGCAACCGAATTTTACGTACACGCTGGAAGGTCGCTATTCTGAAAACCTGGATGGCTGGAGACTGGAACACAACAATCCGATCCGTTCACCCATGGAGCATGGGATTACGGTGGCTATATCCAGCGATATCTTACCCATAGGACCAAAGGTAGGGCTGTATGCTGCTGTCACTCGCAAGGGCATGACAGGCAGAGAGTTTGCTTATGAGGATGAGGCGATCACAATTGAGCAGGCAATTCGAGGTTATACATTGACTGGCGCCTATCTGAATTTCGAAGAAGAAATTAAAGGCTCCCTGGAGGTTGGCAAGTTTGCCGACATGATTGTGCTTTCGGATGACATTCTGTCCATCGATCCCGAAAGAATTATGGACATCGAAATTGAGCAGACTTACGTAGCGGGTAAGCTAGTCTATGCGAATGAGTGAGCATCCCGGGAGCCTCTAATCTTGCGTAAGATCAAATCTGCGGACAACAATGCATGGGAACATGAGAGTAGCCACTGCTTATCGAAGGAGTTTTTTGCATGAAATCAATTACCAGATTTGTTCTTAGTCTAGCGAGCTTACCCGTTGCATTAGTCATGAGTTCCTGCGAAACCAGCACTAGTACTGGATACAATCCTTTGGATGATTTTGAACAACTGAGTCCAGCAACTATTTTTGCCTCACCCGAACCGCTGCCTTCCGCCAGTTATTCTCCAGAGCAACTGACTCGCGGTAGATATATGGTTGGCCTGCTCGGGTGCGGGAGCTGTCACACCGATGGTGCACTGGTTGGCGATCCAAATCCTTCCCGACTGTTAGCGGGCTCGGGAACAGGCATTGCCTATAGCAGCCCGTTTGTCGATGCCAACCCGGGCATCGTCTACCCGGCCAACCTCACTCCGGACATGGAGACTGGATTGGGCGGCTGGACCATGGAGCGGCTAGTCACCATGATCAGGATTGGCACTACTGAACACAGCACCAGCAGCCTGCCAGTCATGCCCTGGCCTGCCTATTCAAGTATTACCTATGATGACGCTCTCTCGATTGCGGCCTATTTAAAGAGCCTGCCTCCAGTTGTTCATCGGGTACCGAGCAACGTGCGGCGAGGAGAACGCGCCAACGCCCCCTTTGTGCATTTCGGTGTCTACCAGAGCCGGTAGTGAGCTCCCTGGAGTTAACTCGGAGCACAGGATGATGCTGATCCTGCTTTAGCCTGAATCGCCAAACCAAATCTGTTCACTACATAGCGCACTGTACTCGTATGAACGGAGGAGTTATTTCATGAGTGATTGCGTTAAAAAATTCAATGCAGCCGATGAATTCTATTTCAAGGAAGGTTGCTTCATCATCGAGATGCTGAATGATCCGGTCGATGCCGATGTGTCGATCGCCCACGCGCGTGTCGAAGCTGGCAAGCAAACCAGATGGCACTGGCTCGATGAAACTTTTGAGCGCTACGTTATCTTGAAAGGAAAGGGACTGGTAGAAATAGGTGCAGATGATCCAGCAACGGTACGTGCCGGAGACGTTGTCATAATACCGCCACAAACCAGGCAGCGTATCACCAACATCGGCAAGGGTGATCTGAAATTCCTGGCTATCTGTTCACCTCGATTCAGTCACCGGAACTATTACTATCTATGAGTACTCTGCATGCTGCTCTCTTCTCAGAATGCCGGATCGGGAATTACTGCAGGTGTTGCCGGGCTGGGCTTAGGGGATTCAATATTCCGCACGTGCTGCTGTAACGCGGGCATATCGGGTTTAAATTCCAACACCGATTTAAAGTAAGCAAGCAAGTCTTGTCGATTCTCAGGAATTGCCAGCCGTTGGCCCGCCTGCACGGTATAACTTTGCCCACTCTCAATCAGCAAGCTGGCGAGATGCCCACCATAATAGCCGGAAATACCGGTATCAATGACCACAACCTTGCCGTCGAAACGGGGCACAATCGTGCCCAGGCCAGGGGTGTGACCCAGCACTATCTGGTCTACCTGATAAAAATCGAGCACAGCCTCGACATGGGCCCGTTCCAGAGCCTCGTCTCCGGCGGCGAGCCCTCGGTACCATAATGGCCCGGACTCTGTTTCTATCAGTCCCACTTCATCGCCGAGATTACCTTGCAACTCCAAGCGGATCTGTTCATTGATTTCAGTGATGCTCCTTCCCAACACCTCAGGGCTTATACCGCCGTGCAGGAACAGCGTACGGTTAATCTTGATGATGGCATTGTGCTCCATCACCCAGGCACCAATCTCGCCCTGTTGACCCCAGGCCAGCCGATGTTCGACGTAGCCCAACGGATACAAAGCATCGAATTGGGTTCGATACGCCGCATCGGCGACAAACTCCGGATTGGCCGCAGTCACCAGCTCAACATGACGGTCGTACAGATTATTGCGCAGGCGACTGGCCTGCCTGCTTTTTAACGCTTCATACTCACCGGGATGGACGTATCTGAGATCTCCAAGCACATTCATCGCTTCATGATTGCCAATTAACGCATGCACCCTGCCTCCGGCGCGAATCGCCTGGCGTTCCAGTCTCTGCATGTGTTCGATGATTTTATCTGTATCGGGGCCACGATCAGGCAGGTCACCCACCTGCACAAAGTGTGTCTCTGCGCCGATCCAGTTACCGCGGGCATTGATCAACCCTGCCCGGGTCAGCACTTCCTTGAAGCGATCGTAGTCTCCGTGTATATCTCCAACCGCAACGATCCGAGACACACCCTGCCACTGGTCTTGTGCTGCGCTTGCACTCTGCACGAAAAACAGCAGCAAATAGACCGCAAAGAGTGCTGTTAAATATTTTCTGTGCATAGTTACCTGAATAGCTACTTGATTAGACCTTCACTACTAGCGACAGTTCCGAATAAATGCGCGTTCAATATCCTTCTCGTCATCCAATACCCCATAGAAGTCTTCCAGGTAACGAATGTTCCGGTTGGTAGCTCGTGAAGAGACATTGGGGTCGTCTGCCACTATAGACATGATGCGATCGCGTTTGGTCTGATAGATCCGTAGTGCCTCATCAAGTACTGCTTGCTCGACACAAAAACCTCGAAACAGGCGTGACCGGTTGCTGCGTAAATTGAAGCGCGGGTCTGGTTCGGGCGCATAGTTGGTATCGACAAATCCGGAGGCGTCGAAATCATAAGGAACTGGGTAATATTCACCAGCATCGTCCTGCAGCTGTTTGGCATTGTGACAACATTCCTCACCCTCAGGACCGGAGATGATGGAGAAATCCACATTGCCGATCAGGTACATAAACATAGAAACAACAGTGCTCTGTAAGGGATTGAGTTCTGCTAGGGGCAGAGTATTCAACTCTACCTCGTCATACCCGAAGCGCTCCGCGACTCGATTCTGGTGTTCAATAAAAAACGCTACCTGGGTGCGGGTGGAATCTGGATCTTCGCTATCGATATAGTTTACATTCAGCAGGCGGGTATCGAAGTGTAGTTCAGACAGTTCGCTGAAAATATCGTAGGCCTGTATCTCTTTATAGATGTAGTCAGCGTAACGATCCTGACTTCCACACTGCACTACCAGCTTCAAGCGATTCTGATTCTCAAACAGCGTTCCTACTACCTGGCTGCGCTGGAGGTTCACCCACATCTGCGCATAGCGGCAATTGCGTTTATCGAGCCGCCAGTTGCCTCGTACTGAATAAGCAGCATTGAGTATAACTTCTGCGCCGCTATCATCCAGATAACTCAGAGTACCTTCGTATTCCTGCTCCTTATCTCTGGTATCATCGATCTCATCCATCGGGGCGGTAATCGATATATTCAGCGCATTATTGCTTTGAAATAAGCGGTCAGGCTCGGCTGCACTAACCGAGCCAGCAAACAGAATCCAGCAAGCTAACATAGCTGTTATTCTCATGATGGCTGGCCTCCTTCGAGAAAACCTAATCTGCAATTCGTCTTCTGGTGCTGTAAAAATTAGTTCTTGACTCGTCTTCGCCGGTACCGATTTGAGTGTATCCCCTCGCCCCAGCGACCGCAACACCGGAACAGGCACCAATTTCGGATTTACTTTACCGCGATACTTGATTAGCATGCGGTTGGTGAATAATAAGAATAACGAGCTTTCCTGGGAGAAGTATTTCGCAATCATAGACATCAAGACTGGCTATGTCTTTATCCTGTGCCTGGCGATAACCTTCCTCTGCGTTGAATACAACTTCAGTTACAATCTGAACGTCACCTTGTTCAGCATCGCGGTCATCTTCCCATTGGTATTTACCATTCGAGAGGCATTCAGAAAGCGCGACAGTGTTATCAAGCTGCTGAGTGTTTTTAAGTCCTCTTTGAATGCAACTTATTACTGCTTCTCCAATAACAATAAACTCAGCGATGAACACAAACTGCATGTTGCAGACAGTCTGAATGCGATTTCAGTATTGTTTTTTGATGTCCTCAAAGGTCAGAGTTATGACCAGGAACATGTGCGCAACAAGCTCAATGAAGTTTTCGAATTCGTGAATGCGAATCGGGATTCCATCTCCAATGGTGTCGCACTTAAAATTATTCGTTTTCTGAAAGATGTAAACGAAAGCATCGAAAACACTGTCGGATTGAAAATGCATGGCACACCTATCAGCCTGCGCGCCTACTGCCTGGTATTCATATACGTTTTTCCCTTCGTATTCATCCCGACCCTTACCAATGAGCTGTCCTCAGATGCACCCTGGATTGTCTATTTCCTTGCTACGATTCACGGATTTATACTGATCTCTCTGTACAACGTTCAAGACGCCATGGAAGATCCCTTCGACCAGGTTGGTTTGGATGATATCAAGCTGGAAGAATTTCATTTCCAGAAAACTGCCCCCTTACTGGAAAAATAACCAGCATCAGAGCTGACTCGGTTATCCTAATCTGGCTCGACTTTGCTACAATTGCGCTTCTGTCTTGATTACAGCTGGGTTATTTCCACGCCCGTTACTCACATGTTTCGAAGAATCCTACTACTAGCTATTTTGCCTGGTATGCTGCTCTCCGCACTCCAGGCGAGTGAGGTTAACTCGGTTGATCTGCAGACCACGACCGAATCTGGCATCTCTGTGCAGATTGTCAGTGACATGTCTCCTATCGGGATTAACCAGATTCATAGCTGGCATTTAACACTGACGGACTCAACAGGAAATCCTCTAACTGGAGCCGGCCTCACCCTCATCGGGGGGATGCCAGATCATGATCACGGCTTGCCAACGCTGCCACTGATCACGGAACAAGCACAAGCCGGCACTTACTTATTGGAAGGTGTTCGATTCCACATGCCAGGCAAGTGGCAGATCACTCTCACTATCATCCACCACAGTGGTACTGAAACTGCGGTTATCGACCTCCAGCTGTGATGCGCAAACTTGGGATTACAGGCTTAATGCTGGCAGTAGCGATTGTCTTCTTCTGGAATTTTATTGCGCTTCCGGCGCCCCGTGACTGGAGCGCCGAACAGTTGGAGTTGATCCGCTCATTGTCTATTGAGCAACTGCCTCCTCTACCCTCTGATACAAGCAATCGAGTTGCCGATATCGAGGCGTCCGCTGAGCTTGGTCAGCAACTCTATTTCGATACCCGATTGAGCGGCAACAGGGCTGTGGCCTGCGCTACCTGCCATAAGCCAGAGCTCATGTTTACCGATGCACTCGAGCTCGCAGTCGGCACTGGCATCGGTTTACGTAACACGCCCAGCCTGGTGGGAATCGCCTATAGCCCTTGGTACTACTGGGATGGACGCAAGGACAGTCAATGGGCTCAGGCCCTGGCACCGCTGGAAACTAGCCATGAACACGCCAGCGACCGCCTGCAGATCGTACGCTTGCTGAACTCCGATACTGGCTACCAGCGCCGTTATGCAGAAGTATTCGGCGACTTGCCGGCGATTCCGGTTAGTCCAATCTCCGCCTCACCTCTGGGAAGCAACGAACAGCAGGAGGCCTGGAATAGCCTTGAACAGACTCAGCAGCAAGCCATCTCATGGGCTTTTGCTAACGTAGGCAAGGCATTGGCTGCCTACCAGCGCAAGCTGATGCCGGGCTCGACTCGCTTCGATGCCTATACCGAGGCCCTCACACAATCTGACGAAGTAGTCGCTAACGCTATGCTGACTCCATCTGAAATCGCCGGCTTACGACTATTTATTGGTGAGGCCCAGTGCATTAGCTGCCACAATGGGCCTTTACTGACCAATCATGAATTTCATAACACTGGTGTGCTGTCAATTGCGGATCAGTTGCCCTCGATGGGGAGATACGACGGTATTCGCATTGCGCGCAATGATCCCTTCAATTGCCTGGGTGAATTTAGCGATGCGATTCCATCCGCCTGTGTTGAACTGCGATTCGCTCGGGACGATAATTCGCTGGTCGGCGCGCAGAAGACTCCGACATTGCGTAACATCTCCATGACCGCGCCTTACATGCACGGCGGTCAACTCGCCACGCTCGCCGATGTACTCGAGCATTACAACGAAGCACCCCTTTCTATGCTCAGCCACAACGAAGCCAAACCACTCGCACTCCGCCCCGTCCAGCTACGCCAACTCGAAGCCTTCCTCCGCACCCTCACTGCACCGCTCGCCACAGAAGAAAAATGGCTGCTCCCCCCTGCTAATTAACAACTCACGAGCTGCCTTCAATTCTATGAGCTAAGCACTCATTGCCAAACATATTAATTACAGAAATATTGCCAAAAGAAGCACTCAACGCAATCAGTCAGGTGATGACTCGAGCGGTGAGCGAGAAAGTTGCCAGCGAGGCAAAGTAATTTTTCAGGTGAGGATTGTATAAATAATACCTGACGATCCTGAAAAATTGCTTTAACGAAGCTGGCGACTTTCGCAGCCAGAGCGTCCCAACTGATTGAGGTTGGCGGCGGAAGCCGCCAACAAGACCTATTCCGGCAAAGCAAACACCCAAACCACCCCCCCTTGAGGGACGAAGGTGCGGGTATTCCGCTCCTGATCAATCCGTGCCGTCATGGCCGCCGCATCGACTCCCCACCCGGATTGCACCGCCACGTACTGCACACCATCGACAGAAAATGTCGACGGTACGCCGATAATCCCGGAGTTGGTACGAAAGCGCCACAGTTCTTCGCCCGTACGTGCATCGTGGGCCCGGAAGAATCGGTCGCTGGTTCCACCACTGAACACCAGGTTGCCGCTGGTAGTGAGAATGCCACCCCAATTGGAGGTCTCAAACTCGCGCGTCCACACTTGCTCGCCCGTGTTCATGTCCCAGGCCTGAATTTCTCCAATATGGTCCGAGCCTTCCACTACTGTCATCTGGGATCTGGCACCCGTAAAGGCGCTACCGGGCATATAGGTAACCTCGCGCCCTTCGATCACACCACAATGATTGTCATTCGCCGGAATGTACAGAAGCCCGGTTTCAGGATTGTACGCCGCTGGTGGCCAGTCTTTTCCTCCCCACAGTGAGGGACAGAAGTCTGTCGTGGAGCCTGTCGTTGGTTTGTGTGCGGGATCGTAAGTAGGCCGTCCAGTCTCGGGATGAATACTGGCGAAGGCATTCTGATAAACATAGGGCTCAGCATCGATGAAGCCAATCGAATCGGCGCTGCGTTCCAGCAGCCACAGGTAGCCGTTACGTCCCGGGTGTACCAGCGCATTGATTTCACGGCCGCTTCTTTCCACCGGCATCAGGATCGGGGTAGAGACTTCGTCCCAGTCCCAGGATCCATTCCAGTGATACTGATGATGCGCACGTATCTCACCAGTATCGACATCCAGTGCCAGTACGGAGTTTGTATACAGATTATCTCCCGGCCGCTGGTCACCGATCCAGGGACCCGGGTTGCCAGTGCCAAAATAAGCGAGTCCCAGCTCGGCGTCATAATGACCCGGAACCCAGACCGCGGCACCACCGGTGCGCCATGTCTCGCCTGGCCAGGTTTCATTCCCGGGCTCTCCAGGGCCGGGTACCGTGTAACGACGCCAGATTTCTTCACCAGTCTCGGCATCCAGAGCCACAACAAACCCCCGGATACCCAGTTCCCCACCGGAGGCACCCACCATGATCTTGCCGTCAATAGCCAGTGGCGCCATGGTGATGTAATAGCCAAAAGAATTGTCCTGCACGGGGGTATTCCACACCACTTCACCCGTCTCAGCATCGAGCGCAACCACGCGTGCGTCCAGAGTAGCGGTGTAAACCTTATCGCCGTAAAGCGCCACACCCCGGTTGGTCCTGTGAAAGGCTATATAGGTTTCGGGAAGCGCATGCTGATAACGCCACAACATGTCACCACTTGCTGCATCGAGTGCGTAGACCAGGTTGCCGGGGGTAGTGACAAACATGACCCCCTCATTAACGATTGGTGGTGACTCGTGACCCCCGACTACACCGGTAGAGAAACTCCATACTGGTTGCAGTGCGTCGACATTGCTGGAATTAATCTGGTCGAGTGGGCTAAAACCCCAACCGTCCAAGGTGCCCCGATAGGACAGCCAGTTTCTCTCTTCAGGATTGATTAGGCGTTGGTCCGTCACTGAACTGTAATTTTGGACGGGAGATTGTGCCATGACCTCGATCGGAACGACAAAAAGCGCCAGTACGGCGACCTGGATTCGCTTATAGACTGCAGCAGACATTAGAGCTCCTCTCCAAGATTGATTTCGCAAACGATGTTCCCAGTTATTGGAGTTAGAGTAAACATGCAGCGGATGATATTTACTCCTAATTGTTTTTTTAGCCATAAAAAAGGGCGGCTCGAAGCCGCCCTTTGTACAGCGTATTATATTGCCGGCGTTACTGCAGATCTTCCGCATGAGTCCAGCGCATATAACCGATAAACATCTCATCCCAGCTCTGCGGACCCCAGTCAATTGACTGCTCCGGATCTGGATTAAAAGCGTTCTGCTGAGAGTTATCAAAGGCGCCAATTGCCACTATTTCGGTACCAGCTGGAACAAACTTCGGCTCCAGGTGATGACGCAACTGCCAGTTGAACTTGTAGTTGGGAACCGAGAGTAATTCCTCTGAAGTGCCATCCGGATAGTTCGCCACAAATTTCATTCGCTTACCGCGAAAGTGCATGTGTGGCATGAAACTAACCAGGTAGGCATCTTTCTCTACGATCGCCGACTCCGTTACTTCAAAATCCTTGGCATTGGCAGGTATGAGAAAGCTCCGGTTAAGCGCTCGCCCACCACTGGATTTCACAATTTCCGGCACTTCACCTTCCGGGTAGAGATAGATGCCTAATTCGCTCTGATCGGTCACTTCTTTGCCAGAGGTTGTATAGTGAAGCTGAAAGGAGACTCTGGTGCCCGCACGTAATAACCCGCCACGGTTCTGTTCCAGAATTGGCCGCCTGCCAGGCACATAGCCGGTCAGTCCGGCCAGTGGTACATCGGTGAGTTTCTGGCTGGCGAATTCGTCGTCTCCCTCATCTGGCCGAACACTGTCCGGATCCACCTCGGGCTGTACGACCCGCGTGATTACGTGGTGAAGCACCGAATAGTCACCCGGAACTATCTCAGATCCCTGTACCCAGACATCGTCTTCGATGGGGATATCCGCATAGACATTCAGGTAGTCCACTACCCCGGTAGCTGGTATACGCTGAGGAGGGATTTTCACGATGACATCTGGTTCACGCCCGAGCTCGGATCGCCACTTGGAATCAGGCCAAACCAGATTGGCCAGCGGATCCGTATCGCCATCCCTGGGTGAGCCTGCATCAATCCAGTGCACCAGTTGCTGCATTTCGGCGTCGGAGAGATTGGTCATGTCGGTGATATTGCCGACGTGAGGATCGATCTGGCCCGGTGGCATGCGCTTGGTCAGCAGCACTTCGCGGATCATCGGGCTCCAACCCTGGACTAACTGATGGCTGTTCAGTGCAAATGGGGCGATGCTATTCTCACGGTGGCAGTCGGCACAGTTCTTTTCGATGATCGGCGCAATGTCGTTGACATAGGACACACCTGTTTGCTCGTGCTGCTCTCTTGCAGCATAGGCAATTTCGCAACCAGAACTGGGAATGCTTGTCACGGCAACCGCCTGATCGGCAGCAATCGATGAAAGGGCCCGCTCCAGTTCGCTTCCCACCGGTCCCCGGAACACAATTGAAAAATCGCCGGGATCCATCACGATGACTTCACCTCCGTGGGTGATACCCAGCGTTTCACCGACTACCTGGGCGTCGTCCATCAGCAGCGGCAAATCCGTATCGAGCCCTCTCAATTCCGATTTGACCGTATCCCGATCAATGCCCTGCGAGTTGATCATCATGAACTCGATACCCTGCTCACCGAAGCGGGATTGTAAAGCGGTGATGGCGGGTAACGCTTCCCGGGTTGCGGCACAGGCATTGGCATGGGTCAGGAATACGACGGCCTTTTGATCGTTGTACCAGCTGAGCTGGTGGAAGGCGCCATCCTGATCCAGCAGGGCAAAATCACCAACCCGATCGACAGCCAGGGCAAACGATGGCAAAACACATGAGAGGAACAGAATGAGCGACTTACTGACAGGCAGATTCTTCATGGTGAACTCCTGGTTGAAGAGGATGTAATGACTTCTCTGGAGACAATCACGCGAGAACTTTTACTATTTTTGACTGTTCTTTACTTAATCTTATCTAATTCTTTAACGAATGGCTTCCAAGCCCAAACACAGACCTGTAGAATGATAGTCTTCAGGCCATGAGTTGTCAATAAAACTCACAGCTTAAAAACAACGATTCATCCTGAATTTGAGGATATTGGAAACAGAAAATCCGGCCTGCTATCCACATTATAGGTGAGCTGGCGTCGCGGCTTGACTCTTCGTTCCAGACTTGCGATATATCATTGAATATACCCATACTCGGTGATAGCGTGACTTCTACGGGGGGACAAAATTCGTGCTGTGCTGGAAGGACTGGTGCAACAGGAATTAAATCCCAAATATTTACGGGATTAACCCTTAACAAGGGCAACTAGCTGAAGCAACACACCTATTACAATTAAAAAAGGAGTAAGAAGCATGCACTGCCGAGTCAATCCTTTTCCAAAAAGACTTCTCACCGCCTGCATTATCGCAGGCCTCTACAGCACCCCGGTTCTGGGACAGCAATCAAGTGATGATGACATCGAAGAAGTCGTCGTAACCGGTTCATTTATCCGCGGCACCCCACTCGATGCGCCTTCACCGGTACAGATCGTGGACCGGGATAGCATTGAAGCCCAGGGGGCCTCTGTCATTTGGGATGTGATAAAAAATCTGGAAGTGAATTCCGGATCATTCGCCGATAACGGCTCTGGGGAAGTCTACGGTGTCGAAGGTACCGCCCAGGTCAACCTGAGAAATCTTGGCGAAAATTCTACCCTGACCCTGATCAACGGCAAACGCATGGTGCCTTCCGGTGCCACCACCCGTGCCGGTGGTGAATTCGTTGACATCAACGCCATTCCGCTGGTGATGACCGATCGTATCGAAATACTCACCGACGGCGGTTCCGCGCTGTATGGTGCCGATGCGGTGGCCGGGGTCGTCAACGTCATCATGCGTGACGACTTCGAAGGCCTGGAAATCTACGGCGACCTGCAGGGTGTCATGGAAGCCAGCGGCCAGTACGATGCCACCGTTAGTGGTATCTGGGGTTGGGCCAGCGCTGATGGGGACACCCATTTCGTGCTATCTGCCGAACGCATGGAACGGGACCCGGTCAACATCACCGATGCCAATTTCTACGATGCCGATACTCAGCTTATAACTGGACCCGCCAGTTCACCAGGCACGACTTTCTCTGCCAGCTTTTTGGGAGCGCAGGTCAACCCGGCCTGGATCAACCAGGAGCTGAGAGATCTTAATCAGGCGGAACGGGATATCTATCGACCAGGCACTACCGCGGGCTTTGCCTGGACCGATCCCCTGTGTGACTCCGGGTTGACAGATGCCAATGGCAATCCGTTTTTCACCCAGGGTTTCGATCCACGACAACGGGCGGATCTGGGCAGCCGTAGTTCCGGTTGCGTCGTCGACGAGACGGAATGGGCTTTGATCAACTACGAAGCCGAGCGCAACAGAATTGCCGGTTCCTTCGATCACACGTTCGCAGACG
>JAQBSZ010000067.1 GCA_027623555.1 Pseudomonadota bacterium | reverse complement strand
GGTGGCGCAGGCTGGCCGGAAGCCGGGGCGGGGAGTAAGGCACCCCGGCATAGACAGTGCGCACAGATTTTGGTGCCACGCGGGCAGGACACCCGGCGCGATATTTGTGGGCACAGTTGCTGGCGCGCATCTACGGGGTGTTTCCACTCAAGTGCAGTGGGTGCGGCGGGCGGATGCGCCTGGTTGGGTTCATCACAGAGCCGGCGACGGTGCGGCAGATACTTGAACATGTAGGTGAGCCAACCAGTGCCCCGGCAATCGCCCCGGCTCGCTCACCGCCGCTGGAGATGAAGATTGCGTAGCGGCTGGCTGCTCTGGAAGCGGTGTTTGAGGCAATCCCTGAACTTGAGTTTGACCAGACGGCAAGCCTGAGAGCGGAAGCCGGGCATGATCGGTTGTTGCACAATGCGGGTGTCGATGCAGAGCCGATCCCGGAACTGGAGTTCGACCAGACATTGGGGTGGTAATCCTGCGCTGTAGAGATGGCACATGCGGCGGAGCGTGGATTGGTGTGGACCATGCGCTGGCTTGGTGTGATGAGTGGTGTGGTCTGCCAAATCCGGATTGTAGGCAGTGTGCAATTTCCGCTCGTTACGCGTATCAATTCTCTGCGAACACCAAACAAAAGCGGTCTTTGCCCTGAAGTTAATGGTTGGTGGGGCTTAGCACAAAGTGGTACTTGATAAAGGTAAATCTAGGGTATATCATCTCGGAGTAAATGGGGGCTTGAATTTCCTATCCGTTAGATTTAAACGCTCAAAAGTATAAGACTTTAACGGGGAGGGAGGAAAGAGGTCTTGGCTTTTTTATTAAAAAATTTATTATTGATCATTGACGTTTCAGCTTAAGGGGCGTGTTCTTGAGGGGGAGCGCTTTAGCCGGGAAATTTATGGGTGAAAATTCATTAACACGTGGGTAGTAGTAAAAAGAAACAATATTTATTCAGAAAGGAAGAAGTAAATGAAGGCTCATATAAACACAGAAAAGGAAGTTTTGCGTGTTTACAAGAAAGTCAACCCGTCGACCTACTTAATTGAAAAAAGACCGAAAGTATATAAAGAAAGAGAATAATTTGTAACGAATTTGTTCTTACACCGGCTTAATTTTCCTCCCAAAATGTTCAAGGATGCCAGTGTTCTTGAGTTCGGGTGTGGGACAGGGGAGCATTCCCTTTTTTATCTCAAGTGGGGTGCTCAGTGCACTTTTGTCGAGATGAATGATCATTCTTGCCGGAGGGCGGGAATGTTGTTCAAGAAATTCGGCGCGAAAAAGGGCCAGTTCAAGATTGTTAACAAGTCGATCTTTGATTACAAGAGCAGCCAGAAGCACGATATCGTTATTTCTTTGGGCGTTATCCATCATACGTCATGCAAGGAAAAGGCATTTGACATTAAGGCGCAGCACCTGAAGGACGGCGGTTTTCTCGTCCCTGAGATTGGCAACAAGGCCGGGGTATTTCAAAGGAACGCGCAGCGGTTCCTGCTGCAGCATCTGTCCGAAGGCAAGGAAGAGCGCATGGTGTCTTTAACAAACGAACTGTGTTCAGAGTATCTGGATCGTGCCGAGAAATATGGAAAACGGACCAGGAAATCCATCATTTATGATATTTATGATATTTATGTTAATCCAAAAACGGACCTGCCGAGTACGGCGGAGGTTCTAAAGTGGTTTGCTCGACACAAGCTGCAATTATATTCGTCGTGGCCGCCCATCATGCCCGCGGTTCTTGCGGACTCAGCAGAACGGGATCCGCTGCCGTATCAGTCTTATGAAAAAATAAAGAATATCCTTGGGCTTGCAGAGATAGCATTCTTGATCCAGAGGGATGATGATATTGATCAATTAAAGGCCCTAGATAAAGGTGCGGCTGTGATCATGGAGCCATTGGAGGGGTTGACGAGTTTACTGAACAACATCACACCTGAAACGCGTCTCGATTTTGGAGCGGTGCAGAAACAGATCAAGGCATGCAAGGCTAGCGTTAATAATGACTTTAATTTATATGCGCCCTATATTTCCAAGCTAAGGAAGTTTCTTGTCGAAGCTGAAGTGATTTTTAAGGCACTGGAGACGCGTGAGCTGGATCTTGTTAAGAAGTCTCTAAACAGTTCTGAGTTCTTGTTCCGGGGCACCTGTGGATTGGGAATGAATTGGTATATAGGACATAGAGCAAAAAAGAACTAGAAAGTCGTTAAGAATAGGCACTGGCTTGGTGCGGTGAGTGGTGTGGTGTGCCAAATCCGGATTGGAGGCATTGTGCAATTTCCGCCTGTTACGCGCATCAAATCTCTGCGAACACCAAACAAAAGCGGTCTTTGGCCTGAAGTTAATGGTTGGTTGGGGTGAGCACAAAGTGGTGCTTGACGAGAGTGGGTTCAGGGCGTATTGTGTCGCCGTGGATTGGATTGGGGGTTGAATTCCCTATCCGTTAAAGTATGAGGGGTGAATTTAACAATGCCGATGGGAAAAGTCGTGATTAAACGTTGTCCGGCAGTAATCCTCGCGAGAGGAGGCTCCAAGGGGATCCCCCAAAAAAACATCATGGATTTCGGCGGCAAGCCTTTGTTGGCTTGGTCTATCCTGCAGGCGCTCGATTCCGGCGTGGTTGATGCAGTCTATGTTTCATCAGACAGCGATGAGATTCTCGATGTGGCTGTTCGGTATGGTGCTGTAGGGATCCGGCGGCCGGATGAACTTGCCACGGATACGACCACATCGGAAGCCGCACTGCTTCATGCGTTGGATCAAATCCATCGTGAGCGTGGCACTGACCCCGAGCGGATTGTTTTCCTCCAGGCGACCTCCCCTCTTCGAGAATCTTCTGACATCGCGGGAGCGGTGCGTGCCTTCGATGCCCAGCGTATCGACTCATTATTCTCGGATGCGGTGCTGGACGATTTCTACGCCTGGGCTGAAGAAGATGGGATTCTGAAAGGCAAAACATTCGATCCCTGGAATCGCGGCAGGCGACAGGATCGCAAGCCTCTTTATCTAGAAAATGGCTCGATCTACATCTTCAAACCATCTCTTCTCAGGAACACAGGAAATCGACTGGGCGGAAAGATCGGTCGTTACTCAATGCCTTTCTGGAAGTCATATGAAATCGACACATTGGAAAATGTGGAGCTTTGTGAGTTTTACTTCCGCAAGCACCTCCTACCCTATTGGAGGGCGAAAGAAACACCGTTCAATAAGGAAGCCATCAAGCTAGTGGTTTACGACTTCGACGGCGTCATGACAGACAATCGCGCCCTGCAATTCCAAAATGGCACTGAAGCCGTTTGGGTAAATCGTGCCGATGGGTGGGGTGTTGACCAGTTCAGGAAAATGAACATTCCGCAGTTGATCATCAGTACGGAAACAAACACTGTTGTGGCCGCCCGCGCTAAGAAACTCAAGATCGAAGTCATCCATGGTAGTGGCGACAAAAAGGCCGATTTGTTAGACTACTGCAGTAGGATGCAAATAGAATTATCCAGCGTCCTTTATGTCGGCAACGACGTCAACGATCTGGAAGCTATGCAGATGGTCGGGTTTCCGGTCGCTCCCGCCGATGCACACCCTTCAATTATCGCTATCGTAAAACATGTCACCCACGCTAAGGGCGGAGAGGGTGTCATCAAGGAGTTGTCTGAATATGTCGCAAACTGAGAGCCGGGTCGAGGAACTTATCCGTGAAAGCATCGGGGTAAAGTCCGCACTGCTTGCCGATGTTCGTCAGGTCGACCTAATTCAGCGCATCGCCGCAAGTATCATTGAGGCGCTGAAGCGTGGCAACAAGGTTATCTTCTGTGGCAACGGCGGTAGCTTTGCCGATAGCATTCATCTCGCGGCTGAATTTGTTTCCCGCTTCCAGAAAGAGCGCGGACCGCTTGCAGGCGTTGCCCTGGGTGCCAATAATTCAACCCTGACCGCTATCGGTAACGACTACTCTTTTGCCGAGGTTTTTTCCCGTGAAGTCGGCGCCATCGGCAAAACGGGGGACATACTGGTTGCACTCTCGACTAGTGGAAATTCAGAAAATATTCTCCGAGCGGTGCAGGTCGCCCAAGAGATTGGTATTCAGGTCTTTGGCATGACCGGGCAAGGCGGTGGGCGCTTGGCAGAAGTTGCAGAGAGCCTAAAGATTCCTTCAGCAAAAACAGCCAGGATTCAAGAATCCCATATTCTTGTGGGTCACATCATCTGTGAACTGGCTGAAAATGCTATGACTGGAGTCTGACAGTGTGGCTTGTTGCCTCTCTAGGACAGCTAATAATACCCTGCGCAAGGAACGAGTCCGTGACAATCCATGTGTCCAGATGAAGAATACGAGGCCTGCGATATACCTACCTTCGGCGTGCAAAACCGAGATAAAGGCATCCGCTATGCGGAAATGTGAACCATGAAAGATGGCCACCTTTACTCCCTTGGGTTCATGAGTTACTGCTCGCATGATCCTGCAGCCTGTCTGATCCGTCTGCAGCCAAATGGGCAACTGGACTACATACATTTTGAGGAGGGCATGCTATCCCGCAGGAAGAAATCATATCAGTTTCCATTGCGCGCGATTCAAGCTTGCTTGGATCACTACGGCATCACGTTGGATGAAGTGGACGTGGTAGCACTCGATTTCATGAACAGTCGTTCAGTGCACAACACGGCGAGTTACTACCGCAAGCTGGTCGGTGACTACATCCGTGCCAAACTCAGACTACGTGAGGACCAAATCCATTTCGCTGACTCACATCATCTCGCTCACGCTTACACCGCCTTCTATCCTAGTGGCTTTGAGAATGCGGCAGTGCTGGCAATTGACGGGCTAGGCTCAGAGCAGGATACACACACTATTTTCCTTGCCAATTTGGCCGATGGAATTCAAAAAGTTTACTCGCAAAAAGGTACAGGTATCGGCCAACTCTATTCGCTGATCACAGAACGGCTTGGTTTTGAGGACGGCGAGGAAGGTAAAACAATGGGACTTGCCCCCTATGGCGAAGCTCATGCCGGAGTAGATGGATCGCTGCCCGACTTGGGCGGCACTTACCAAGGGTACTGCGTCGACTACTCTCACCTGATGCAGCGTCAACCGACGCCGCGGTTGCGCATAAACATCGAGAAGTGTCCTTCCAAATTGGATGTTTATAGCCCCCGCTATGCCCGCCTCGCGTACAAGGTACAGCAGGAATTGGAGTGCTGTTTGCTGCACCTGTCGCGCGAAATTCACGCGCGCACTGGTGCGCGCCGACTGTGCATCGCTGGTGGTGTGGGACTTAACTGCGTTGCCAACGAAATCATCCGGTGCTCAGGTATTTTCGAGGAGGTCTTTGTGCAACCCTCCAGCGGAGACTCTGGTGTCGCACTGGGGCTTGCGATGGTAGGCATTGAAGAAGCTGCCCGCCGTTTCGGAAACCGGGGCGTAGACTGGCGGAGTAGTCAAGAGGCTTTTTGGACCTATGCACCCATCAAGTTCGATAACAGTGAGCTTAGAAACATGCTCGCCGTGCAGAATGTGCCTTGGTACCCAGCCGAAACCCGCGCCGTCGCACAGTCGCTGACGGAAGGGCACATCGTCGCCTATTACGAGGCTGGATGGGAATTTGGCCCGCGCGCACTCGGACATCGCTCTTTCCTGGCCGACCCACGGTCACCGGAAATGAAAGCCATCCTCAATAGCAAGATCAAGCACCGCGAACTCTATCGGCCCTTCGCCCCGATAATGCTGGCGGAACACTTCACCGATTATTTCGACAGTCCAGTCACGTGGCATCCACATATGCTCTATGCAGTTCGCTGCCGAGAACGGGCGAAGCACGATGCACAGACCATTGTGCATGTCGATGACACGGCGCGCGTACAGACCTGCTCGCCAGAGGCCGGGCGAATTTACGACGTGATCGTAGAGTTTCATAAACTGACTGGTGTTCCCATCCTGGTTAATACCTCATTGAATGACAACGACGAGCCCATCGTCATGACACCAATCGACGCTCTGTCTTGTTTTCTTCGCACCAATGCAGACATCCTCGTGGTCGATGACATTATGGTCAGACGTAACGAAATCTGCAGTACGGATGTGCTGCTTGCCGCAGCGGAGGCTTATCAGTCCGAGCAATTGCGAAAGTATACCGACCGTACACTTCGCAACCTGCTGGACTTCTCAACTGGGGTCGAGGATATAAATAGCTTTCTCACGCGCAATCTGTTGAGCAGCCTTTATGCACGCTTCAACGAGTCAGCAGATCGTCTGGCACGTGCGCTTTTCGTTGATGAATCGCCAAGTGATTTCGTATGCTTGATTACTGACACCTATCATCTCGACATTATTCGCCGGATGGCTACCCACCACAAGAAACTCATTCCATTTTCAGAGACTCTGCTTCTGGACGACCAATGGACAAGCCTGGGTAGCATCCCGGAAAACTCATATGTGTTGCTCTATAATCTCTCGGTATGCATGCGCGATGCCGAGGCATGCACGGCGTACCCCGCGCTCTCCACCTGCTCATCCTTTTATCAGTCAAGCGATAGACTCGTGCTCATGCACAGCAAGGATACAAGTCTGGATGAACTCGTGGCGCAGATCATGGACACCTACGAGGTCAACACATCACGCAACATCGGCGAACTCTTCGCTGGAGTGATTGCGCAGGAATTCACGCGCATTTATCTCTGATAATCTTGTCAATGTGCAATAACGCCAAATCGTGCTACTGTGATGCGATATACAGATAATGGTAAATCGCCTGTCACATTGAAGACCCACTACCAAGGAAGAACCACATGAGTATATTTGTTATCGCTGAAATCGGCATAAACCACAACGGTAGCCTCGACATTGCCAAGCAATTGATTGATGTCGCCAAGGATGCGGGGGCTGATGCCGTCAAGTTCCAGAAACGAACAATAGATCTCGTGTACACCAAAGAATTGCTCAATTCCCCGCGCGAAAGCCCATGGGGAAAGACCCAGCGCGAACAGAAGCAAGGATTGGAGTTCAGTGCAGAACAATACCGGGAGATCGATAGTTATTGCCGCGAGAAGAACATTGAATGGTTTGCCTCTGCCTGGGATCTCGAAAGCCAGAAACTCATGCGCCAATTTAATTTGAAATACAATAAGATTGCTTCCGCGAGTCTGGTGTATGAGCCCCTGCTACGCATGGTGGCCGAGGAGAAAAAGCATACTTTCATCTCTACCGGCATGAGCAAGATGGTGAATATTGATCGTGCCGTAACCATCTTCAAGGAAGCGGGATGCCCCTTTGAACTGATGCATTGCATCTCGACTTACCCGATGGACGATGAAGATGCCAACCTGAGTCGCATCAACGCACTGCGTGAGCGTTATGGCTGCGATGTCGGCTACAGCGGTCACGAGGTGGGTCTGGCCGTGTCTTACGCGGCAGCGGCCTTGGGAATTTCTTCGCTCGAACGCCACATCACTCTGGATCGTGCCATGTATGGTTCCGACCAGGCTGCTTCGGTCGAGCCGATCGGGTATCGCATGCTGGTGGGTGCAGTACGCAAAATCGAAAAAGCGATGGGCGATGGGCGGCTTGAGATGAACCCGAAAGAAGCACCGATAGCGGTAAAGTTAAGGGCGCATATCCCCTTTGAGAGCGCAACCAACAACTAAAAGGGAAAAGCGATGAGTAGCGGTCGTGTGATCTGGATGAACGGGGAACTGATTCCCGAGGTAGAGGCAAAGATCTCCGTCTACGACTCGGCGCTGATGTTCGGCGACATGGTATTCGAGATGACGCGTTCCTTTGGCAAGCATCAATTCAAGCTGCGAGAGCATCTTGAACGATTATACGCAGGCTTGAAGATTCTGCGCATTCCTCTGGAAATGACCATTGATGAGATGGAGCTTCACTGCCAGGAAACCATTGAAGCCAACGATCCTTTATTTAGTAAAGATGATGAACACCGGTTGATGATCGATATCTCCCGTGGCATTCTGGGTATTTATCAAGCGGTGGAAGGTTTGCGCAAAGGGCCGAATGTCATCATCGCGGATTTCCCTTTGCGCTGGACGGTGGTCGGCATGGGGCATCTGTTCGATAGCGGCATCAACGCCGTTATTACTTCCCAGCGCGCCATCCCTGCCACTCTCATGGACCCAAAGGTCAAGAACCGCAGTCGTATCCACTATCTAATGGCGAACATCGAAGCTTCCAACTTCAGCGGTGAAGATAACTGGCCGTTGCTGCTTGATCCGGACGGTTATATCGCCGAGGGTACAGGGGACAACTTTTTTATCATCAAGAACAACACGATTGTTTCCCCTGAACCCCGCAATATTCTGCGGGGCGTATCGCGCGCCTACGTTATGGAAGAACTCGCACCCCAGTTGGGCATGTCGGTGATTGAAAAAAACATCGATCCCTATGATGTTTACACTGCCGATGAGGCATTTATGACCGGCACCCCATTCTGCATGCTGCCAGTGACACAGCTCAACGGGCTACTCATTGGCGATGGACAAGTCGGCAAAGGCTTCAAAACCCTGCTCGGACGCTGGTCACAGAATGTCGGCATCGATATTGAAATGCAGATCAAGGGATGGAATGCAACGGATGTGACATCGGATTCAGATGCGCCAACGCCCTACCGATTCAAGAAAAAGTGAGCCGAATAGGTTTCATGCAGGGGCGCTTGTCTCCGCAAGTCGATGGGAAAATCCAGGCTTTCCCGTGGTCTCATTGGCAAAGTGAGTTTCCAACCGCCGCCGCCATCGGTATCCCGCTGATGGAGTGGACTCTGGATCAGGAACGACTCTACCAAAACCCGTTGATGACCGAAGCAGGCCGTCAGGAAATAATTAAGCTCAAGGAACAATATGGGCTTGCCATTCCATCCTTGACCGGTGACTGTTTCATGCAGGCCCCTTTCTGGAAACGAACGATGGAACGTGATGCGCTGCTGCGGGATCTGCAAGCCATCATTCATGCCGCTGCGGCTATCGGCATTAGTTTGATCCTCATCCCCCTGGTTGATTTTGGTCGCCTGGAAAGCACTACTCAGGAAGATGATTTGCGTGCTGGTTTAGCCGCGGTGGAGTCCGACCTGAGGGAGCAAGGAGTGCAAATAACTTTCGAATTCGACTTCTCGCCCGAGAGGCTGGCGTCGTTCATTGATAACTTTGACCCCAAGTATTATGGGCTAACGTTTGATATAGGTAATAGTGCTTCTCTGGGATACAACTTCGAAGATGAGATCGCCGCCTACGGGCCGCGCATCGTCAATGTCCATGTCAAAGATCGACTCCTGAGAGGCACAACCGTTCCCTTGGGAACAGGCAATGCAAAATTGCCGGAAACCATCGCCGCACTAGAGCATGCTGGTTATCGCGGTAACTATATCCTGCAGACCGCAAGAGCGGCGGATGGTAGTCATGCGGAAACATTGCGCAATTACAAGAGCATGGTAGAAAATTGGCTTGAGCAGGCTGCCTGATGGAGCTGGGACTCACAAATTCGCGAGTTCTGGTTACCGGCTCCTCACGTGGAATAGGTTATGGCATCGCCTCTGCCTTTCTCGCAGAAGGAGCCACGGTCATTCTGACCGGAAGAAACGAGGAGAATTTGCAGGGCGCGCGCAGCGCACTCTCGGACGAATTTGGTGGTGATCGTATAGAAGTTTTCCTCGGCGATCTCGGCGATGCAACTATCCGACAACACCTGAGCAGTGCATTACGTCCACAGGGACTCAATCATCTCGTCTGTAATGTTGGCTCGGGCCGTTCGGTTCCAATTCTGCAGGAAACAACTGATGAATGGAGGCGCATGTTCGACACTAACCTGTTTCAGGCGGCGGGAATGGTGCAGGATTTGCGTAGCCTTCTGGCGGCCAGCGTGAAGCAGGGGCATGGTGCGAGCCTGACGTTTGTCGGTTCTATTTGCGGAATGGGGGCGATCGGTTGCCCATTGGCGTACGCATCCGCCAAGGCGGCACTGTGGGCGTATGCCAAGAATCTGGTTCGGCCGCTGGCAGATGATGGAATCCGGGTCAATATGGTATCGCCGGGAAATGTCCTATTCCCAGGGTCGACTTGGGAAGGAAAATTGGCGCAGGATGCCGTGGGAGTTCAAGCAATGCTGGACCGAGAAGTGCCGATGCGACGACTGGGGATGCTGGACGAGATTACAGCCGCAGTTGTGTTTCTCGCATCGCAGCGGGCGTCATTCATCACTGGAGCAAACCTGGTAGTGGACGGTGGGCAGACAAAGGGGCTGTGACATGACACAAAAAACGAGGGTTCGCGACATGTTCGACCTGACCGGCAGGGTCGCGGTGATTACCGGTGGTGCCGGACTCCTCGGCACTAAGCATGCAGAAGCCATTGCAGAGTTGGGTGGCATCCCCGTCATCGTCGATATCGACCAGGGTCGCTGCGAGCAAGTATCGGAACAAATCCGCAACGAATTTGAGGTCAACTGTATCGGTGTTCGCACCGATATTACCGACCCGAAACAGGTTATCGAACTCCGCGAGCGTGTCTTGGCAGAATTAGGGCGCATCGATATCCTCGTTAATAATGCCGCCAATAATCCCGCTGTTGGTTCGGGTGGACTTGACCAGGTTCATGGCTCCCGGCTGGAGGTCTTTCCTGTGGAAACCTGGAACCTGCATATCGCGGTCGGGCTGACGGGTGCCTTCTTGTGCTCCCAGACATTCGGGCTGATCATGGCAGGGCGAGGTGGCGGAGTGATTTTGAACATCGCATCCGACCTTGCATTGATTTCTCCCGATCAACGCCTCTATCGCAAACCCGGCTTGCCTGAGCATACTCAACCGGTCAAGCCGGTGACCTACTCAGTGGTGAAAAGCGGCTTGATCGGGCTGACCCGTTATCTGGCAACCTACTGGATAGAGAAAGGCGTGCGCTGCAATGCGCTTTCCCCTGGTGGGGTTTATGCCGACCAAGACGACGCCTTCGTCCAGCGATTGAGCCAACTCATTCCCATGGGCCGAATGGCTGGCAAGGAGGAATATAAGGCAGCGGTGGCTTTCCTGGTATCGGACGCCTCGAGTTACATGAACGGCGCCAACCTGGTGATAGATGGCGGACGTTCAGTATGGTGAAACGTTTTCTGATTACCACTGCACTGGAGGAAACCTGGCTTGAGGATGAAACCGTTCTATTTCTTGGCGAATGGTGCCGGCGATCCTCCCGCAAGGATCGCTGGCTGAAAATGAATGCCGAGGTGCTGCCCTATCACTGGGACGACCGCACCAAACTCTACGCCGATTATCAGTATCTGCAAGGCTTCTATGAGCGATTGTTGCAGGATTTGGCTATCCAACTCAACCAGATTCACGGCATGAATCATAGCCTGCGTTATTGGCGCATTTTGATTGGCCCTTGGCTGGGATATTTCACCCAGATGCTGTTTGATCGCTGGACATCCATTCAGCAGGCCATCAACCAGTATGATCTGTCCGGAACCATCGTTCTCACCGGCCAGGAAGAGAGTCTGATTCCCAACGATATGACGGACTTCACACGCCTCTTTGTTGGGGACGAGTGGAACCAGCACATTTACGCCGCCATTCTGCAGCAGTTTACTGCAGTGCCTTGTAGTGAGCAGGCGCGGCAGGGCATGGAAGGACTGCCGAAAGCAGCGCCATCTACTTCCCAAAAACAGCGGATAAAGCGTACGCTGGCACCGCAGGGTAGGCGACGGCAAGGTATACTTTTTTGAGTTAGAACAAAATTTAACTTCGCATATCTCTGTTTAGTCATCATTTGCGCTGTTTCCTGTTACTAGTCTAATCATCTACGTCGGTTCGGCACATTGTCAGTTGACTAACAATCAAGATACTAACGTGCCCGAGAGCGCCAATCAATGATTAATAGTAAATCAGTAATTGCGATTATTCCTGCACGCGGAGTCTCGAAGGGCTTACCAGGAAAAAACATCAAACGCTTTTGCGGGAAGCCGCTTGTCGCATGGACTATTGAGGCTGGCTTGGGTAGTAAGCATATCGATGAAGTAATGGTTACTACTGATAGCGAAGAAATTGCCATAATAGCCCGGGAATTCGGTGCGTCCGTCCCCTTTATCAGACCTGCAGAATTGGCAAGTGACGGTGCTACATCCATGAGGGTAGCTTCGACTTCAGGTAAGTACCCGTGACTCCTCGAACCCTCGTTACCACGGCGCTGGAAGACACGTGGCCGGCGCCAGAAACACCGGTGCT
>JAQBSZ010000024.1 GCA_027623555.1 Pseudomonadota bacterium | reverse complement strand
CTCAGGTGGGTCAATTTTCGATGCAAATCCTGGGTCAGTTTTAAATGCAAATCAACAGCATTGATAGATAGTGAGCACGAATTTACTCAGCCTGGAATTGCGAATGCAATAGATAGAGTTATGAGCCATAGGGCAGCTGGTAAAGTGCTAATCAATATAGGGCATTAAAGCGCTTAAGGAATAAGTTGAAAACGCAGGAACAATGTAAATATGAACTCTTTACCGATGACCCACATCAGAAAAGTGCTAGCGAAAGAAAACAATCAAATCTAAACGGGATGCAGCAAGCCGCGCGTTTTTTTATAGACGTTTTGTGTTACGAATAGTTCGTGCACACTGAACTACTGTTCGTGAACCAACTATGAATATGGACAAAATCAACAAGTGGCTCACTCTGGTTGCGAATATTGGCGTCCTGGTTGGAATTATTTTTCTGTCTCTCGAAATAAATCAGTCTAATCGCATTGCAGAAAGAGATGCGCGCAGCGAATCTGTAGCTCAGGAATTTGAATTACAGAAATCGTTCATTAAAAATGCGGAAGTTTCTGCGCTAATGCTGAAACTTTCGAGCGGTGAAACTGATCTAACGCCACTTGAGGAATTTCAAGCTGAGAGTTTTGCTCAACTGCTGGCGCTTCGCGCAGCTGACCTGAACATTATCTATGAGGGCGGTTTCCTTACTGAAGAAACTCTGCAGAGACAGATTAGGGGAATAACCCTGAACATAAGAAGAATCTCTGGCATCGTTCCCTATATGGAAAACACCATGAAGGAGCTTGACCTTTACGGAGAGGCATCAGTCCGGTATTTGACATAATTCTGGATGAACTGGAAAGTTCTAAGTAAGGGCCAACCGACACGGAACAAGCAAATCAATAAGGAAGCCGCATCCTGCTCCTGTTAATATAGGCTGTACATTTTTCTAATTCTGGCGCCTATTTATTACAAGGTTGGTGATGAAAAACCTGCTTTTTATTTCAATCCTGTTGCTTGGTTTCCAGGCCGCAGCGGAAGTGGTGGTTCCATCCGATCGCGTCGAGAGCTTCGTTACCGTTCGTACTCAACCCAGCAGCGATGCGGCGGTCAAGGGTCGGCTCAGTATCGGGGAGTCGCTGGAATACATTTCCTCCATCCCCTATTGGTACGAGGTGCGTTGGACGGACAATTCCCTGGGCTACGTGAGCAAGGCATTCACTGAGATTCGCCCTGATACTCTCGCCGTTCCGGCTGCATTTACTATTGATGTATTTGACGTGGCCTCCGGCCTGGCGATCTTGGTACGCGGGGAAGATTTTTCGCTGCTGTATGACGGGGGCAGCAACGACGATCTGGCGCGCGGCGCCGATAACAGGCTGCTGGCTTACCTGAACCATTACCACGCCGACTTGGCCACCATCGATCACGTCATGCTCAGCCATCCCCACCGTGATCATGTGGAGCTACTGGCCGATGTTGTGAACAGCTACCAGATTAGGCATGTGTGGAACTCGGGTGTGAACTACAACGACTGCGGGTACCGGGCATTTTTGCAGGCAGTGGAAGCCGAGCCCGCTGTTATCTATCACGATGCGCTGCGCGACCATATAGTCTCCACCCTGGAATTTAATGCGCGGCGCTGTTATGGCGAACAGATACCACAGCAGACGTTTACCTTCAGCCACGGCGCTCGTATCGACGAAAGCATCGTCACGCTTGGCGTCGATGCATCGATGCGGTTTTTGCATGCCGATGGTGTTAACCAGACCAGCGTTGATGAAAACAGCCTGGTAATACTGCTTTCTCTGGGCGCTGCCAGGATATTGATTATGGGAGATGCCGATGGCGGGCGTAGTGAAGACCTGGCTTCTGCGCCTGATCCGCAGTCTATCGTCGGCCAGTTACTGCTGTGCTGCAAGTTGGAACTAGCAGCCGATGTGCTTGTAGTCGGTAAGCACGGCAGTGCGACGGCATCTCCAGTCAGCTTTCTCGATGCAGTGGATGCGGATTATTATCTGGTATCCTCCGGACCAAGCCCCTATGGAGCGACGGTCTTGCCAGAAGCTGCTGTGATTGCTGAATTAGAGTTGCGCGGTAATGTCTATGGTACTTATAGCGATGACACAGACTGTCAAACTGCTTCGTCAAAGATCGGTACAGACAATGACGGGCTGGCGGGGGGCTGTACTAGCTTCCGAATCTCAATTGTCGATTCAACTATTTCTATCGCGGAATTGAGCGATACAGGGAGTTAAGAAACACAGCCAGAATCCTTGCCAGGCGAGCCTGCTACGAATCTGGCAATTAGCGTATAATGCGAACTTCGAATTTGCTCAGCACTTTCAATTTCATTGATGAACAAGACGACTAATCTACTCATTGCTTCATTGTCTTGCCTGGTGGCGACACCCGGTAGTGCCCAAACCCAGCGCGTGGCTGATTTTTCTCTGCTGGACTCCAATGGTGAGTATCACCAGCTGAGTCGTTACAGCGACAGGATTGCGGTACTGCTTTATATACATCAGGATTCCTGCCCATTGACGGATCAGGGAGTCGCGCAGCTGGCGAGTTTTGCGTCCAATTTCAAAGAGTCCATCCCGCTGCTGGTCATTAGTCCGGGCGCGGCAATGACAGGAGTCGAGAGGCTATCCAGCAGGAGCATTCCAGTGCTGCTGGACGCAACAGGATATGTCGCCCAGGCCCTGCGAGTCTCCTATGCTGGCACGCTGCTGTTAGTCGATCCGGTAGCGTTTGCAGCCACAACTCTGGATGCTGCTAGCGATTACTTGCCGCCGGAGTTAAACACTGCTCAAGCTCGTCAGTTGAATGCGGCCCTGGGCGCCATTGCTGAATCCACGGATTCGGCCGCCTGTGCCCTGGCTGTATTGCCTTACCAACAACGCCAGCAGATTCCTTCCTATGTGACGGATGTGGCGCCTATACTCGAGCAGCGCTGCGCCTTTTGCCATCGGGAAGGCGGCAGTGCGCCCTGGGCGATGTCGGAATATCGGATGATTCAGGGCTGGGCGCCAATGATGCGAGAGGTATTGCTCACCAGGCGCATGCCGCCGAGTCAGGTAGATGCAGACCCTGCCCAATTCGATGGGCTGAATCACATTACTGACGATGAAATGATCACACTGATCAGCTGGATCGATGCAGGAGCAAGTGCTGAAGAACTGGGGCAGGGTGCTGAGGATCCGTTGCGAGCCATCGAGCCCTATGCGGGGGGATGGCAATTGGGCACACCCGATGAAATTTTTACCTTTGCCGAACAGTCCGTGCCTGCTACCGGCGTAATGGATTACATCTGGCTGACCCTGGAAACTGGATTGACCGAGGACAAATGGGTTGAGGGCTATGAATTTGCCCTCGGAGATCCTGCCGTAGTCCACCATGCACGCATCTTCACCCAGGAGAAATCCTACAGTGGTGAACAGGCCCTGATGGATTTCGCCGCGTATGCGCCGGGCAAGTCGACAATCTTTTACCCAGATGGCATCGCGCAACATTTTTCCAGCAACGACAGGTTGGTGATGCAGATTCATTACACCACCAACGGGCGGGCTACGCAGGACCAGACTCGATTGGGGCTACATTATGCCGATGAAGCACCGCAGCAGGCCCTCACTAATCCGATCACGGTGAATGAAGGCATACATATTCCAGCCGGTGCGCGCAATTACGAAACCAGCGCCAGCCTGGTGCTGACTGACGATTCCTACCTCTATGCGATGTCGCCGCACATGCACTACCGTGGCAAGAGCATGAAATACATCGCGCACTATCCCGATGGAACCAGCGAACAATTGTTGTCGGTACCTAACTACCAATTTCAGTGGCAGATGAATTACTGGTACAAGGAGCCGAAATTCCTACCGGCGGGAACCACGATTGTGACCGAAGGAGCGTTCGATAACTCTACTGCGAATCCCAACAACCCGAATGCGGATGTCGATGTGACCTGGGGAGAGCAGTCCTGGGATGAAATGTTTATTGGCTGGATGGCGATCGCCGTCGACAATCCATAAGCTCCAACTCTTTAGCGGTATACCTAGAAGCTGGGTTCTGGCTGGGCGATCGGTTTGGACCTGAACATAATCCGCAGGCGAGCAGGCAGAGCCAGCATTGCCGGAGTGACTATCAGCGTCAGGATAGTTGCGAAGGACAGGCCGAACACAATCGTAGAAGCCAGACCGGCCCACTGCGACGCAATAGGCCCGCCAATCTCGATCTCTGCTCCCACCAGATCAACCGACATATTCATTGCCAGCGGCAGGAGTCCGAATCCCGTGGTAAACGTCGTCAGGAACACGGGTCGCAGTCGTTGCACTCCCGTGTGCACGATGACTTCAGACAGACTCCAGCCCGGGTGTTCCTGCTTCAGTACATTAAATGTATCGATCAGGACGATATTGTTATTCACGATGATTCCGGCCAGGGCGACGATGCCGATGCCGGTGAGCATCACGCTGAATGGCTGACCCGTTGTCAGCAATCCAAGCAACACGCCGGCGGTTGACAGCAGGACCGAGGAAAGAATCAGCAATGCCTGGTAGTAGCTGTTGAACTGAGTCACCAACAGAATCGCCATCAGCGCCATGGACAGGGCGAATGCCTGCACCAGGAAGGCCGCCGATTCTTCCTGCTCTTCGTTGGCACCGCGAAATTGATAGAACACGCCACTGTCGGGCGGATTGGTGGCGAGGAAGCGTTCGATTTCCTGCAATTTACTATCGGCAAATACTCCCGGTGCCGGATTGGCACGCACATAGACGACGCGGTTGCCATCGACACGCTGGATCGAACTGACTTTCTGCTTGGCTTCCCGGGTTACGAAACTGCTGATGGGAACCGGGCCGTTAATGGTGCTGATGCGAATCGAGTCTAACTGATCGAGCCCGCGATATTCCATCGGATAGCGCACACGAATGTCCACTTCCTCCTCGCTGTCGTTAGGTCGATAGTCGCCCATGAAAACACCGGTGGTCATCAGCTGAATCGCCGTACCGATTTCAGTCATGTTGGCGCCCAGCATGGCAGCCTGCGCGCGGTCGACATTGATCTCCCATTCGATACCGGGAATCGGCGCGGTGTCGTCGATGTCGATGAGCCCGACCATGTCATTTTCCAGGAAATCGCGAATGCGTCTGGCTTCACTAAACAACAAATCCAGGTCGTCACCTGCCAGCTCCACCTGAATCTCCTTGCCGACTGGAGGACCCTGCTCAATGGTGACAATCTCGGCTCGAACCCCGGGAATGCCTGCTATCGCCTCGCGGTACAGGTTCTCAATCTGGAAGCCATCGAGCTCACGAGTACGGCGATCGGTTAGTTCGATAAAAATTGTGCCTATCAAATCTGGCGCTGATTGTTGGCTGCCCCCCATTTGCTGGCCGGCACCGGATTGCGTCACGATGCCGCTGAAGTAACCAATCTCTTGAATGCGCGCTTCCGTATCCAGCATCACGTCCCTGAGTTCGGCAGGGGAAAAATTACCGCGCGCAAAAATCTGCACCTGGGTCTGCAATGGCTCCGGTGAGACAAAGAATTCGACGCCTTCTCCCCAACGGATGTAGGAAAACACGATGGTTACCAGGGTCGCGATACTGAGGATGAATACCGTCAGTGGAAAGCGCACCGCTATCTCCAATAACCTGGCATAGAGTGCCGTGACGCCAGTGGTCTTTTGCGGATCGCCTTCTTCCAGATTTTTCAGGAAGGTCTTATCGGCATCACTGGACTTGCCAATCAATGCGCCGATCGTTGGCGCGAACAGCAGGGCATAAAACAGCGAGCCAATCAGTACGGCAAAAACGGTGATAGGCAGATAGCTCATGAACTGACCGGATACACCGGGCCAGAACATGATCGGCAGGAAGGCAGCCAGGGTGGTGGCTGTGGAGGCGAGAATCGGCCAGAACATGCGCTTCACCGATGCCTTGTAAGCTTCACGGCTGTCGAGTCCTTCTGCCATTTTTCGGTCGGCATATTCCACCATGACGATGGCGCCGTCGATCAACATCCCGAGTCCCAGTAGCAGGCCGAAGATCACCATGAAGTTATAGGTGAAATCCAGCAGGCTGATAACGATAAAGGCAAAGAAGAAAGAGAAGGGCACCGCCAGGGTGACCAACAATCCGGAGCGCACACCCACCGAGGCAATCACGACGATTAACACCAACACCATAGCTGTTGCCATATTGCCTGACAGGCCCGAATTCTGTTCCAGCACCATCGGTACACTGTTATTTATATAAGACAGGGTTACCGCAGGGGGCAGGGTAGGTCGTACTTCCTGTACCAGGGCGTCGATACCTTCCATGGCCTGCACCAGGTTGGCACCTTTGCGCTTCATGATATTGAGCGAAATAGTCTGGGTGCCGTTGGCGTAGGAATAGCGTGTGGCATCTTTAAAGGTGCGGCGCACGTCGGCGATGTCGGAAACAGTGACTACACCAAGGTTGGTAGATGCCAGGGGCAGCTCGAACAGGTCTTGGGCATTCTCAATAAGCCCCGGCACTTTAATTGAGAAGCTACCCTGACCGGTATCGACCTGACCCGCCGCGATCAGGCGATTGTTGCTGGTGACTGCCTGAATGATCGCGCTATTGGGGATGCCATAAGTCTCGAGCTTGGACGGATCGATGACAACTTCGAGCAATTCTTCACGATTGCCAACCATGGGTGCCTCGAGAATTTCCGGCAGAATCTCGATTTCCCGCTGCAGATTCTCGGCGATCCTGAGCAATACTCGTTCCGGAACGCCGTCCCCGCCGATGGCGATCTGCACGATGGGCATCTGCACAGCAGAGACTTCCTGGATGATGGGTTCTTCGGTGGATTGGGGAAAGCGCGCCTTGGCGCGATTGATTGCTTCACGGACCTCCGCCAAGGCGGTGGAGGACTCAAAGCTGATATCGAATTCCGTCATGATGGTCGCCGCACCTTCGCTCGAGAATGAGCTGATGGTGGTGATGCCATCGATAGTCTTGAGTTCCAGCTCCGCCGGTTTGGTCAGGAGCCGTTCTGCATCTTCCGGTGAAATGCCTTCATGAATGATGGTACTTACCACCACCGGTACCTGGATGTCCGGGAACATTTCTATCGGGATAGAGAGGTAGGATACAAAGCCGACCAACATCGTCGCGACAAAGATACTGATGGTGGTGCGAGACCTTGAAATGGCCGCGTCTATATAGGTGCGCATAATCGAAGCTTTTCCGTAATTCCAGTCTAATTATCCCAATCGAAATTCGCTCGACTCAGTCGAAGCGCCGCGATTATCTTTGACTATTTATCCCAATCGAAATTCACTTCGACTCGCTGTCCGGGAAATACGATTTCCTGGCCCAGCGTTACCAGGGTCACAGTGCCACTGAGACCCGCTACCCAGATGCCGGGATCTAACTGATTGGTGTTATCACCGACAATTTCCACGTTACGAAAAGCAACCCTGTTTCCCGACTCAATCAGCTTCACGCCAATCTTGCCAGAGTCATCCAGGGTAAGGGCTGACGACGGAATCAGGTGGGCCTGCATTTCATTGGCATTCACCTGAAGCTCGACCGTGACTCCTTCACGCAGATTCTGGTGCTGAGGATCGACTTCGATTTCGATACGGTAGCTGCGCGAAATCGCATCGGCCGCTCGCGCCAGATAAGAAACAGTTCCAGTAACCTGTTCTCCGCTGAGCAATGTGCCGGAGACTCTGGATCCAACACTGACTTCGCTGACATCCTGTTCCGGTACCAGTCCAACAAGAAGCATGGGGCTGTCATCGATAATAGAGGCGCAGACCGTACCCGCATTCAGCAAGTCTCCAATCTCGACGGTGCGTGTCTCCACGATGCCATCGAAGGGTGCGACGATTCTGGTTTTCTCCAGTGCCAATTGCGACCTGGCTACCTGCGCCTTGGACGATTCGAGCGCCGCTTTCAGCTGCGCGACAATGACATCAGACTGCAGGCCACGTGCCTGCAAATCGAGGGCTGCAGCGTATTCAAATTGAGCCTGTTCCTGGCGGCTGGTAGCTTCCTGCAGGTCAGTGTCGCGATTGTCTACGGCCATCTCGCACAATAGATCGCCTGCTTGTACACGGGAGCCACGGGGAATCGGATTGCCTACAATACGACCGGCTTGCTCGGCGCGAACCTCAACGTGACGATAGGCCTGGGTGCGGCCGCGAACTCGAATCTTTTCTACATAGGTCTGAGGTGCGATGCGTTCTGCCCGCACCGTGATGATCTGAGGATCTTCGGAGGCAGATTCACCCGCGGGGATGACGACCACGGTCTTCGGCGCTTCGGTGGTCGCTTCGGTAATAGTTTCGGCATTGTCGGGCACGATCATCCAGATCACGACCAATCCGAAAATTGCTGCTGCTACCAACTGCTGCTTCTTCACTACTGCCTCCAAAACTGTGTTCTCGATTCCAGGTCCAGCCGTGGCACACAGCAGAAAAAATCTGCATCCGAGGGTTTACTGATACTCAGCCCCGGAGGTCAATTCGGTTCATGCTGTGCCTGGGTTATTCGTCCGTGTTCTTAGATTTGCCGCGGTATTTCTGGCTTTTTGAATCCTACACTTATGGTCGTTCCACTTCATCACATAAGTGTTACGTATTGTAACGATGTAACTCAGAATTGCAACGAATTTTCTTGCGATCTATCAGAAAATCCGGGCACTCCGGCGTGAATTACCCGAGGCAGGAATTTGCGCCGAACTGTGCTAATTTTGACTCCTCAATACCTATTGCAGCGGAGTAAGAAAGGCGTGAAAGATCTAAAAGGTAGAGTGGCAATTGTGACCGGTTCAAGTAGTGGTGTCGGCGCAGCAACGGTAAAACTTCTGGCTTCATTGGGTTGCCACGTGGTGATCAACTACAACTCCAACGCAGACGGTGCCAATGCGGTGGCGAAGGACTGCGAAGCAAAGGGCGTCGAGACCATCGTTATCAAGGCAAATGTAGCCGAGGACAAAGACTGCATTGCCATGGCCGGTGCTGCCATTAAAAAATGGGGGCGGCTGGATATTCTGGTGAACAATGCCGGCACCACCAAGTTTGTCGATCACGCTAATCTGGCTGGGCTGGACCGGGAAGATTTTCAACGCATCTACGGAGTGAATGTTATCGGTGCCTACCAGATGGTTCGCGCTGTGAATGGTCAGATGCAGAAGCAGGAAGAAGGTGGCGTTGTAGTGAATGTTGCCTCGACTGCCGGAGTAACTGGTATCGGCAGCTGCGTGGCCTACGCCGCGTCAAAGGGGGCGCTGGTGACCATGACACTGTCCCTGGCTCGGGCGCTTGGGCCAAAAATACGCATGAATGCTGTGTGTCCAGGGTTCATTGAAGGCGACTGGCTGAAAGACGGCTTCGGAGAAAAGCGCTACGCGGAGCTCATGGATTTCAATCGCAAGAATGCACCGCTTGGCGTGACAGCCACGGCAGATACGGTTGCAGATGCGATCCTGTATTTTATCAGTGGGCCACAGGTGGTGACGGGGGAAACGATGATCGTTGATGGGGGACGGCATTTGAGTATGGCGCCGCTCTCTAGAAGATAGCCAGAGGCAATCTCCTGATTGAAAAAGTGCGTCTTGCACTGGAGTTCTTCTCGAGGTCATTGCTTATCGCTGGAGTTTTTTTTCAAGTCTCTGGAATTCTCCTGAATTAAGAAGTGCATCCTGCGGATTTTCATAGGCACGGTCACCTCTGGGGTACAAATAACCAACTGTATCCAACTAGCACTCACTAGGCAAAGCCAGGCCTGCGGGTTATATTGCAACGCCTCGTAAGCAATCAATAACGGCTCATTCATTGGTGGCAATTAACCCTGACCAGCTGCTTCCATCGCAGCGACTCTACGCTAAAGTACTCGAACTGGAATTCGGTGAGTGCCGCTATCTGCACTATGGTCTGGGTGATGAGCGCTCCCCGATAGGTGACCTGGGGAGTGCAGAGTCTGTATTGGCTATGCAGCAACGGTTTAATACTTGTCTTGGCGAGCAGGTTGATGCCGCGATTGCTGGCGAGGTTAGAGTGCTAGTGGTCGGTCCAAGCCTGGGGGACCTGGCGGAGTCAATCGCCAGCAGGGGAATTGAGACTGTCTGGATATCCACGACCATTGCTGCTAATGAAAAGGCGGAATACCCAGTTAACCCGCGTCGTCTAAACAGCGACCTGCTCACCGCCGAACCCGGAATGAACTTCGATGTCATTGTCATCGAGGGGTCTTACCATTACCTGGATCAACTTCCCATCCTCAACAAATGCAGAGAAGCCATTCGGGGTGGCGGCGCACTATTTATATTCGGCGAGTTTCTCGATGATGACTCACTTATCGAGCGTTCACCGCTGCCCAATCTAAGTTCGTTCCGGCAGCTATCCGATCGTCTTGGTTACGAGATTGTCAGCGAAGAGGATCTGACAATAGCATCGCAATCGTCGTTGGTCGGATTTACTGCACTAGTACGCAGACAGCGCACCGCACTGTCGGAGCAGGCTGGAATTTCCGCAGATCAGCTGGCTGAGTTCGAAGCACAATTGCAGCAGACCAATCAGGAATTTAGCAATGGGCGCCGATGTTTTCGATTGTTCCGACTGAATAAAGTGGCAAATCCAACCGGCGAATATGTGAACGCCGAATACGGGGATATTCACTCATTTCAGCCCGCGGAAGTAGCCGATCTCTTCGAGAAAAGCTTCAATGTGAAATTCGATCCCGAACTCTGGCGTTGGAAATATGAGTTGGGAGACGGGAAATGTGTTATCGCCAGGCAACACAGGGGTGGTGAGATAGTTTCTCATTATGGCGGCGCACCAAGGCAGATTTATTATTTCGGTGAACTCTCAATGGCAATTCAACCCTGTGATGTCATGGTGCTGCCTGAGATTCGCAAACATTACGGCAAGAGCAGCCTGTTTTTCAAGACTGCTGCTACATTTCTTGAGCGGGAGATTGGTAATACCGTAAACCAACTGTTAGGGTTCGGATTTCCGAATCAGCCCACTATGAATATTGCCATTCGCCTCGGTCTCTATGAGAAAACCGATGACTATGTTGAAGTCGTATTCCCGGCATCTCCGCCAAAGCTCGATTCCTATGTGTCCACATGGAGCGATGTGGACGGTGGCGATCCAGTTCATCAGCAGGATGTGGAAAATCTCTGGGAACAGATGCGCGCAGATTTCAGGGAAGGCGTTATTGGCATGCGTCACTGGCAGTATATAAAGTATCGCTATTTCGACCATCCTTTTGGCGCCAGAGGACTGTATCGTTGCCTCGCGTTGAGGACGGGCGAGGGGAACGCGGCCCAGGCGATTGCGGTGTTGAAAGCGCACGGCGACAGGCAGCTGGTGATGGATCTTATCTGCCCGCTGGCCTCGATAAAGACTGTATTAGCGCAATTAAATCAACTGGTTACAGAAGAACAGACAGGTGCAGGATTGAAGCTGTGGATTACCCGCGCCTGGGTCAAGCGTATCAAACTCGATGGAGCGATTGTGAATGAATTGGGGATTGAGATACCCTGCAATAGCTGGAATCCCGGTCCCAGTTCCCAGACTCTTTATGGAGCCTGGTGGCTGACCGCGGGGGATATGGACTTCGTCTAGTTCCATCGAAAAAAAGACTTACCAACAGAACAACAAAGCGCCAGGCGCGACAGAAAGTTTCAGCCATTATGAGTAGTGAAAATATTTACGAGAAAAACCTGGATCAGAACCCAGCCAACTACGCTCAACTTACCCCACTGAGTTTTATCGAAAGATCTGCAAGTGTCTATCCCGACAAAGTCTCGCTCATTCACGGCGCGACTCGATATACCTGGTCGCAGACTTATAGGCGTTGCTGTCTGCTTGCCTCGGCCTTACAAAAGCTGGGAATAGGCAAGGGTGACACAGTTTCCTTTATGGGAGCCAATACACCCGAGACATTCGAGGCACATTTTGGTGTGCCGATGATCGGCGCTGTCCTCAATGCCCTCAATGTCAGATTGGATGCCAAGGTCATCGCCTTTATTCTGGATCATGCCGAGGCGAAGATACTTTTCACCGACAGGGAATTCAGCGACACGATCAAGGCTGCATTGGAGCTGGTTGCGAACAAGCCGGTAGTTATCGATATCGATGATCCCTATTTTGAGGGTGGGGAGTTACTGGGCGAAACCACCTACGAGGCGTTTCTCAACACCGGCTCCGAGGATTTCACCTGCTTTCAGATTGATGACGAATGGCAGGCAATCTCATTGAACTATACTTCCGGCACTACCGGAGATCCCAAGGGTGTTGTCTATCATCACCGTGGTGCCTACCTGACAGCGCTTTCCAATGTCGTGAGCTGGAACTTGATGGCGCATCCGGTGTATCTCTGGACCTTGCCGATGTTTCACTGCAACGGCTGGTGCTTTCCCTGGAGCCTTGCCACTGTGACTGGAACCAGCGTCTGCCTGCGGCATATTCGGGATAAGGCTATCTTCGATGCGATACGCCAGTATCGTGTGAGCCATTTTTGCGGCGCCCCGGTAGTACTCAATACCCTGCTGAATGCAGCGGACGAATTAAAGCAAGGTATCGAGCAGAAAATTCATTGCATGACGGCGGGAGCGGCACCTCCCGCAGCGGTGATAGCCGGCATGGAGAAGATGGGTTTCAACGTCACCCATGTCTACGGATTGACCGAGACCTACGGTCCCTGCGTGGTTTGCGCGCCTCAGGAAGCCTGGCAGGCGCTCAGTATCGACGAGCGGGCCGAGGTGGTTGCGAGGCAGGGCGTTCGAACCTCACTACAGGACGAGCTGATGGTGGCTGACCCCCAGACCATGCAGCCGGTACCGAAAGACGGTAAGACTATGGGTGAGATATTCATGCGGGGTAACCTCGTCATGAAGGGTTATCTCAAGAATCCGCAGACTACCGAGGCTTCCTTCGCGGGGGGCTGGTTTCATTCCGGTGACCTGGCAGTCTGGCACGAAGATGGCTATTGCCAGATAAAGGATCGCTCCAAAGACATCATTATATCCGGTGGTGAGAACATTTCGTCGCTGGAAGTTGAGTCAGTCCTGTTCAAGCACGCCAAAATAATGGAAGCTGCCGTAGTGGCCAGTTCCGATGACAAATGGGGTGAGGTTCCCTGTGCCTTCGTGACTTTAAAACCTGGTGAAGAAATGACAACAGGGGAGCTGGTGAGTTATTGTCGAGAGGAATTGGCAGGATTCAAGATACCTAAAAAGGTTGTATTTGGTCCTATCGATAAGACATCCACTGGCAAGGTTCAGAAATATTTGCTGCGTGAAAAGGCAGAAAATGTTGAATACGCAGTGAGTAAGTAATTTTTAGCAATAAATCCACTTGAGGAGACAGCAATGAAGAAGTTGATTACTACCCTATGTGCAATGAGTGCGCTGCTAATTTCTGTGCAGGGCATTGCGCAGGCTATCCCGGAGACGATAACTGTAACCAGTTCCGTTTTCGATCACCACGGCACTGTACCCGAAGCCAATTCAGCCTATGGCGCCAACACCTCGATCGATCTGAACTGGTCGAATCTGCCGGCTGGCACTATGCAGCTGGCCTTGATCTGCGATGATCCCAAGGTCGTGGAACTTGGCATGATGCCGGAGCCATTCGTGCATTGGGTTGTCTACAATATTCCAGCGAGTGCTGCCGGGCTTCCTGCAGGCATGCCTGTAGATGCTGAGGTTAATCTGCCTGGACTAACTGGCACGATCAATGGATTGAATGGTACCAGTCGGGCCGGTTATTTTGGCCCCCGACCGCCCGCCAATGGACAACTGCATGCCTATCACTTCAGAGTGTTCGCGATCGATGCAGATCTCGACCTCGAGCCAGGTCTGAACAAGGCCTCGTTGCTGGAAGCAATCGATGGTCACGTTCTGGCCACTGGCATGCTGATGGGGCATTACGAACGCAAGGAATGATTGCGTTTTACTGCGTCACTGAATAAAGAAAACGGGCCGGATAGCAGGTGCCTTAAAACGAATTCACATTAATTCGTTATTCGGTTGCCACTATCAGATCCGTTTTTTAATGGCTTGCTTATGCTAGCGGATAAACCACAATCAAAAGTGTTCGATGATTTCCCCGACTTCGGCGCCGTCTGCAATATTCAGATCTGTCTCGCGGTACAGATGAATATCTCCTCTCACCACTGATGAGGAATCGATAGTTATCTCCGGGGGTTTGCGGCTGAAACTAAAGACCTGATTCCACCAGCGCAAGCGTCCGCGAATAATCACATCGCCCTGGACTGTGCTGCCATCACGAATCTCGATATCCCCGTTGGATGATTGCACGTCTCTGCCTACCTGTGTGTTGTACAGGCGTACTCGGCCGTTTACCGTAACCACGCTGTCTTCAACCACGGTACCGGTTTCCGTGCGGATTCCACCATTTACTGTCTCCAGGGAGCCATTGACTGTGACGTTTTCACCGACGCGAATGCCTCCGTTGATCGACTCCGCCTGGGTTACCACGCTACCGTCTTCCAACTCGATGCTGCCATTGATTGTGGAGACTTCGCGGGCATTCGCACCACGGGACAGATGAATTCCGCCGTTCACGGAGGAAACATCGCCGACGTGTTCTTCAGCATCAACATTGATACGGGAGTTGACCTTACTGATGTCGCGTATCTCTGTTGCATCAGCCGCGGCAGCAAACAGATAGCTGCCTAATACAACGGCCAGTAGCGTGGCGGTGCTTAATCGGATCTTATGACTGAAAGCTTGCATGGGTATGTCCTCTGATTTCCTGCCTCGCCCGGCAGTGTCTTTGCTAAATTGTTTGCTGGTCTGGGTTTATCGGTCGTTGATCAATTTCGATCATGGTTTTTTTACGACCAGAAATCTTTCACTATTTTTGCAATAAGATTGCAATAAGCTAGCCAGTATTTAAAATGTTTTAAAAACAACAAGTTAGCTAAACTAATTTGCTGATTCGTTGAGCGGAATTGGCAGATTTGACTAATCTCGCTGGTGAGAATCGTCAATTCCTGCCCTGCTTTACAGGTTCAGGGCGATACGCTAATGTGCTTTTTCACCGCTTTCTCCTGATTCTTGGGGCATTAGACGTTCAATACGGGAAATAGGTTACTTAGTTGGTGGCCTTGGTGCATAACCCGGTGCGAAGCGCGACTTGAGATTCAGACCAGTCAAAACCATCCACACTATCCACACAAACAGGAATAACCCAATGACAAGAACAACCAAGCATTCCTCCTTCTCTCTGGTGCTGACGTGCCTATTCTTACTGGTTCCCGGACTGACAGCCGCGCAGGAAGGTGAAGTTGTTGAGACGGATACCCATCGCTTTATCGAAGTCGAAGAAGGGGTCTGGTATGTAACAGGAACCGGCGCAGTATTTACCATGAGTAATGCCATGGTCCTGGTAGGTGAATTCGATACCCTGGTGGTCGATTCTCATGTGACACCGGCCGCCTCTAGAGCTCTGCTGGATTCCATACCGGCCATCACCGACAAACCGGTGCGTTACCTGGTGAATAGCCATTACCACTTCGATCATGCCCATGGAAATCAGTCTTTCCCTGATGGAGTCGAGATTATTGGTCACGAATTTACCCGCGCCAAGCTGAGTGGCGAGATTGGTAATGTGCTGGAAGAAAACACCTTCAGGAGTTTTTCTGATCCAGTACCTGCCACCGTCGCTACTCTTGAAAGACAGGCCGCTGCAGAGACTGATCCCAGACGGCGCACCGAACTGGAACAATCTCATCGCATTCAGGAAGAGTATATGAACGCGATTCAGGAAGTCGTGCCGACACCGCCGAACATTACCCTGCAGGACAAGATGACGCTGTTTCAGGTGGTCGCCAATGGCAGTCGTGAGATCCAGCTACTGCATTTTGGTCGCGCCCACACCGGCGGTGATGTGATGATCTACCTGCCGCAGGAAAAAGTCGTGTTCACAGGCGATATGATGCTACCGGGCCTGGCCTACATGGGAGACGGCCATGTCGACGAATGGCCAGATTCATTGGAAGGCTTGAAGAGCCTGGATTTTGAGTCCTGGTTGCCCGGGCATGGCCCGATCATGACCAGCAAGCAGCCGATCGAGAATTTCCAGGTTTACCTGCGTGATCTGTGGACCAAAGCAACCGACTTGCATAGTCGGGGAGTGAGTTGGGAACAGGCTGCCACCGAAATCGACATGACCAACCATGCTGCCAATTACGCGCAGATTCGCGGTCCCGGTGTCGATCCCAGGGCGATGCGCAGGATCTACGAATTGCTCGATGAGAGATAGTGATCTGTTAATTTGTAAATAAGGGGCCAAGTGGCCCCTTTTTAATATCAGTTATTTGTGATTATGCAATATTTGGATATCTTATTCAGTGCCAGGCAGCCCTGCCACTCTCGACTACAGGTCTGCGTCCCTCCGGGATTCCCTCTCTCCACAAAAAGCCTCGCTAGACTGCGCGAGTCTTTTTGCTGCGCTCGGCGCTGACCTTTTATTGTAGTCGCGAGTGGCAGGGCTGCCTGCCCTTGACTATTGTGCAAGGCTGAAGCATTAATTTAATCGAGAACGGGATACCCCCTTACTGCAAACGGCTTGTTCGAGTAGCTGTCGATGATCGCTTGCATGGCAGTCACCCCCACATCCTGTCTTACACTCAGATGAGAGTAGGAGGTAATCTGGGTCATCATGATGCCGATCATATTCTCAACCGGATCCACCCAGAAAATCGTTCCCCAGGCGCCGCCCCAGCTGAAAGTGCCCGGTGTTAGAGGGTCTCTGGCCTTGCCGGCATCGCTGACCAGACCGAAACCGAGGCCGAAGGTATAGCCGGGTCCCCTGACGTACACATTCTTGTCGCCGGAGTGATTGGAAATCATCAGATTAAGGGTTTTGGGGCTGAGCAAGCGAACGCCATCCAGTTCGCCACCATTGAGTAGCATCTGGCTGAAGCGCCAGTAGTCGGCGGCGGTTGAATACAGACCAGCAACCCCGCCGAAGTAGGCCGAACCGAAGAAAGGTTCACTGCTGTATTCCGGGGTGCGGGAAAGCTCGATAGTCTGTCCCGGGCCGGAAGGACTGTAGACATTGGCTACCCGGTTGCGTTTATCCGGGGGCACGATATAGGACGTGTCATTCATTTGTAAGGGATCGAAGATATTTCTTTGCAGGTATTCAGTCAGTGGTTCACCCGAGACTCTTTCCACGAGTAAGGCCACGTAATCGGTAGAACTGCCATATTGCCAGTCATCGCCGGGATGAAAAGCCAGTGGGAGAGAGGCTCGAGTTGCGATGGCCTGCTCGAGAGTATCGGTACGCGCCAGCAGTTTCAGTTCGGCTTCGCTCAGGTCGTCCCGACTCGGGTCCAGACCGGCGGTATGCGAGAGCACATGGCGAAAAGTGATGGGTCGCGCCGGTGGCACCCGATGAGTGCCGTATTGATCCTTGACAATGACTTGCTTGTCCTTCAGCTCCGGTATCCAGTCGCTGATGGGATCGGTGAGCAGGAAATGGCCTTCTTCATAGAGCATCATCAAGGCAGCAGAGACAATCGGTTTGGTCATGGACATGATGAAGAAGATCGAATCATCGGTCATTGCCTGACCCGCTTCCTTATCTTTCCAGCCCTGGGATTGCAGATGGATTACTTTGCCATTTCGTGAGATCAGCGACACCGTCCCTGCCAACATATTGCTATCGATGTAGCGCTGCATGGATTTGGAGAGTCGTTCCAGTCTCTGAGATGAGACTCCCACGCTTTCCGGTGTATCCATCGGGAGATCGTTAGCCAGCGAGGTTGGCGCCGTACTCAGGAGTCCAAGGCAGAGCAGGGCTGCGGCAATGCGTGGGCTTAGTTGTCGAGTGAGGCTATAAAGCATGGGCTGCTCCTATCTTCTTATTCAGTAAACCAGAGTATAAAGGAGTGTCGTGAGATTTGACCAGTGAGGTGATTTGCTGCATTCTCTGCGGCTTTTCACGCAAGCTCCATGAAGACGCAGCGGTGCACAGGAAAGCTAATGGCCAAGGAAACTGAAGCTTCGTCCAAGCGCCCGATTTTTCTGAAACCGGGACACAACGCCGGTGACCTGGTGGAATCCTACAAATGGAAGATTCTGCGTGAAGAGCGCGGCCTGGTCGAGGTGGATGTGCATCTGCCAGATCACCTGTTGAACCCGCGCAATCAGCTTTTCGGGGGTTTCACCGGGACCTACGTGGACATAATGTCTATTTACACCACCCGCACCCTGTTTACCGACTCTGAAGAATTTCGTTGGGCCGCGACGGTCAATATGCGCATCGATTATTTTGCACCGGTCCAGGGGCCGCGTTTTCTTCTGAAAGGCGAGGTAATCAATGATGGAAGAACCACCTGTCTGATTGCTACGCATTTCACCGCCGTGGATGGAACCAAGCTCGCCTATGCCATCACCACGATGCGCAAGAGCGCCTAGCCCGTAGCGAACTCAAAAAAAAAGCCGGTAACCCAGAAGAGATACCGGCTTTTCTTCAATAGCAGAAAACTTACATGGAGTAACCTTTCTCGTCGTGGTCGGTAATATCCAGACCCTGCTGTTCCTTCTCTTCGCTGACCCGAATGCCGGAAGTCAGCATGCCCACAATCTTTAGCAGGATAAAGGTCACGATGGCAGTATAAATAGCCGTAGCCAGAATGCCGGCTACCTGCACCATGAGCTGAGATCCAACAGTCATGCCGTCCGCCAGGCCATTGCCACTGAAGATACCCAGATTTGCTGACACCAGTATGCCAGCCAGGAAAGTGCCGACCATGCCACCCACTCCGTGCACCGGGAATACGTCCAGCGAATCATCGATCTTCACGGTCTGCTTCAGGTACGTCGTGGCGAAGTAACAGATCGCACCTCCAGCCGCGCCGACAATCAGCGCACCGGCTGGTCCCACCGATCCCGATGCCGGAGTGATCGTGGCCAGGCCGGCTACCATGCCGGTAATCGCGCCCAAACCACTCGGCTTGCCAAATTTGATCCATTCGATGACGATCCAGGTCAGAGCGCCGGTTGCGGCGGAAATATGGGTGACAAACAGAGCCATACCGGCCGCACCATCGGCAGCGAGTGCGCTGCCGGCATTGAAGCCGAACCAGCCCACCCAGAGCATGGCCGCACCAGTGAAGCTCATGGTGAGGTTGTGGGGCAGCGTTGCTGCAGAAAGAAAGTCTTTACGCTTGCCAATCACCAGGGCAGTTACCAGGGCAGCCACACCCGCGGTGATATGCACCACGGTGCCACCGGCAAAATCGATCAGACCCATCTGGCCGAGCCAGCCACCTCCCCAGACCCAATTAGCGACCGGGAAATAGACTATCAATGTCCAGAGAACGCTGAAAATCAGCATCGATGAGAATTTGATGCGCTCAACAAAAGCCCCTACAACCAATGCGGGAGTGATAATGGCGAAGGTCATCTGGAACCCAGCGAATACTGTCTCCGGAATATCCCCTGACATCGAGTCGACCACCACGCCATTGAACAGCATCTTGCTCAGTCCGCCCCAATAGGCGGATTCGGAAGGGCCAAAGGCAATACTGTAGCCCACCACCAGCCAGAGGATGGAAATGGTCACTGCGATAGCAAAACATTGCATCAGTACCGAGAGTACATTCTTGGTTCTCACCAGGCCGCCATAGAACAGCGAAAGGCCCGGCAATGTCATAAACAGAACCAGTGCGGTGGAAGTCAGAATCCAGGCCGTGTTTGCGCCATTCAGATCCTGGGCCGAAGCAAGCGAAGGGACGCAGAGTAGTGCACAGGCCAGGAGTAGTTTTGTTCTTGGATTTATGTTCATTTTTAGTGTAGTCCTCTATAAGGCATCATTGCCGGTTTCGCCGGTTCTAATCCGAATGCTCTGTTCAAGGTTTGTGACGAAGATCTTGCCGTCCCCAATCTGACCGGTACCCGCCACCTTGCAGATGGCTTCAATAGCCTGGTCGCAGAGTTCATCGGCCACTGCAATCTCCAGCTTGGATTTGGGTAGAAAATCAATGACGTATTCGGCCCCCCGATACAGCTCGGTATGTCCCTTTTGTCGACCGAAGCCCTTGACCTCGGTCAACGTCATCCCGCTTACTCCCAGCTCCGACAGCGCTTCACGCACATCATCTGCTTTGAACGGTTTGACAATTGCGGTTATCAATTTCATTGTTATTCTCCTGCATTGATTTGGTTCGTTTTTGTGAGCGGGAAGGCCATAAATGCACTAACAGGGCACATCAAGCAAACAATTACAAAGCCGGCCAAAAAGCAATCGGCCCGACACGGTTGCGCACCGCTAAAAAACTCGAAAACTTTACCATGCCACCCTATAAAGCACCAACTAGAACGATGTCAGCAGGCGCCAAAATTGAGAGAGTGACTCATGATGGTGCGGAGGGTGGTGACTGGTCAGGTTTGGTTTGCTGACAATGATCAATGCTGGTGCATTATCCAGAGGAGGAAGCAGAAAAAAATGGGGGCAAACACTCACGGGGAGGGAGTTGTGTGAGTGCCTGCCCCCGAGGGGGGAGGGACGCTTATGCAGCAACACGCTGCTGAATTACTTTGACGGATTGCATCAAGGGCAGCATCACCAGCACGAATAGTGCTAACGATGAAACTCCTAACAGATTCAACGCCGTTTCCAGACCTTGCGTTTCTGCGACATAACCAACCAGGGGTCCGGTCGAGATAAATGCCAGCCGAAACAAGAAGCTGGTGAATGAGTTTGCGGTTGCCCGAAACTCACTTGGAACCCGTCTGTTCAGAGCATTGACCAGGATTACCTGATTGAGTCCTCTACAAACGAAGAGCAACAGCCCGATGACAATGCCAATCCATCCCTGGAACCAGGCCATACCGAAGTGTCCGATTATGGGCAGGACACCGATCAAGCCCAGGGTGATGTTGGCGCCATAACGGCGCTCAATCTCGAAGCCAAACTTGTTGGCCAGAGCCACTGTCAGGCTCTGGGCACACCAGAGAATGCCAAACGCTGCCAGCGACAGCCCCTGCGACTCCCAGTACGGCTGTACCAACCAGGCCACGTGAAAAGTAGCCAGGCTATACAGCGGTATCGCCAATACGATCTGCCTGAGTACCGGGTCTTTGACTAGCAGGTGTGAAAGAATCTCCGTGATCGGAATGCGCAGCGTAGCCTCGGTATTCTTATAGGTTGGCTCAACTACCTGCAGTGCCAGCAATAAGCAGACCCAGGCCACGACAGATTGTATCCAGACCATCAGCTCGAAAGACCACAGAGCCAATGCTCCGCCCACCAATGCCCCTAATCCTTCGGCAGTGCTCTTGATAAATCCCAAATGAGCAATGCCCTTGGCATGTTCTGGATGCTCGTTCTCTTCCTCTTCCAGTGCCTTCTGCGTGTCATACAACAGCGCGATATCGGCACCGGAGATCAGGCTTACGGCGATGCCGACGGTTATCTCGAAAACAATCAAACTCGCCATGTCGTCGGCGAAATTGAGCAAGAAGTAACCGCAGCCATGGATCACGCTGCCAATAATCAGTGCAATACGCCGACCGAAGATGTCCGCGAAGTATCCTGAGGGTGCCTCGAGCAATACGATCGTTGTTGCGAAGACTGCCTGCAGATAAAAAATCTCGGCGAGACTAAGCCCCTTCGACATGAAGAAAGGCACAATGACCGGCACGATGACCATTAAGCAGTGGAAGAATGCCAGGCCATAGATTACGGTTATGTTTCTGTGCATTTTTTTAAGCACAATAGTTCCCCAGTACCCACAAAAGTTTGTGAGCAACAAATAAAATCAAGAGCAAAAAAAAAGACCTCTAGGCTTTGTGACTTAGAGGTCTTTTCTTTTAAACGACTGTTAATCGCTTATTGTTCAGAAATTCACCCCAAGCAGGCCTCCCAATTCTTCATCACGCGCACGCAGAACTGATGACCTAGAGTAGTCATAGTCGTTGGCATGATGGTTGAAATTGCGTAACTGTTCATTTTCTTCACACGATTCGGTTTTTGATGCGCGGATTTTATGCTCATTAGTGATTAAGTCAAGTATTTGATCAGTAGTTCTCTAATTATTTGTGATCGGGCTCACTTCGTAGCAGAATTCGAGCAGCGGAATTTCATGTCGCCTTGTTTATAGGAGAATCACTTGTGTGCTTTTCAGCGGAGGTATTTTGCATAACGTCAATCTGACTTGATGTGTTCCTGATCTTTGATCAGGTATTCAAGAGAGCTGCGCTTGCGTCCCCAGTGCGCTGCCAGGATCGACCCGCTGACGTTATGCCAGATGCTGAACAGCGCGCCGGGCAAGGCGGCTGTGGCGGAGAAGAACTGTAATGATAGTGCCACGGCCAGGCCAGAATTCTGCATGCCTACTTCAATTGCAATCGTGTGACTCTGTCTTAGATCAAAACCAAACAGTCGGCTCACGTAGAATCCACCGGTAAGGCCGAGCAGATTGTGCAATATCACTGCCAGCAGAGTGAGTAATCCGACATCGAGAAGCTGGCTTGAGTTTAGCGCCACGATGATCGCGATGATTAGCAGAATGAGCAGTATCGAAATGCTCGGAAGCACGGGCTCGATGCGAGCCACTGTTGCATTGGCATAATGATTAACCAGTGCACCAAGCGTGACTGGCACGAGGACAATCTGCAAAATGCTCAGCAACATGCCGAACGTATCCACAGTAACAGTTTCAGATAGATAGAAAGAACAAAGAAATGGCGTGGCAATAACGCCAATCAGAGTAGATGTCATGGTCATCGAAATGGACAGAGCCACATCGCCTTTTGCCAGGTAGCTAATAACATTTGATGCAGTGCCCCCGGCACAACTGCCTACCAATACCATGCCGGCAGTCAGTTGATTGGAAAGTTGCAGCATCGTGGCCAGGGTAAGTGCCAGTATTGGCATCAACAGGAATTGCAGGACTACACCTACGAAAACCGGGCGCGGATCTCTGCTTATTCTGAGAAAATCTTCGCTATTGAGAGTCAGCCCCATAACGAACATGACTACGGCGAGCAAGGGCACTATCGCCTGCTCCAGACTGGCGAAGAAGCTGTTATAAATATAAGCCACTGCAGAGAACAGTGTGGCCCAGAATGGGAACAGGGAATTAAACTTGCTCATAACGACATTGGCTCTACGGAGCATTCAGGAGTAACAATCGATCGAATTGCTGATTTCCTTTAATGGAAGATGGAATTGCTGACCCGAGAATTGGCTGCTAAATCCGGTTTGAGCCGATATTCAGCTTCGATTCAGACTTCGTGGTTACACTGGACAGGTATTTTTGTAACTATTTTTCAGCAATTGCGTCTAATGATGGAATTGTCATGTGACTAGGGTAGAGCTTTTCCATGAGGCAATTCATGGATTAATTCAAAGCGGGGAACAATAAATGATCAAGAAAACACTGCTGTTAGCCTTCTGCATCACCCTGACGGGCTGTCTGGTGACGGTGGATTCGGACTCACGACCCATCCAAACGGTATGGAACGAAGGTGATGTGTCGCGTCTGCAAATGGGTATCAGTAACCAGGATTGGGTACGGACTTCATTTGGCGACCCCATCACCAAACTGAGTTATGCCGACGGCAGCGAGATCTGGAAATACCGTAATCGCTCGGAAAAAGACACCGAAGTCGGCTTGTTTCTGGTTTTCTCGGTGGATGTGGAAGAAGAGCGCACCGAGACTCTGTCCATTGAGTTCACCGATGGCGTAGTCACAAACTACTGGATTGAAGAAGACCGTTTCTAGCAACCGGTCCTGGCCGCTGCCCTTAAGTTTACTTCTCGGGAAGCTTTCTTCTCGGGGCTTCTCAGGGCAGCTGCGCTTTTTCCAGCCACTCTTCCAGATTTTCCCAGTCCAGGGGGAATATATGGCGGGCGTCCGGCACAATTGCCGCATCGACGTTGGCGCCAGCGCTGTGCAGGAAATCCACCGTGCTGCCGAGCTTATTATTCCAGCGGAAATTATCTTTCTCACCAATCCTCAGATAGATTGGCAAGCCATTTAGCGACTGCAGCTTCTCTTCGTCATAGAGTCGACCTGGAGTCGCTACCACGCCCAGGTAGTGCTCGGGTTGCTGCGCCGCAATAGCCAGCGCGGCACTGCCTCCACTGGATATACCAACCAATAGAGTCTTACCGCGTTTAAGTGAATGACTGTTGTGCAGACTGGCGATAATCTCCGGGAAGAGGCCGGGACTGTCGATGAAATACGTCCTGCCCTGGGGCGAGATGGGGACCGCTACTGCCCAACCGCGTTCCACCAGTTCCTTGCCAAGCCAGAATTGTGCCCGTGCCATGAACTCGTTATTCGAGCCGCCAGAAACAAGTACCGCCAGCGGTGGAGTTACGGTTTCCTGAGGCTGGAAAAACAGCACCTTGATTGCGACGCCATCAGCCAGGATAACGGTATCTTCCGCCGCCCTCAGACAGGTGGGTGCGATGAGTAATGAGCAAACGAGGAAGACTAGTCGAAATCTGGGCATGGGCATTCAAGGAGCCGTTTATTATTATTGGCAGCCAGTATAGCAACACAGGCTGATCCGACGCTCTTCGATGAGACAGAACACCACTTTAAGCCGTTGATTTTCAGCGCAGAGCGCTGAATCTAGTGTGCTGTGGCAGATTCCTGTAACCTTTTCTCACTCCTCCCGTCTTTTTAATCAAATGCAGACTCAATACCGGCAGGCTATAGATCAGCACAGGCAACGGATATTTTCCTTTGCCCACTATAGTCTGCGCGCCCGGCAGGATGCCGAGGATGTTACCCAGGAAGTGTTCATCAAGCTGTGGCAACACTGGCAGAAGATCGATCACAGCAAGTTGGGTGCCTGGTTGATGCGCGTTACACATAATGCGGTGATTGACCATGTGCGCAAGAACAGATCGATTCAAAAGCATGTCGACGATTACGCCGATGTTTCAGATCAGGCGAGCAGCGAAGAGCATGGCAAGACCATCGATGAGCAGGCATTCAAACAGCTATTGATGGCGGCAATTCAATCACTCGATGATCCGTTTCGCAGTATTGTCATCATGCGCGATATCCAGGGATTGAGTTACGCTGAGATTCAGAAAATTTTAGATATTAGTGAAAGCCAGGTGAAAGTGTATCTGCATCGCTCGCGGCGCAAACTCAGAGAGAATCCACAGCTGCGCCAGCTGTTTGAAAATTACGGCGGTGCGAGTAGTAACACGGTGGCAGAATCCACGTCTGATATACAACAAGCAAGATCAGACTAGGCAAGAATTGGGAATTGGCCCGGAACAGTAAGTTACAGAAATTTTAGAGCCTAATAGACTTAGAGCCTAATAGAGAGAAGAGAGATGGCGACCAACAGCGATTCACAGTGCTATTTCATACAACTGCAAATTGACAGTTTCATTGATGATGACTTGAGCGCTCCGCAACGGGAGACGTTTACTTCCCATATTCATCAGTGTAAAGCCTGCGCTAATGAATTTCATTATGCGCAGACAGTGCAGGATGCGATTTTGGATTTGCCACTGATTGACTGTGAGGAAAATGTGCTGGAGCCCATTCACAGGCTCGCAAATGGCCCTGCTATTGCTCCGGAAACCACCAGCTCTTCTATCTGGTCGCAACTGGGAGCGATGTTGAGTAGTACTCCGGTGTTTGCGCGCTACGCACTGCCGCTGGCTGCCGTTGCAGTAGTCGCCATTACGGTATTTCCAGTACTCACAGAACAATCACTAAACGTGCCAATGGTCGCCGAGCATTCTGCTGGTGAGCAAGTTGAAGAATTTTCTCCAGAGGATATTGCGAAGGCTTTACAGGATTTGAATCTGGCCATCGATTATCTGAACCAGGTTAGCCAACGAACAGAAGTTATGATCGGTGACCGTTTCCTGATTACTCCGTTGCAGGACTCTTTAAATGCTTCATTTGAAAGAGCCAGTTCCAGAAGACAAGATCGGTTACAGGATGATCCAATTTAGTTGTCAGACAGGTTTAATAACAGGATTTTAAGCGAGGTAAGTGTATGAAAATGTTAATGGCAGTAATGCTACCGCTGGTGTGTATTGGAATTATTCCGGTGGTCATGGCCGCCGATAGTGATGTTGCCAATCATCCGGGCTATGTGGATTTCTCTGTGCTCACGGCGATTGCCAACGTAGAGCCGAATGTTGAGGTGAGCCTGAAGGCGCCGCTGCTGAACATGATAACGAACTTGATTCGCAGCGAAGACGAACAAGCCGCCGACTTCATTTCCAAGCTGTTACGCGTCACTGTGAATGTTTTCGAGAGCAGTGCAATAGATGTGAGTGAGATTGCCGACTCTATGAGCACGATCGCCAATGATCTTGATGAGCAGGGTTGGGAGCGGGTAGTGCGGGTGCGGGAAAATCCCGAGCATGTCGATGTCTACTTCCGAATCTCCGATGACGCCGATGTCATTTACGGGATTGCAATCATGGTTGCTGAACCGGGCGAAACGGTTCTGGTGAATATTGTCGGTGACATCAGCACCGATGACATCAGCGCACTGGGCCGTCGTTTCAATATCGATGAGTTGGTTGATATAGATATCGATGCGGATGACAACTAAGCCTCACTACTGAAACTGAATCGGGGTCCAACAATGAAAAACCTGGTTATCGTTTTAATGCTGGCGTTGTGTACATCATGCCTATCCTTTACCGACCGGCCATTCAGGCCGGTTCGTGATTCCATTGCTGCGCAGATGCCGGAAATCTCCCTGCAGAAGGAAATGGGCCTGGTGATGGGTGGGGGTCTGTTTGATTTTCTGGACGTGGTTACTCGCAACGAAGCCGATCTCTCCGATGTCGATCATCTACAGGTCGCGGTCTATCAGGTTCATCCCCGTGGCGGTTACGTCAATTTTACCGATGAGACTTTTGCCGCTTCATTACAGGCGAAAGATTCCCTTCTTGTGTGGGAGAGAATCGTCAAGGTAAAGGAAGACGATGAACAGGTCTGGGTTTATGTTGGCTTGAATATCGAAGAGAACATGCTTGAGGCAGTCTCTGTATTCGTGTTCCAGCGGGATGAACTGGTGCTCATCAATATGGATGGCGACCTTAGCGATATGCTGAAGTATGCCGTATCCCCTGCCAAGGGGCACCGAGGGGTATATACCTCAGGATGAGTCGATAAAACATTTGCTCTGAACTGAGCCGCCACCTCGCGATGCAAACAGCGGCTCAATCCAGATTGGAGTAGCTGAATAAGTAAACCTCAGACGCTTAGCGGTTGGGGTTTTTTGTTGGGGCTAATATCAGGTCTATTATCGGGCTTCTTATTTATTCGGCCTGTACTGGGTCCTCTAGCCTGAACCTGCCCACCTTTCACGTACTCTCAATGCATTCTCCAGGGCGATGGACTTCACCCGGGATAGCTTTTATTCTCTGTGAGCATGCCTGAGAGGAAATTAGGATCTATGAGTCCACGTCTACTATTGTTGTCCTGTTGTGCCGCTGGCGCGCTGCTAGCGTCATCAATTAGCCTTGCCGCCGACTGTGAAGCTGACGGTGACGTGCGCTTTCTCTGTGGGCCGGTGAGTCCGGAAGACCTGGCCGTGGTGCCCGATTCGCCCTGGTTAATCGCCTCTGGTATGGAAGATGATGGCTTTCTGTACCTGGCTGATACCCGCGATTTCAGTTCCAGCGTTCTGTATCCCACTGCGAATGCCCGCCCGCAACACGACACTGCTATGTATGGCGGATGCAGCGGACCAGACATGAGTGGATTCAGACCCCATGGTATCAACCTTGTTCGAGAAGCCGATGGGTCGCAAACCTTGTATGTGGTTCGCCACGGTGCACGTGAAGCCATCGAGGTGTTTATTATCGACAGGGCCGGAACAGCGCCTTCCCTGACCTGGGTCGGGTGTGTAATGGCGCCCGAGTCCGTGGTCTTCAACTCGGTAGTCGGTTTGCCGGGGGGAGGCATCGCCGCCACTCATATGCAATTGCCAAGCGGTGCAGTGTGGGAATGGCAGCCTGGTCAGGACTGGACCGAGGTACCGGGCAGTGAGACGGCCGGACCGAATGGCCTGGAAGTTTCCGCTGATGGCCGTTGGTTCTATATTGGTGGCTGGGGTACCCGGTCGTTGATTCGCTTGTCCCGAGGGCAGGTTCAGGTACAGAAACAATCAGTCGACGTGGGTCATCATATCGATAATGTGCGCTGGGCACCTGACGGAACACTCTTTGCGGCAGGGCATGTGGGTCCCGAGATGAGCTCGATAATTCAGTGCATGAATCAGCGGCAGTGTGACGGAGTCTCCTCACGAGTGACGCGTGTAGATCCTGAGACGCTCTCTGCCCAACTGATTGTCAATTACCCTTCCAATGCACACCTGATTCTGGGCACAGTCGCCATCCAGGTCGATGATGAGATCTGGGTCGGTGGCATCGCCGGTGGCGATCGTATCGCGCGCTTTGCTGCCCCCTGATAAAAACACAGTAAACGGAATCCAGTGAACGTCTCAACAGACAAATTCAATGAGTGAAGCGGCTAATCCACAGAGCGATTTTACGCAGTCGGTAAAGCGCATTGTTCAGGCGCACGCGGCACAGCCCGGTGCACTGTTGCCCATCCTGCATGCTGTACAGGAGGCATTCGGCTATGTCTCCTCGGAAGCCTTGCCGATAATCGCTCTGGGGCTGAATCTCTCGCGGGCCGAAGTGCACGGCGTAGTCAGTTTCTATCATCATTTTCGTTCCAGTCCACCCGGACGTCTCACTGTGCAGATCTGTCGGGCTGAGTCCTGTCAGGCTATGGGGAGTCGCACGCTGCAGGCCCATGCCAAACGTTCTCTCGGAGTCGACTTCAATGAAACGACTGCAAACGGTGCAGTTACTCTGCTACCCGTTTATTGCCTGGGCAATTGTGCCTGTTCTCCGGCTATCCGGGTGGGTGACAAGGTGTTCGGTAATGTAGATGCCGACAGCTTCGATGCGATCGTTGCCGAGTTGAGCGCCGATGCCGTAGAAGTGAGAAAGATGTCACGGGGCGATACCCATGGTTAAGCTCTATATACCTCGGGATACGACGGCCTGTTCATTGGGGGCTGACAAAGTCGCTGCGGCCGTGCAGCGGTTGATCAATGCGCAAACTTTGCCCCTGGAAATCGTGCGCAACGGCTCTCGGGGTCTGTACTGGCTCGAGCCGCTCCTGGAGATAGAATCAGCAAAAGGGCGCATCGCCTTTGGACCGATAACCGTCGACAAAGTAGACGACTTTATGGCCACGCGCTGTTGGCAAGGCAATACCGAACATCCCGCCTGCCTCGGCGCTGTCGAAGAAATTCCTTTTCTGAAGAACCAACAACGTCTCACCTTTGCGCGGGTCGGCGTGGTCGATCCGCTTTCTATCGATGACTATATCGCCCATGAAGGGTTCAAGGGATTGCACGCGGCACTGGCAATGCCGGCCCAGGATATTGTTCGTTGCGTCACCGAATCAGGCTTGCGAGGGCGCGGTGGGGCCGCGTTTCCCACTGGCATCAAGTGGCAGACTGTGCTGGATACGGCGGCGGATCAGAAATACATCGTCTGCAACGCCGATGAAGGTGACTCGGGAACCTATTCCGACCGCATGCTCATGGAATCTGACCCGTTTTGCCTGATCGAAGGCATGCTCATCGCCGGTCTGGCCGTGGGTGCCGACACGGGCTATATCTACCTGCGCGAAGAATACCCGCTCGCCAGGCAGATTCTGGTCGAAGCCATCGCTCTGGCCCGCGCCAGGGGTTATCTCGGACCGAGTGTGGCCGCAAGCAAGCATCACTTTGAACTGGTGCTGCGCCTGGGAGCCGGTGCCTATATCTGTGGCGAGGAAACGTCCATGCTGGAAAGCCTGGAAGGCAGGCGCGGTGAGGTCAGGCCCAAGCCCCCGCTGCCGGCCATTGCGGGTTTGTTCGGGAAACCTTCGGTGATTAACAATGTTATCTCGCTGGCTTCGGTGCCGACGATTCTAGCGAATGGGCCGCAGTCATATGCGGCGTATGGCATGGATCGCTCCCGCGGCACGCTGCCATTTCAATTGGCGGGTAATATCAAGCACGCCGGATTGGTGGAGCTGGCGTTCGGGTCGACGCTGCGGACTCTGCTGGAAGATTTCGGAGGTGGTACCCGAACCGGCAAACCTATGCGCGCCGTGCAAGTTGGCGGACCTCTGGGCGCGTATCTGCCGGAGAGTCAATGGGATACCCTGCTGGATTACGAGGCGTTTCTGGCAATTGGTGCCTTGCTTGGCCATGGCGGTGTCGTTGCCTTCGATGCAAGTGTGGATATGCGTGAGCAGGCCAGGTTCTCCATGGAATTCTGCGCTATCGAGTCCTGCGGCAAATGCACGCCCTGTCGGATCGGATCGGTGCGGGGCGTCGAAGTCATCGACCAGATTCGCAATGCCGCAGAAACTCCGGAAATGAATGCAAAAATAGCCCAATCCATCGAATTACTCGAAGAACTTTGCGATACCATGGTGGACGGTTCGCTCTGTGCTATGGGCGGGATGACGCCATTTCCGGTCAGAAGCGCACTCAAACACTTCGCCGCTGATTTCAAAACCAGTACCTGAATCGCGTTACTGACTACTCGAGGCATTTATGCTGCAGTATTTCGATCCTTCTCAACAGCCGCAGAGCAATCCGAACAAGGATTATGGCACGCCAGCGCCTTCAATAGATGCCACTACCGAACTGGTGAGCCTGACCATTGACGGTGCAGAGATCACCGTGCCGGCCGGGACTTCGATCATGCGTGCCGCCGCGCAACTGGATATCAATATTCCCAAGTTGTGTGCCACCGATTCGCTGCAAGCTTTCGGCTCCTGTCGGATCTGCCTGGTGCAGATCGAGGGACGCAAGGGCTTCCCTGCTTCCTGTATTACTCCAGTAGAAGAGGGCCAGGTGGTGCGCACCCAGACCGCTCCACTGGCGAAACTCAGGCGCAACGTGATGGAGTTGTATATCTCCGACCATCCACTGGACTGCCTGACTTGTGCAGCCAATGGTGATTGTGAACTGCAGGACGTGGCAGGCGAGGTCGGTCTTCGCGAAGTGCGCTACGGCTATGCCGGTGCGAATCACCTCGATGCACCAACCGATTCCAGCCATACCTATTTCACCTTTGAAGCCAGCAAGTGCATCGTCTGTTCGCGCTGCGTGCGCGCCTGCGCAGAAGTTCAGGGGACCTATGCGCTGACTATCGATGGGCGTGGGTTTGCTTCCAAGGTAGTAGCAGGCCAGGACGAACCCTTCATGGACTCAGAATGTGTGGCATGTGGCGCCTGTGTGCAGGCCTGTCCTACATCTACACTGATGGAAAACTCGGTAATCGAGGCTGGAATACCTGAACACAGCGTACTGACAACCTGCGCCTATTGCGGCGTAGGTTGCACCTTCAAGGCCGAACTCAAAGGCGATCAGATTGTCCGCATGGTGCCCTACAAAGGCGGTCAGGCAAATCGTGGCCATTCCTGTGTTAAAGGCCGATTCGCTTTCGGCTACGCCACTCACCCCGATCGCGTCACGACGCCAATGATTCGCCACAGCATCGATGAGCCCTGGCAGCAGGTATCCTGGGACCAGGCAGTAACCTTCGCGGCGGAGCGTATTCGCAAGATTCAACAACGCTATGGGCGTAATTCAGTAGGTGGCATTACCTCGTCGCGCTGCACCAACGAAGAGACCTACCTGGTGCAGAAACTGGTGCGAGCCGCCTTTGGCAATAACAATGTCGATACCTGCGCCCGGGTCTGTCACTCACCCACAGGATATGGTTTGAAAACCACCCTGGGCGAGTCCGCCGGCACCCAGACTTTCGATTCCGTGGATAAGACCGATGTCATCATGGTAATCGGCGCCAACCCAACCGATGCGCATCCGGTTTTCGCATCGCGCATGAAGAAGCGTCTGCGGGAGGGGGCCAGGCTAATCGTGGCCGATCCACGCCAGATTGACCTGGTAAGAAGTCCACATGTTGAGAGCGACTATCATCTGAACCTGTTGCCTGGTACCAACGTGGCCCTGTTAAATGCCATGGCTCACGTAATCGTGAAAGAAGGTCTGGAGGCGAAAGAATTTATTGCCAAGCGCTGTGAACAACCCGCTTTCGAGCAATGGCGCAGATTCATCAGCGAGGAACGCAATTCTCCCGAGGCGATGGCAACGGTAACGGGTATTCCCGCCGAACGCATCGCCGGGGCAGCGCGACTGTTTGCCATGGCCGGGAACGCGGCGATTTACTACGGATTGGGTGTCACCGAGCATAGCCAGGGCTCGACCGGGGTCATGGGTATCGCCAATCTCGCCATGCTGACCGGTAATATTGGCCGGGAAGGTGTCGGGGTGAATCCCCTGCGTGGGCAGAATAATGTGCAGGGTTCCTGTGACATGGGCTCCTTTCCCCATGAACTACCGGGCTATCGCCATGTGTCTATCGACAGCGTCCGACAACCCTTCGAAGAGCACTGGGGAGTGAAGATCGACAGTGAGCCGGGCCTGCGCATTCCAAATATGTTCGACGCGGCGGTTGCTGGCCACTTCAAGGGGCTGTATTGCCAGGGTGAGGACATCGCTCAGTCAGATCCTAACATTCAGCATGTGGAAAAGGCTTTGCGCAGCCTTGAATGCCTCATCGTGCAGGATATTTTCCTGAACGAGACTGCCAAGTTTGCCCATGTGTTTCTGCCCGGCGCTTCGTTCCTGGAGAAAGATGGTACGTTTACCAATGCCGAACGCAGAATCTCTCCGGTACGCAAGGTCATGGCGCCACTAGGAGGCAAGGCGGACTGGGAAGGCACGGTGGCGTTATCCAATGCTCTGGGTTACCCGATGAATTACCGCCATCCCTCCGAGATCATGGATGAGATTGCCGCGCTCACGCCAACGTTCAAGGGAGTGAGCTACCAACGCCTCGATGAAGAGGGCACCATTCAATGGCCCTGTAACGATGCGGCCCCGTCTGGCACTCCTATTATGCATGTGGATGAGTTTGTCCGGGGCCAGGGCTACTTTGCCATTACCGAATTTGTTGCCACCTCAGAAAAAGTCACGCGCCGTTTCCCGTTGCTGCTGACAACCGGACGCATCCTTTCTCAGTACAATGTGGGTGCCCAGACTCGACGCACTGAAAATATGCGCTGGCACGCTGAAGACGTGCTGGAGATTCATCCTCATGACGCCGAAGAGCGCGGCGTCGTGCAGGGAGACAAGGTCAAGCTGTCGAGCCGGGCAGGTGAGACTGTGTTAAGCGCAGATATAACCGAACGGGTGCAACCCGGTGTTCTCTACACTACGTTTCATCATCCGGAATCCGGCGCGAATGTAATAACCACGGACAACTCGGATTGGGCGACGAATTGCCCTGAATACAAAGTAACTGCCGTCCAGGTCAGCAAGGTCGCCTCCGTATCTGATTGGCAATCCAGGCATGAAAAGTTCTCTAAGCGACAGCTCGCCCTGCTGAAAGAGGCGAATACCTGAAGTGGAAATGGAGCATGTGGTGACCGAAGAAGCCGCCGAACCCGAGCAGGGAGATTCAGCCGATGAGCAAGGCAGCGATAAAGCTTCCGTGCAGGTATGGACAGCCGCTAACAAAAACACCGCAGGTAACGAACCGGGATTGGAGCCCGGAATTGAACGAGGGATCGATAAAGTGGCCGAAGAGTCTGCAGTGGCCCTTGTCTACAACGGCCTCTCCCATGCCGTCATGATGGTCAGCCCGCATAAGCTGAAGGAATTTGCCATGGGCTTCAGTCTGACCGAAGGTATTATCAGCAGCCTCGAAGATGTCTACGACTTGCAGGTAACTCGGACGGATTTGGGCGACGAGGTCGAGATCACGCTTTCTACGCAACGCTTTGCACGGCTGAAGGACAAGCGCCGCAGCCTTACGGGACGCACCGGGTGTGGTATTTGTGGCGCTGAGTCACTGCAGCAGATTCGGCTGCCGGTAACGCCGCTAGATTCTGAGCTAGTAGTTTCCCATGCAGCAGTGCAGCGCGCGACCCGTGCGCTGGATGCCAATCAACCCCTGCAGCAGTTAACCGGTGCGGTGCATGGTGCCGCCTGGTGCCAACCCGATGGCGCTATCCAATTTGTCTGTGAGGATGTTGGTCGCCACAATGCGCTGGATAAACTGATTGGCAGGTTGTTCCAGGAAGGAATGTTAGGCTCTCCTGGATTCCTGCTCATTTCAAGCCGGGCCAGTTACGAAATTGTGCAGAAAGCAGCCATGGCGAAGATCGCGATCGTGGTTGCTGTCTCAGCACCTACCACCATGGCGCTGGACGTTGCCCACGATGCCGGGATAACCCTGGTGGGTTTTTCCAGAATCGGGCGGCATGTCGTCTACACGAATTCGCAGCGGCTGTCACAGGCATAGTTAATCGGAAAGTTAAATGGGTAGTTGCATGGATAGTGAGCTTAAACATCTGATTAAAATGCTCAATGAGATCAGTGCGAATCTGGCCAGGGGAGAGGGCGAGGAGCAAGCCGCAGCCAGGGTTGCCGATCATCTCAAGCGATTCTGGGCTCCAGCGATGCGCGCCAAAATTGCCGCCTATGGGAATAGTGATGGTGATGAATTGGTAGCTGTGAGTAAGCAAGCACTTTCCCTGTTACGGTTTGAATCTGCCGCAAGCGCGTAGCTGGCTTCGTTAGTCAAGGCCGATAACTTCCATACGCTCATCGCCGGCCACGGTAACCGTGGTGCCATCGATAGTTACGAAACTGCGCTGCTCGAGCTGATACTTATAGACCTGGTAACTTACCGGTTCGGCCTGGTTATTACGATGCAGGTTCACCGTAAGAATGGCGTGATCATCCTGCCATTGAAAATAATACAGAGTTGCGCCCAGACCCACCATCAGCACCAGGAACAGGTAGGCACCGATGCGCATGTCTTTCGCGAAGCTCTCATCAGGTACCGCGTTTGCGGGCACTTCTTTCTTCGTAGCCGGTTGTGCTGCGGTTTGCGCTGCTTCGGTCAGCTGTCGTTGCCGTAAAATCAAGACTACGACCACACTAACTGCCAGGGTAAGAAGTATTTTTCCCAGCATTGTCGGTTTGATCCTGAAGGGCGAGTCCGGGTGATGATAGCAATGGCAGGCTCGAGAGTCTCCCATGGATGGCGATTGATTTGGCGATTGTGACTAACAACCGGCGATGCAATAATGAAAACAATCCGAATGTTTTTCGGTCTATTCGGTGACAATGCTAATCGATATTACCTTGAACGATACTGCCGACCCTGAATACCAGTACGTGCCACCCGGCATGCCACCTCTGGACTTGAGTGGACGTACCACGTCTTTCTTCGAATTCTGGCCCATGTGGTTGATGTATGTTCCTGTGGTCCTGCAATGGCTGCTGTTATCGATTCGCTATCGAAGTCTCAGTCTCCCGTTGATTGCCAATCCCGCTGTGCCTTTGTCCGGCATGGTGGGTGTCGCCAAATCGGCCGTGTTTGATGCGGCCGGCGCGGAGGCGAGGCAGTGGATACTGCCCTGGATTGTGTATGAAGTCACCGATAGCGCTGCTGAAGAACAGGCGCAGCAGATCTTCCAGAACCTCGAGCTACTTGGATTGATCCTGCCCATCGTCGGCAAGCCCGACATCGGCTGCCGGGGTGCGGGGGTAAAATTACTCAAGGATGCCGATGAGGTGCGCAGTTACATCGCGAAATTTCCTGTCGGCGGCAGTATTCAATTCCAGCAGCTCAGCAGATGGGATGCTGAAGCGGGCGTATTCTATGTCCGGCATCCCGACCAATCAGCAGGAGAGATAACCTCACTCACATTGAAGTATACCCCTTATGTAGTTGGGAACGGTCAGCATACTCTGGGGGAACTTATTGAACTGGATCCCCGGGCCGGTGACTTGCTTCATTTATATAGCAGCCGTCATGCGGAGCGATGGAACCAGGTAATTCCAGCTGGAGAGCCTTTTCGTCTGGTGTTTTCGGCCAGTCACTGTCGTGGCGCGGTATTTCGAGATGCCTGTGAGCTAGCAAGCCCGAAGCTGTCACAATCGCTCGATAAGATATTCGATGATATTCCCGGGTATCATTATGGTCGGTTGGACATTAAGTTTCGTGATATCGAGAGCCTGCAACAAGGCACAGACTTTGAAATCATCGAGATAAATGGAGCCAGTTCTGAATCAATCAATATATGGGATCGCAACGCGGGTTTGGGAGATGCCATCATGACGCTGTTGCGGCAATACAGTACGCTGTTTAAACTTGGCCACGCTAATCGCAGACTCGGACACAAAACTCCAGGATTGCTGGTCTTGTACAAGGCCTGGCGCTTCGAGAATCAATTGGTAAAGCAGTACCCACAGAATGACTAATCCCTGTCGACTCCCCTTAAAACCCCGCATAGTCTCAGCCGCGCTGGAGCGCGTATTGGGATTACACCCGCTGGGCAAAATTTATGATCGGCGACCCGCAGGTTCGACGCCGCTGGAATTTCTGATCTATGCACTGGATGCACTGGGGGTCAGCATTGAGCTGGAAAATGCCCTCAACCTGGATGCCATTCCCCGGGAGGGGCCGCTGCTGATTGTGGCGAACCATCCGCTCGGCGGCCTGGAAGGCATGGCGATTGCGCGAGTTATTGCCGAAGTGCGGCCGGACCTGCAGGTTCTCACTAATGAATTACTGCGCCGCATTCCAGAACTGGCTGAGCTGTTTATCGGTGTCGATGTACTGTCCAGTAACGCCGCTTCAGGAAATGTCGGTGGCATCAAGCAGGTGCACAAGCATTTGCAGAATGACGGCGCCGTGCTGATTTTCCCCGCCGGGATGGTTGCCGCCTACGAGTTTTCTCAGCGACGCATTCAGGATCGACCCTGGAATCGCCTGGTTGGGCAACTGGTCAAGAAATACCAGTGCACCAGCCTGCCAGTCTATGTCGGTGGGCGTAACAGCGCCTACTTCTATGCAGCGGGGGTCGTACATCCGCGCCTGCGCACGGCGTTGCTGCCCCGCCAACTCGCGAACAAACAGGGTTACACCCTGCCACTTAACATAGGCCGGCCGATACCGGCTCAAGAATTACGACTGCTGCAGAGTCCACGCGCGGTGACAGAGTATTTGCGAGTGAGCACCGACGCATTGGCGCAGGATTCGGAACAGATTCAACTATTGTCACAACAGGGTGTCGACGAATTCGATCAGGAGGTAAACGCATCCGAGATTGATCGCGCGATCGAACGCCTGCAGGAATTTCGGCTTGTTGAACACGAAGAATTCGATGTCTACTGTGCTCCGTTCGAGAGCCTCGGCGCTATCATGGAGCAAATCGCCATCGCTCGAGAGGTGACATTTCGAGCAGCAGGAGAAGGCACCGGGCTGTCGAAAGATACGGATCAGTTCGATCCGCACTATTTACATCTGTTTCTGTGGGATAAGACTGCCAAATGTATCGCAGGCGCCTACCGGGTTGGGCTGGTCGATGAGATTGTTGCCGAGCATGGGGTTGCCGGTCTCTACTCCCGTTCTCTTTATAAGTACGATGAGGTGTTTATCAGTAAACTCGGGTCAGCTATTGAAATGGGCAGGTCTTTCATTCATCCGGATTATCAGCGGCGGCCAGTCTCATTGAATTTACTATGGCGAGGTATCGGCAAGATACTCGTGCAAAGACCCAGGTATCACACTTTATTCGGATCGGTGAGTATTTCCAGGGAATACAGCGACCTGGCCCGGTCTCTGATTGCGGATACACTACTGACAAATTTCAGGGCGCAGGAATTCAGCGATCTCGTACAGCCCCTGACGCCGCACCGGGTACATAATAGAGTGTGGACGCAGGAGATATTGTCAGAACTTGCCAACGTAAAGATGCTGGGTAAGCTGATCGGGCGCTGTGATCCAGGCAAGGCCGTGCCCGTGCTGCTCAGACATTACCTTTCGCTGAATGGCAGGCTGGTATGTTTCAATATCCATTCCAAATTTAACGATTCGCTGGAAGGACTTATTATCGTCGATGCCAGAAAGACTGATACCAAGACGCTGAGTCGCTTTCTGGGTGCCGCGGGGCTGGAGCAATTTATGAAATACCATCAAATGCAAGAAACTGCCTAGACGCACAATCTCTTGTTATACTTCTGCCATGGAAAAGTTTGTCGCAGTACTTCAATTACTTGCAGCTATACTGCTAGGCATCATCGCTACCGCCACGGCAGTTAATCTGTTGTTCATCGTCAATCGCCCGGAGACGATATCCGTGGTCAATACTCTCATTGGTCAGGGCGTGATTATCATCTGTCTGTTCGCCCTGGCTAATATTCTGCTGCGCAAAGGTTGGAAGAGTCTGCGTGAGCACTCAGACATCAAACAGTCCTCCGAATAACATCAGTTCCTATAAATCGAAAGCCCTGAATTAGCGACCGGAATTCTGCACAGGCCAGGTAGAAAAGAGTATAATCCTGCGCTTTTAGCGGCATCCAGCCCAGTAATGATCATATTCGAAGACACCAACGAATTCTCTCAGCTGCAGCAGAGCTGTGTGGCTACCATCGGTAAATTTGATGGAGTCCACCTGGGTCATCAGTTAATTCTGGATCAGCTCAAGCAGAAGGGCGAACAATTCAACCTGCCATCAGTGGTAATACTGATCGAACCACACCCGGAAGAGTTCTTCGCCGGGACAGGCGGTGATGTGCCTGCTCGATTGACTTCATTGCAAGAAAAGTTTGAGTTACTGGAGAGTTTTGGCATCGATTTTGTCTATCAGCTGAACTTTGACAAGGCCATGAGTGAGGTTTCTGCAGAGAACACGATCAAGGATATGCTCGTGGAAGGACTTGGAATCGCCTGTATTATCGTTGGACACGATTTCAGGTTTGGTCACAAGCGGCAGGGTAATTATGAAATGCTCCTGCAGGCCGGCCAGCAGTTTAATTTTGAAGTCATTGAGACCGCCGCGTATGAGAGAAACGGTCAGCGCATCAGCAGCTCAATAATTCGCGAACAACTGGCCAATTCCAATTTCGAACTGGTGGCACAATTATTAGGCAGACCTTTCTCAATGAAGGGTGAAGTTGTGAGGGGGCAGCAGTTGGGAGCCGACCTTAGCTTTCCAACCTGTAACATCAACCCTCACCGCATGAAGATTCCTCTGCATGGGGTATTTGCCTGCCAGGCGAGGCTGGGTGATCGCTGTCGACTGGCGGCAGTAAATATTGGTTATCGTCCTACGATCACTGAGGATGGCGAGGCCTTGCTTGAGGCGCATATTCTGGATTTCGATGAGAATCTCTACGGCAAACAGCTCGAGATTATTTTCCGGCACAAGCTCAGGGAAGAAATAAAATTCGCTGGGCTCGAAGCACTCAAGCAACAAATCAGTGACGATGTGCAGCAAGTACGGGAATTATTAGGCGCCGCCCAATGATCAGCATGTTCCGAGATAGAAATGACAGACTATAAAGACACGTTAAACCTGCCTCACACCGATTTCCCGATGAAAGCAAATCTCGCCCAGCGAGAACCTGTCATGCTCACCAAGTGGAAGGAACTCGATCTGTATCGCAAGATCTGCGAAAAAAATGCCGGCCGCCCAAAATATATTCTGCACGATGGTCCTCCTTATGCCAACGGCGAGATACACCTTGGCCATGCCATAAATAAAACCCTGAAAGATATTGTCGTTAAATCGCGACAGCTCAGCGGATTTGATGCGCCCTATATTCCGGGTTGGGACTGTCATGGCCTGCCAATTGAGCACAACGTGGAGAAAAAGCTCGGCAAGGCTGGGCAAAAGATCAGCTTCACTGAATTTCGGCAGGCATGTCGCGACTATGCCGCGAAGCAGGTAGATATTCAGAAGCAGGGCTTCATTCGCCTTGGGGTACTCGGTGACTGGGACAATCCTTACCTGACCATGAACTCTGAGTACGAAGCGAACATCGTCAGGGCACTCGGTGAGATTACATCCAATGGACATCTGATAAAAGGCTATAAGCCGGTTTACTGGAGTGTTGTCGGTGCTTCTGCCCTGGCTGAAGCCGAAGTCGAATACCAGGACAAGACCTCGTTTGCTATCGATGTGCGGTTTCAGGTGATAGATCGAGAGCAGTTCCTTGCCAAGTTTGATTCCCTCAATAATGTTAACCCGACCGAACTCCTATCAGTCGTTATCTGGACAACTACTCCCTGGACACTTCCTTCGAACCAGGCGGTTTGCCTGCATGCCGAATTGGACTATGCCCTGGTGCGCTGCGATCTGGGTCAGGGCACGCAGCTAATGCTTCTGGCCAACGACATGGTCGAGGGCATAATGGCGCGTTATGGCTGTTCCAATTATGAGAGTCTTGGCATCACCGTCGGTGCCAGGTTAGAGGGGCAGTTGTTGCAACATCCGTTTGTGGATCGACACGTGCCACTCATTCTGGGTGAGCACGTCACTACCGAGGCCGGTACTGGCGCCGTGCATACGGCACCTGACCATGGAGTAGACGATTTTAACGTGGGTCAGCGGTATGGTCTGGGGACGCTGAATCTTGTCGATGAGAACGGGGTATTCACCTCCGCTGCTGGAGAATTTGCTAACGCACACGTCTATAGGGTCGATGAGCAAATAATCCAGGTGCTACGCGAGAAGCATGCACTGGTCGCCAACGAAACGATTACCCACAGCTATGCACATTGCTGGCGTACCAAGACGCCACTCATCTATAGAGCCACCCCGCAATGGTTTATCAGCATGAGTGAGAAAGATCTGCAGGGAAAGGCACTGCAGGCTGTAGGAAATGTCACATGGATTCCAGATTGGGGCCAGGCTCGCATAGAACTCATGCTGAAGGGAAGCCCGGACTGGTGTGTATCGAGACAGCGCACCTGGGGTACTCCCATCACCCTGTTTGTGAATAAGGAAACCCAGGCATTACATCCACGTACCCAGGAATTATTTGAAGAAGTTGCGCAGCTGATTGAAAAAGATGGCATCGATGCCTGGTTCGATTTGCAAGTCGAGGACTTGCTCGGTGAAGAAGCGGCCGACTATGAGAAGGTAACCGATACCCTGGATGTCTGGTTCGATTCGGGAGTCTCACACTTTGCAGTAATGCAGAAACGCGAGGAGCTTCAATATCCAGCAGATCTGTACCTGGAAGGCTCGGATCAGCATCGCGGCTGGTTTCAGTCCTCGTTGAAAACCGCGATCGCCTTGCATGGCACAGCGCCTTATAAAGAAGTGCTAACCCATGGTTTCTTTGTGGACGCCGAAGGCAAGAAGATGTCCAAGTCTCTCGGTAACACCGTTGCTCCGGAGAAGATCTTTCAACAATATGGCGCCGACATACTCAGACTGTGGGTCGCCGCCACGGACTACCGTGGAGAGATGACAGTTTCTGAAGAGATCTTTAAACGTGTTGCCGACGCTTACCGCCGCATTCGGAACACTGGCCGGTTTATGTTGGCGAACCTGAATGGTTTCGATCCGCAGACTGATTGCGTGGAGCCTGGGGATCTGATGGAGCTAGACCACTGGATAATCAGGCAATGTCAGCTTCTGCAGGCTGGAGTAATCGGTCATTATCGCCAGTATAATTTTCTGAACGTCTATCAGAAGATTCACAATTTCTGTGTAGTTGAGTTGGGCGGTTTCTATCTCGATGTGATCAAGGACAGGCAATACACGACCCAGGCCGATAGTCTGGCGCGCCGGTCAACCCAGACCGCCATGTACCATATTCTGGAGATGTTGAGCCGAATGATCGCACCGATCCTGAGTTTTACGGCTGACGAAATCTGGCTGAACATTCCGGGTGAGCGCAGTGCATCGGTCTTTCTCAGCGATTTCGGGGACTCAGTCGATGAATTGCCCGAGTCTGATAAGTTTTCTGATCGGTTCTGGAGGCAGGTGATGGCAGTCAAGACTGCTGTTAACAAGGAACTGGAAATCAAACGCGGTGAAAAACTGGTGGGCTCTGGTCTCAGTGCAGAAGTGGATTTGTTCTGCAGTAAAGAGCTGGCAGATCTACTCAGCCAACTGGAGCAGGAATTACGCTTCGTGTTAATCGTTTCAAGAGCCTCGATTGCCTCTTTCGAAGATGCCGGTGATGAGTCAGTTGACACTGAGGTTGCCGGGCTCAAGCTCCTGGTAACGGCATCAGCCTATAGCAAATGCGAACGCTGCTGGCATCACCGGGAAGATGTTGGGCAAGTCGAGCAACATCCGAGTCTCTGCTATCGTTGCGTTGACAATATTGAGGGTGACGGTGAGCAGCGTAGCTTCGCCTGAACCACACCAGAATTCAGCATGGCCGACGAACCAGAAGCGCTAATAGAGACAGGTGCCCTGGTGAGTCTGCATTTTTCGCTGGCGCTTGGCACTGGAGAAGTCATCGATTCCAATTTTGATCAGCAACCCGCCAGCTTACGCCTGGGCGATGGGAGTATGCTGCCTGGCTTCGAAGCCGTACTTTGCGGACTACAGGCAGGCGAAGAAATAGAACGACTATTACCTGCCGAACAAGCCTTTGGTCCGGTAAACCCTGACAACCAACACCGGTTTCCCATTGCCAAGTTCGCGCATTTGCTGGAAGATGATCTGATTCCGACCGCAGTGGGCAGTGTCATTTCTTTTAAAGATGTTGCCGGATTTGATCTACCGGGAGTAGTTACCGAGATCGGTGAAAATTTCATCAGTGTGGACTTTAATCACCCACTTGCAGGCAAGCAGATACTCTTCAAGGCCAGAATCGTTTCCGTTGTTCCACCCGATGTCGAAGCAATCGAAGTAAAACTATAATTTAACTCTGGAATGAATACTCGATCAGCAGAAACAGCTCCTTCTATTAGTCTGGCGAATCCGCGAGGATTCTGTGCCGGGGTCGATCGTGCCATCGACATTGTCGATCGCGCGCTGGATATCTTTGGTGCCCCGATTTATGTGCGTCACGAAGTCGTGCACAACAAGTTTGTTGTGCACCAGTTGCGTGAGCGCGGTGCGGTGTTTGTCGATGAGTTGACGGATATTCCTGCGAAGGATGCCACAGGCAGGGCATCGATCGTTATTTTCAGTGCCCATGGCGTGTCCCAGGCGGTAAGGGAAGAAGCCAGCGAAAAAGGCTTCAAGGTATTTGATGCCACCTGCCCCCTGGTAACCAAAGTACATCTGGAAGTCATCAAGTTCAGCCAGGAAGGCAGAGAATGTGTGTTGATTGGTCATCAGCATCATCCGGAAGTCGAAGGGACGATGGGGCAGTATGATGACAGCAATGGCGGCAAGATCTACCTGGTGGAGTCGGTTGAAGATGCGCAAAACCTTGCAGTCGACAACCCCACTAATCTTTCCTACGTTACTCAGACAACCCTCTCCATGGATGATACAGCCAGGGTAATCGATGCTCTGCGGGCGCGTTTCCCCGCCATCAAGGGCCCCCATAAGGAAGATATCTGTTATGCAACCCAGAATCGTCAGGACGCGGTAAAACAACTCGCCCTGGAATGCGATCTATTGCTGGTAGTGGGGTCGTCAAACAGCTCCAACTCCAATCGCCTGAAAGAACTGGCCGAACGCCTGGGCTGTGATGCCCATCTGATAGACAGCGCCGATGATATCAAGCCGCAATGGTTTGAGAACAAGTCACGCCTCGGTCTAACCGCCGGTGCCTCGGCGCCGGAAATCCTGGTTCAACAGGTAGTTGACCGACTCAGGGAGATCGCTCACGTCGATCCGAAAGAGGTACAGGGGGTGGAAGAGAAAATAGTGTTCAGTTTACCCAAAGAGTTGAGAGACCAGCGCTAGCCAGCGCTAGGGAGCCTGGAGATTTTCCAGTTGTGAGAGTTTCTCGCGCAGCGCGCGCAGCGAGTTGGTAAAGTGTTCAGCTTTTTCACGTTCCCTGGCGACGACTGCATCCGGCGCATTGTCGACAAACTTCTTGTTGTTCAGCTTCCCGGATACCGCTTTAAGCCCTGTTTCCAGTTTGTTGATCTCTTTTCCCAGGCGGGCGCGTTCGGCTTCAACATCGATCAAGCCAGCCAGTGGAACCAGTATTTCCATGTCCTTGTGCAATTGTGTGGCAGCGGCCGGTACCTCGTCGTCGGCTCCCAGCCACTCGATGTGTTCGAGCCTGGCCAGCTTTTGCAGGTAAGGCCGGTAGCTCTCAAGCCGTTCCTTGTCGGATGCTGAGCTACCGCGCAGTAGTGCAGTGATGGATTTTGCCGGCGATATATCCATCTCTCCACGAATAGTTCGAATAGCGACAATGACACCCTTCAGCCAGTCTATGTGTTCTTCAGCTTCAGTATCGATATTAGCTGGGTTAAAAACAGGGTAGGGCTGCAGCATGATGCTGTCGCCCTCAATGGACAGTAGCGGAGCGACTCGCTGCCAGACTTCTTCAGTGATAAAGGGCATAAATGGATGCAGCAGGCGCAGGCTCTTCTCCAGAGTTGAGATCAGAACCTGGCGTGTCGCCTGGGCCAGTGCAGGATTCGCTTCTTCATCCCAGAGGATTGGTTTGGAGAGCTCCACGTACCAGTCGCAGTATTGATTCCAGATAAATTCATGCAGTGCCTGCGAAGCAATATCGAAACGGTAAATGGCCAAGGCTTCCTGGATTTCCCGGGCTGTTTGTTCGAATCGGCTGATGATCCAGCGATCTGCAATTGAACAGTGAGCAGTATTCAGAACTTCAGGAACTACCTTGTCCTCGCTGTTCATTAATACGTAGCGTGCCGCGTTCCAGACCTTGTTGCAAAAATTGCGGAATCCTTCAGTGCGGTTCAGGTCGAATTTTATGTCACGCCCGGTGGATGCCAGCGAATAGTAGGTAAACCGCAGGGCATCAGTGCCGTAACCGGTAATCCCGTCAGGAAATGAGTCGCGTGTGTGTTTCTCGATCTTTTTCTTCAGCTGAGGCTGCATCATGTCGGCAGTGCGTTTGCTAACCAGCTCTTCGAGCCCTATGCCGTCAATAAGATCGATGGGGTCAAGTATATTTCCTTTCGACTTGGACATCTTCTGGCCGTGTTCGTCCCGTACCAGGCCGGTAATATAGACCTGTTTGAAGGGAATCTGACCAGTGAACTTCAGCGTCATCATGATCATTCGGGCAACCCAGAAGAAGATGATGTCGAAACCGGTAACCAGCACGTTGGTCGGGTGGAAGCGATCGAAATACTCGCGCTCGTCCGGCCAACCCAAAGTGGAGAAGGTCCACAGTGCGGAGGAGAACCAGGTATCCAGAACGTCTTCGTCCTGGCGCAGAGCGAGGTCATCGGCCAGATCGTATTTGCGGCGTACCTCGGCTTCACTGGTTCCGACATAGACGTTGTCCTCCTCGTCATACCAGGCCGGAATGCGATGGCCCCACCACAGCTGTCGGCTGATGCACCAGTCCTGGATGTTGCGCATCCAGGCGAAATACGTGTTCTCCCAGTTCTTTGGCACGAATTCAATGGCGCCGTCTTCTACAGCCTTGATGGCAGGCTCGGCCAGGGACTGCATGGCGACATACCATTGATGGGTTAGGTAGGGCTCGACTACAGCACCACTGCGATCGCCGCGTGGGACTTTCAGCTTGTGGGCCTCAATTTTTTCCAATAGGCCGAGTGCTTCCAGGTCAGCAACAATCTGTTCGCGGGCAGCGAATCTGTCCATGCCCTGATAGGCCTCGGGTGACTCACTATTTATGTGGGCATCATTGGTAAGCACATTGATAATTTCGAGATCGTGACGTTTGCCGATTTCGTAGTCATTAAAGTCGTGTGCCGGCGTAATCTTCACGCAACCCGTTCCGAACTCGGGATCTACGTAGTCATCTTCGATGATTCGAATCCGGCGATTACAAAGTGGAAGATCTACGAATTTTCCTACCAGGTCAGTATAACGCTCGTCATCAGGGTGCACCGCAACGGCAGTATCTCCCAGCATCGTCTCTGGTCGCGTGGTCGCGATGGTGATATGCAGGTCCCCTGCTGCGGTAGTCGCGCCGTCGGCCAGGGGATAGCGAAAATGCCATAGCGATCCTTCTTCTTCTTCCGAGATGACTTCCAGGTCCGAAATCGCTGTCTGTAAGTGTGGATCCCAGTTGACCAGGCGATTGCCGCGGTAGATCAAGCCTTCGTCGAACAGCTCGATGAATACTTTTTCAACGACGGCGGAAAGTCCTTCGTCCATTGTGAAGCGTTCCCTGGACCAGTCCAGGGAAGAACCCATGCGGCGCAGCTGCTGAGTAATGATACCGCCGGATTCATCGCGCCATTTCCACACCTTGTCCACGAAGGCTTCGCGGCCGATTTCCTGCCGGCTGCTGCCGGCCGCATTCAGCTGTCGTTCCACTACCATTTGGGTGCCGATACCGGCATGGTCGGTACCGACCTGCCACAACGTGGCATAACCTCGCATGCGGTGATAGCGAATCAAAGCATCCATGATGGCATGTTGAAAACCATGCCCCATGTGCAGGCGCCCGGTCACGTTGGGTGGCGGAATCACGATGCAATAGGACTCACCATCATCCTGGGGAGCAAAATATCCTCGCTCCTCCCAGGTTTTATACCAGTGATCTTCCAGTTGCTGAGGTTGGTAGGTCTTTTCCATGGCTTACCGATGTGTGTCTGTCAAAAAGGCGCAAGTATACAGTAAGGTGGTAGGCTTTTGCGGAATAAACGGCCTGCTATCAATGCTCTTTGACTACAACTTGTGGGTTTCCGGAGAGTATCCCTGGGATTGGTAGTAGCGATAATTTTCGCGCCCCTGCTTGAGGCTGATTTTGTCAGCGCCAACAATTTCACTGATGCGCGAAAAGCGCGCATGGCCATGACAGGCCTCTCCGCTGACGTTGATTAATACATCGCTATGAAACTGCAGCTGGCGCGCCGTGCCAATTGCGACCGCTTCCTTGTCTGGTTGTTCAGTCTCCAACAGAGAATGGGGTACAAAGCTGACGGTTTTGAATTGCCAGAGCAGTTCATCCAGTTGCCGGGCCTGTTCGCTGGATTCGGCCTGAATAAACACGCGATGTCCCAGCTGACGGGCTTTCTCGGTCAGCCGACAGGCCACGAGCAGGCAGCGCTCCTCGTCGCCATCTTGCAAGGTGTAAAAGTTTACCTGGGTCACTAAGCCTTCTGCCTGCGCAGAAATTCCACCAGGAGCCCAACTGGTCTGCCAGTAGCGCCTTTCTGCGTACCACTATTCCATGCGCTGCCGGCTATATCCAGGTGTGCCCATTTCTGTTTCTCCGTGAAACGGGACAGGAAGCACGCGGCGGTGATAGTGCCGGCGCGCGGCCCGCCGATGTTGGCGATGTCGGCGAAATTGCTGTTGATCAGGCTCTGATATTCATCCCACAGCGGTAATTGCCAGGCCAAGTCCAGGCTCTGCTCGCTGCAGTCCAGCAAGGATTTTGCCAAATTGTCATTGTTGCTCAGCAGGGCTGTTGCGAAGTTTCCAAACGTAGCCACTGCCGCGCCTGTGAGTGTGGCGATGTCGATGAGATTGCGTGGCTTGAAGCGTTCGGCGTAGCTCAGGGCATCGCACAATACCAGTCTGCCTTCGGCATCGGTGTTGAGAATTTCTATCGTTTTCCCGGCCATGCTGGTAACAATATCGCCGGGTTTAGTCGCTTTGCTGCCTGGCATGTTTTCAGCCGCGGCAACGATGCCGACTACATTTATGGCCAACTTCAGTTCAGCGACACAGGCCATGGTGGCGATCACGCTGGCAGCCCCGCACATGTCGAACTTCATTTCATCCATGGCGGCGCCGGGTTTGAGGCTGATGCCACCGGTGTCGAAGGTAATACCTTTGCCAACCAACACGTAGGGTTTGCTATCAGCCTTCGCTCCCTTGTGCTGCATCACGATGAGTTTGGCTTCTTGTACCGACCCGGCCGAGACCGACAAGAGTGAATTCATGCCCAGGCGAGCCATCTGCTTTTCATTTAACACCCGGGTAGTAATAGAGCCGTGTTTTTCCCCTAACTCTTTTGCTTCTTTGGCCAGGAAAGAAGGCGTGCAGATATTACCTGGCAGATTACCCAGTTGCTTGGCGCGATTTATCGCCCTGCCGATGCACTGACCTTGCTTCAAGGAAGACTCGACAGACAGGCGTCTTGCACCGGTAGCCGGGGCCAGGCTCACAGATCTGGTGGCTGGAGTTTCACCTTTCTTGCTCTTCGTTGTGTTGTAGCGGTAAGTAAGGTCTTCCGCCTCCTGGGCCAGACGAGCCGCCAGCCAGAGACCATCGCGATCGCTGACTTCCAGGCTACCGATCGCAAAATGCAGGTTGGCAGCCGATAATTTTGTAGCCGCTTCCAGGCTATTTTTCAATATCTTGACGGTGTTTTTTGCAGTGAGCTTTTTCTTCTCGCCACCACCCACTAACAGCACACGCTTTGCCTGTACGCCATCTGGATGGTGAATTACCTGGGTCTCGCCGAGCTTGCCGGTCAGATCGCCAGCATGGGTAATCCAGCTGATACACTTCTTTCCAGCAGCATCGATTGCGCTGGCTTCAGGAGATAATACGCCTTTGGCCCAGACTACGACGATAACGCAATCAGCGCTGATTTTTTCAGGCGATCCTGCCTTGATTGAATACCTCATGTATGAATCTACTCCTTTGTGCTCGTTTAGTGACAGGTCAAAGGCGTGTCGATGCCGCTTCGCCGTGGGCCGAAATATTTTCCAATAGATAATCCTAAAGTTATTCAGATAGTTAAGCAACAATTCTCAATTAGTTCAGCACTATCGCACAAACTTTGAACAGTTGGGCTTGTGAATTTCCGATACAAATCTGTTAAGATGCGCCGAATTCCAACTTTGAACCTACATTGAACCTATCGAAATATTCACTGTCACACTAGGTGATTCGAGCAGTGTTTATACTCAAGGAATGGTGATGCCCCGTATTAAAATTTCTCCACCCGATAATTTTTTATTCAGCATGGAACGCAGCATCGGGATCAGCGACGTCAATTACGCCAAGCACCTGGACAGCGTAGCCATGGTGAAAATTCTTCACGAAGCCAGGCTGCAATTTCTTGCCAGTTTGGGATTTACCGAATCCAATATCTACGGTCTGGGCATGGTTGTTACCGACATGGCTGTGTATTACCGTTCGGAGTCTTTTGCCAATGACAGGCTCATCGTCGATGTTGGTGTCAGTGGGTTCAACCGCTATGGGTTCGATATCGGTATGCAGGTGAAGAACAGTGCATTGGAAGCGGTAGTCTGTAATGCCAAGATGGGGGTCGTATTTTTCGATTTTGATGCGCATAAGATTGAACAAGTTCCTCCAGCCTTTAGATCGTTGTTAGGACAGCCCACCTCCCACGCCGCCTAGCTTTTTTCGGAGCTGCTGCGCTTATGTCCATGGATGGACGGTATGCCGGAATTGGTGGAGCAAAATTCAGCGGGAGATTCTTCATTAAAAGCCTCCTTGAAGTGTTCACATACTTCAGTATGCTCCCACTTTGCGTGAGTTTTTGCTTAGTCTCTCGCTCTCGCGACGCTCGATGAAATCTAGTTTCCCACCGAAATAGCTTATTGCTACGAATTGAGCGAATTAGCTGGTTCTTGAAACTTCGCGTAAACTGCGGACTAGCCAGAAATAGGGATGTCCAGCCGGTTTGATCATTTTTCGCTATCTCAGTAAGCAGATTCTGCAGGTGATGTCTGCCGTTACGGTGATTCTACTGGTGGTGGGTATCACCAGCCGCTTTATTCAATATCTGGGACAGGCCGTAGCCGGTGAGCTGGCATCGGATGTGCTATTGCTGCTGATGTTCTATCGCCTGCCGGACTTCCTTCTGGTGATCGTGCCGCTGGCATTCTTTCTCGGTATCTTGCTCGCCTATGGTCGCATGTATGCCGAGAACGAGATGGTGGTGCTGCACTGCTCAGGTACCAGCCAGTTCAAATTGCTCATGCTGACCTTAGGGGCATCGCTGGTTGTCTTGGTGTTCATGGCCGTAGTCAGCTTGTCACTCGCTCCCTGGGGTGTGCGCAATACCGAACAACTGAAAAAAAACCAGGAACAACTGACGGAGATCGATCTCATCGTTGCCGGTCAGTTTCAGACCTTCAGCGGCGGCGAGCGTGTCACCTATGCCGAGCGCACCGACAATATCACCTCGGTTGGTCGCCAGTTACGCAATGTATTTGTCGCGTTGACGGATTCAGAGGCAGACGCCAATGGCGAGCCACCGAGGATTATCCTGGCAGAGACAGCCCGACCCGAGATTGACGCACAGACAGGTGCGCGTTTCATGCGTATGGAGAATGTCTTGCAGTACGATGGTGTTCCGGGTGCGGCCGACTTCAGTGTGGCCCAGTTTGATGCGCAGATGATTCTGTTGCCCGATGCCACCGAATTCGAAGAAATCCTTGAAGAAGAAACTCTGGCCACCCTGGAGTTGTTTGGTTCAGATGCACCGGAACGGCAGGCGGAGTTGCAATGGCGCCTGTCCATCATCCTGTTAATTCCGGTTATTACACTGATTGCGGTTCCCATGAGCAGGGTCGATCCCCGTCAGGGTCGCTACAGCAAACTATTTCCTGCCGCATTAATCTATGCGGCTTATTTTCTGTTGCTGCAATATTCAAGAGACCTGGTAGCCGAAGGTGAATTGAATGCGCTCGTTGGAGTCTGGTGGGTACACGCCCTGTTTATTGCTGTCGGTGTATTCGTGTTTCGATTTCCGGATATCGCCCATTACTTCGCCTCCCGAAAAGCAGCGAGTGAAGTGGGAGGGCAGGCGTGATTCAACTGGATCGACATATTCGTAATACCGTGTTGATGGCCATGTTGATTGTGATCGGCCTGATCGCGACACTCGACCTGATTTTCAGCATGCTGGATCAGCTGGCAGACACCGATGAAAATTATTCCATGGCGAACGCGCTCACCTTCGTCCTGTTTACCACCCCTACCAGCGTCTACGAGTTGTTACCCTTTACCGCCTTGGGTGGAGCATCGCTCGGTTTGGGTGTGCTGGCCTCAAACAACGAGCTGGTGGTCATGCAGGCCGCCGGTGTACGCGTGGGGCGCATTATACTCGCCGTATTGAAGCCCACGTTTGGCGTCATGATCCTGAGCCTGATACTTGGCGAGTATGTCTCTCCACCTCTGGAGCAACTGGCCCAGAGTAACAAGGCGATTCAGCGGAGTGCTTCAGGGTCAATCAATCCAGAACAAGGCACCTGGCGCAGGGTAGGAGATGAGTTTATTCATATCAATGCAATTGCACCGGGCGGAACGCAGCTCTATGGCATAACCCGCTATCAGGTGGATGATCGCCGTCGCCTGGTGTCCAGCAGTTTCACCGAATCCGCCAGTTATGTGCAGGAAGGCGAAGACGGTTACTGGCAACTCAGCAACGTACAGGAGAGCCTGATCGGTGCAGAATCTGTCTCGATCCAGCGCTATCTGCAGGAAGACTGGCGCGTGGACTTGTCTCCGGAACTCCTGAGCGTGTTGCTGGTGGATCCTGATGAGCAGTCCATTACTGGCCTGTACCGGTTTGCTCAATACTTTGAATCAGAAGGCCTGGATAGTGCCACTTACTATCTGGCTTTCTGGAAGAAACTCTTGCAACCGGTTTCGACCCTGGCGTTGGTTGCCCTGGCGATTTCTTTCGTGTTCGGGCCACTGAGAGAAGCCACTATGGGATTCAGGGTATTCGTTGCCGTGGGAGTAGGGCTGGTTTTCACTATTTTGCAGCGCATGATGGAGCCCGCCAGTCTTCTGTATGGATTCAGTCCGCTGTTGGCCGTACTCACGCCCATCTTGCTCTTTGCGCTACTGGGTTTTTACCTGATGCGACGAATTCGTTAAGTGGCAAGACGGCATTGAATTCCTGAATAGCGAGTTATTTCTATTGTCTTGAAAAGGGAGAAAAACATGGTTAAAAAATTGGTCAGCTTTCACTCGATGGTTCTAGTACTTCTTGCGCTCAGTCTTGCAAGCGCGTTACAGGCTCAGGACCAGCGCCGTAGCGGAACGCCACTGGATCAGCCGCGCATTCCACGGGCAGAAAGACCCTGGACAGAGGCGCAGCGGGAAATACTGGCTCCGCGGGAACGCAATGGTAACGTTCTGGGCGTATGGTCAACCTGCGCGCAGGCGCCCGAGCTCTGTAATGCCTGGCTGGTGTTTACCGATTACCTGCTGCAGGAATCGACGCTGCCCATCCGCGACCGCGAGCTGCTCATCCTGCGAATCGGCTGGTTAAATGGCGGCGCCTATGAATGGGCTGCCCATGCCGGGCTCGCTCGCAGTGTCGGGATAAGCGATGCGGAAATGCAGCGCATACTGGAGGGTCCAGATGCAGTGGGCTGGAGCGCCTGGGATGCGACTCTGCTGCGCGCAGCGGATGAGTTGCATGCCAATGCCCTGGTCACTGACTCGACATGGAATGCCCTGGCAGAGCGCTATGATCGCCGACAGATGATGGAGGCGGTGTTCACGGTAGGGCAGTACAACATGGTAGCGATGTACCTGAATAGCCTGGGCGTTCAGTTTGATGAAGGCTTCGAAGGCTTTCCATTAGGGGACACAGACAAAATAGCAAATTAGCAACTATACGAGCTAGAGCTTGATTACAAATCTCGCTTGAATCCGACGGTTGAAAGCTGGAGCGACTCACTAGCGATATATGCCAAAAGTATGGCATAAACGAGCATGAGCTTTTGCGAAAGACACGAGACAACAAGCATACGAGTACAAAATTTTCGATTTGCTATTGGGATACTGAAACGCCTGGATTTTCTGCCTGGGATATTGCCAGAAAATTGAAGATTGTACAGCCAGCCGTTTCTTATCGATCTAAAAAAAGCTGAGAGCTTTGTGAGCTGGATAGGGTGAAGTTCGAAGAGGTGATACAGTAAATTACCATTTTATCAGTGCCCCTTATCGACTTAACCCAATTAGTATTAGATGATAGACTCTTGTCTCGCCAAGCAGTCAATAAGCAACTGAGTAGTGTTTAAAAATTCCGCAGATAGGTTACCTGTCACCATAGTGCTTTGTTTTAGTCTATTGGACTTTGCCATCTATCTATTGGTAAATAATCCGTATGTACTGGGCATTTACTTCTTCCTGATGATTATACCCAAGTCGCAAATCTGCGCCTGGCATCATCACCACCAACATACTGCTACGTTTCGCCACAGCTCGATAAATCGCCTATTGGAATTTTTTTACGCCTTGCACACTGGCGCAACGACTTTTTATGCATGGATGCATTTATGCCGCGAGCGCAGGGATGCGCTTGAGCGGCCCTGCGCTGATGGGCTCGGGCGGCAACCCCGGCGTGCAGGCTGAATCCATTGAGATTCGCCACCCGGGCGTTACCCGGTGATTCTTCCGATCGTGGTGGAATAGTCTGCAGGCAGAACACCTTGCGGCCCTTTTGCGGGCCGATGGCGACCCTATAGGTGACCGAGTAACTGTGAATGTCCCTGAGCGGATCTTCCTCCAGGCCGTCCAAGGTCAGGTAACTGTTATCTTCGTCCCGTTCCAGAATCCCGCGCCGCTCCAGGAACCGGGCCACCCGCCGGCTGATCACATGAAGCAGGTCATGGAGCTGTTCGACGCTCGGCGGCGGGGTGCGGCGAAAGGCGTAGTGGCCGGAGTCATCCTGTACATAGACGCCATCCAGAAAAAGCATGTGGAAGTGTATGTTGAGCAATAACCACGCACAATACCATGCCGTCCACGGTGACGGTTTATTACCCTTTTCATCCGCTCTATCACCATTGCCTCAAGGTTCTCCAGTGGCCACGCCCCACCGGTAACACCGCGACTGTGGCTCGTCCCGATGGGAAGGCGCTGAAAATTCCACTGTGGATGCTCGACGTTAATGCGAAACAGTATCAGCTCAGCCAGCAGGCGACACTTCCCGCCGAGGCGTTGAACGCACTGGTGGATCTGCTGCAGTCGTCTACAGTAACGACGACACAGCAACAGGAGCAACCCCATGCAGCAGATTACCCTGGAACTAGGCAGCGACGAGGTCGCCGCTCCCCCGCCGGCGATGAATCCACAACAGGAGCAACGATTGGTCGCCGTCATGGCCGAGGCTATCCTCACCCTATGGCAAAGCGGCGGAGGAGAAACTCATGAACCGGACTGAATCGAACGGTAAATTCACCCCCGCGCATTTATCTCGCAAGGCAGTCGTCTATCTGCGCCAATCCTCACTGGCCCAGGTCAAACAGAACACCGAGAGTCAGCGCCTGCAATACGCCCTGAAGGAAACCGCAAAGGCCTATGGCTTCAAGCACATCGAGGTCATCGACTGCGATCTGGGGGTAAGTGCCAGCAGCGGCGCCGGGGCACGTTCTGGTTTCAAGCAACTGCTGGCCAGCATTGCCCTGGGCGAGGTCGGTCTGGTACTCAGCCGTGAACTGTCGCGCTTGTCGCGCACGGACAAGGACTGGTGCCATCTGCTGGAGCTGTGCCAGATGTTCGATACCCTGATTGCCGATGCGGACAATCTGTACGACCTGACGCGTATGGATGACCAACTGGTGCTCGGCATCAAGGGCACCTTGAGCGTGGTAGAACTGAACACCTTGAAGTCCCGCCTGCAACAGGGCCGGGAATCGAAAGCGAAACGGGGTGAGTTGGGCCGTTGCCTGGCGCCCGGTTACGTCACCGATACCACCGGAGAGATCGTCAAGGATCCCAACCTGCGGGTGCAGGAAGCTATCGCCCTGGTGTTCAACCAGTTCGACGCGTTGGGTAGTATCCGGCAAACCCAGCGCTGGTTTCACGAAGAAGGGATTGAGCTGCCGGTGAACAAACCGCAGGGGGGTCGGAGGGTATTGCACTGGCAATTGCCGACTATGAGCTTTATCGGCGATATGTTGCATAATCCCTTGTACGCGGGGGCATATGTGTATGGCCGTCGGCGCACACAACGGGTGGTCAAGGGCGGTCAGACTCTCAAGCGGCAGGTGATGGTACAAGAGCCCGAACAAGCCAAGGTCTTCCTGCCGGGCCATCATCGCGGGTATATTGACTGGGCCAAGTATCAACGGAACCAGGACATCATGCGCGGCAACGGCGGCAATTTTATGCAAGACGAGACGGCGCTGGCGGTACGCGGCGGGCAGGGACTGCTCACCGGCCTGCTGCGTTGCGGCCGCTGCGGGCGCAAGTTGCACATCCGTTACTGGGGCAAGAGCGGCACGGCGGCACGCTACGTGTGCAGTGGTGATTTCGCCACCGGCGGGCGCTATTGCCTGGGCTTTGGCGGGGCGACGGTTGACAAGCGTCTGAGTGAGTCTCTCTTGCAGGCGATATCGCCGCTGGGGTTGGACGCGAGTCTGGCGGCGATGGAACGCCTTGCCGCCGAAGGCAATGACCAACGCGGCGTGCTGGAACGCCGATTGCAGCAAGTCCGCTATGAGACTGAGCGGGCCTTCGCGCAATACGATCAGGTTGACCCTAACAATCGTCTGGTGGCCGAGGTGCTGGAGCAGCGCTGGAATGACAAGCTCGAAGAACAACACAATCTCCAGGCCGAATTGGATACCTACGCCGATAGGGTGCGTTCCCTGAACGCGGCTGAAGAAGCCGCCCTTCGCGCCCTTGGTGAAGATTTTGCGGGAGTGTGGGAAGACCCGGCCTGCCCGATGGTGCTGAAAAAGCAGATAGTCCGCCTGCTCATTCACGAGATCGTGGTGGTTATGGATGAATCGGCACAGACACTTCAACTGGTCATTCATTGGCACGGCGGTTGTCATACCGCGTTCAGCATGGCGAAGCCACAATCCGGGGCCATCGCGCACAAGACGGCCTTGGAAGACCTTGAACTCATTACCCGGAGAATAGTAGGGGACACTAATAACTTAGTAACTTAAGTAAGTTTGGAGTTTCCTTTCTGGGTTCAAACTGGCTTGATAACTCAGCAATATATGCTGAAGACATAGGGGCAATTAGAGTTCGGCTAAGTTACTAAGTTATTAGTGTCCCCTTCTCCTTCGCAACAAGGGCTTAAAGCGGTTCAGTGTGCGTGGCAAAAACAAGGTCCAAGGGCAGTGGCATTTATACTGTCTGGTGCATAACATTGAAAAGTTGCAGAATTACGGAAGTTTGGGAAGATAAGCGGAGTTAGTGCGTCCTTTACAATATTGCAAACCGCATAACTCCGAAATTCTGAATGCAAGGCAGAATGAAAATCAAAAATGAACAGGATTGCTGGCGGAACAAACCGGTATTGGTTTTTCTACAGCCTCGTTATGTAGCTCAGGCTAAGCTCAAGCGATCGGAAAACTATGAGAATTAAAAAATTACGCCTAAAAGAGTTTAAACGTTTCGACGATCTCACCATTGATCTTGGCGATGAACCGAAGAAGGTGATTGCACTTGTTGGCCCAAATGGCTGTGGGAAAAGTTCAATATTTGACGCATTTGAGGAAAAGCTAAAAGACCATCGAAGTTATGGAACTGAAGGCAACGAATTTCTATCTAAATCGCTTTATTCGAAGAGAAATCCTGGAGACGCAGAACCCACTCCCTACAATAAGAATCAAGCAATCACTATAGAAGGGACAGCAGGTACTATCGGAAGGAAAAGTTTCTATATCAGAACAGCTTATCGATTCACTTCAAAATTGCAGGTTACACAACTAGAAGCGACACCGAAGATATTGGAAACTCGAGATGAGCCCATAAGCTCAATTGCAATCGACACACGCCTGAAATCGAATTATCACCGATTGTTGGGCTCATCCTATGATGAATTCTTTAAGGGCAAAAAAACTGGAGACCAGGTTAGAGAAGAATTATTGGGACGTATTAACTCGATACTGTCTCAAATCATTGACGTTGAGATCTCTGATCTTGGAGATATATTGGCTGGCAGAGGGCAACTATTCTTTAAGAAAGGGAATTCCGTCGATTTTCCTTATGCCAACTTATCCTCAGGCGAAAAAGAAGTTGTCGATATTATCATCGACCTTCTAATAAAAACTGTTGAGTACAATGATACTGTTATATGCATAGATGAGCCTGAACTTCATTTAAACACCGCAGTACAAAGGAAGCTCCTCATTGAAATTGAAAAATTAATTCCTGAAAATTGCCAGCTTTGGATTGCTACACATAGCATTGGTTTTCTCAGAGCCCTCCAGGAGGAACTTAAAGCTAAAACGCAAATAATCGATTTCTCTGAGAGAGACTACTTCACTGGCGAGCATACCGTCGTGCCGATGATCCCGTCACGCGCTAACTGGCAACGAATATTTCAGACCGCTCTGGAGGACCTTACAGGGTTATTGAGCCCAAAAAGAATTATTTATTGTGAAGGAAGGGATGCGCCTGCCGCAAACGGGGGCGAGCGCGGACTCGACGCTCGAGTTTTCAATAACATATTCTCCACCAAACATCATGACACTCTATTCGTATCGAGTGGTGGGAACACCGAGCTTGACCAGCGCAGCGAAATCGCTCTCGCAATCCTAAGCAAGGTTTTCTCAGATGTTGAGATACTAGTGTTAAAAGACAGAGATATTTCATCAGGACAGCTAACTACCCTAGAGGACAGGCGGCGATATTTGGATAACAATCCACCCAATCACCGAGTACTTAAGAGGTGGGAGTTAGAAAATTACTTATTCGACAAAGAAGTTCTCAGCAAATACTGCGTTGAGAATGGATTGGTATTTGACGAGGCCTCGTTCGATGATTTCGTGAACGATATAGTGAATCAGAACATTAAAGATGATGTAGTGCGAATAAAGAATTTCTGTAACATAAACACAAACATTAATCCAGAGCTATTTAAAATAAACCTGTCCAAACTAATTACGGATGATATGAACGTTTATTCCGAGCTAGAGAAATGCATATTCGAAGAAAGAGCTACATAACAAGCGCTTTCAGAGCGATGCGGCTACGCCGCACGCCTGAAGCGAGCGTGTGTGCCGGGCATGGCACTTAACTAGAGAGGTGCAAGTCCTCTTACCAGGTATTCGCAGAGCCGAAGGTTAGCGAAAGGGCAAGGGCGTCATCGCGAGGTGGGGTCTGAAGGAAGTCCAACGCGAAATCGCGGGGCGATGAACAAGAACTCAATATGAGGTGTGACGTATTCGGGGCCAGTGGGCACGTGACCATTAAGCCCTCCATCTGCAACTGGAATACGTTTTATAAATTGAGCGTCTACGCGAGGAAAGTTAAGTGTCTTACCCCGGGAGGTCTGTACTGTGTTGAGGGATCAACTGACGCGCAAGCGATTGCGTGTGACCGCAGTACAGAAGTCAGCAGAAGGCATAGTAGGTGGAATTCTTGTCACCGAAGGCCTGAACAAATCATGGAAAGTAATCGTCGGGGAAGTGTTTCTGAATGGCACCTGTTAAGCAATTAGTATTGTCTCTGGAGAGTTCAGAGGGTGAATCAGGAATGGGAAACCCGATTGAACCAAAATCCAACTATTGTTCATCAATCATTAGCCGCGTTGTGGAGAGGAAAAATCTGCTACGTGCGCTAAAACAAGTTTGTCGCAATAAGGGTGCACCGGGCATCGAT
>JAQBSZ010000005.1 GCA_027623555.1 Pseudomonadota bacterium | reverse complement strand
AATCCTATACGACCCACCAATTTTTATCGAAGCCCCGCAGTTCCCCCGTTAAATTCCTTCCCGCCTTATAATTTGAACCGTTATAGGTTCAAAAGGCGCGTCAGCGGCGCACACAGCGCGAAGCGCTGCCCGCAGGGTGAGGAATTTAGCTCAGCTAAATTCCGAATGAATCCTATACGACCCACCAATTTCTCTCTTCTTAGCGCACAGCGCCAAATTCAAACAAATTCTCTGAATATTCGAACCTACGATTGACAAGCGCGTTGCGCGCAAGATGGCTGAATGGCTACCGCGTAGCGGTGAGGAATTCAGCTCAGCCAAATTCTGAATGCATTCTATACGACTTCCAGTCATCCCCCATCGCGCTACTTATTCCCGCTTTCCAAAATCCCACACCCCTGATTTTTCACGCCAAGCTTATGATAAAATGCTCTTTCATCTTTTATCGGATCAGTCATGCCCAACCCTTCAACCACAGACTCGATGCACACCCTGGCATCCGACCAGGAGATCGTCCGGCAATACCTCGATCGGGTGAACCCTCCCGAACAGCTATCTGAAGCTGAACGCCGACAGCTCGAGTCCCAGATCCGAGAGCTGATGCAAGCCAGGAATGCGCGCCTGGTAGCCCATTACTATACCGATTCACTGCTACAGGACCTGGCTGATGATAGCGGCGGTTTTGTCGGCGACAGTTTGGAGATGGCGAGATTCGGCAGAGACTGTGATGCTGACATATTGATGGTAGCGGGCGTGCGTTTCATGGGTGAATCCGCCAAGATTTTAAGTCCCGGTAAAAAAGTCTTGATGCCAACGCTGGAAGCAACTTGCTCCCTGGATATAGCCTGTCCTATCGATCGATTCGCCGCCTTTTGTGATGAGCATCCAGACAGAACCGTGGTGGTGTATGCCAATACCTCAGCAGCGGTTAAGGCGCGTTCTGACTGGGTGGTAACTTCCAGCATCGCACTCGATGTTGTCGATCACCTGATGGAGCGTGGGGAAAAAATTATCTGGGCGCCAGATAAACACCTCGGTGCCTATATCAAAAAGACTACCGGTGCCGACATGTTGCTCTGGGATGCGGCCTGTATCGTTCACGAAGAGTTCAAGGTACGGGGAATCAAGGACATGTTGAAACTGTATCCGGAGGCGGCGGTGCTGGCACACCCGGAATCACCGGATGCTGTCCTGGAAGTCGCCGACATGATCGGGTCAACCTCACAAATCATCAATGCTGCCAGGAGTCTGCCTAATCGCGACTTCATCGTCGCTACCGATCAGGGCATCTTTCACAAGCTTCAGCAACTAGCTCCTGGTAAGCAGTTCATTATTGCACCGACAGCGGGTAATGATGCGACGTGCAGGAGTTGTGCCAATTGTCCCTGGATGGGAATGAATTCACTGCAGGCACTCTATTCTTCATTATTAGATGAGACGAATGAGATCACAGTTGACGCAGTCATAGCCCGGCAAGCCATGGTGCCCTTGCAGCGTATGCTGGACTTTGCTGTCGAGAATAAGTTGCAGATTCACGGGAAAGCCTGAGAGGAGAGAGGCAGAGGACAAACGATTAAAGAGACGCTACTACCCGTTCAGTTTCGTCACCATCGCCTCTACATCACGAATCTTCTGGCGCAGACGTGCTTCCTCGGCAGGCGCTATGTCTTTATCGGATTCGATACGCAGCGCGAATTGTAATTGCTCTCTGGCGCGGTGAAAATCATACAGTAAGAGATAATATTCGGCGCGGGCCTGGTGCACCTTGCTGATATTGCCAGCTTGCCCCCAGGTTTCAGCCAATTGATACCACAGGCTATGATCATTGGGTCTGACCTGACTATGGCGTTCCATTCGCTGAGCTGCTTCGACATAAGCGCGGGATTTGAGCAATGCATCGACATAGGCCATTGTCAAAGAATGATTGTTAGGATTTATTTCCAGATGCCTGCGCAGAAAATTAATTGCCTGCCCGGATTCATTCTGCGCCGTGTAAATCTCCGCCTGGGTAACCACATAACTGATACGGTTAGGCTCTTTGGCAAGTAATGGAGCCAGTGTGGCGCTTGCCTCGGCGTATTGCTCATTCTCCCAATAGGCAACGGCCAGACCATAGCGGTTCGCATCGCGAGTAAAGTCAGTGGTGCTGCCATTCAATAATTCCTGGTATTGATTAACTATGGCGCGCTTGTCTTCGGCGTAGTGCGCTGCTACTCGGGCACGCATGATCTGGTATTCCAGGTTGTTGCTATAAGGCAGCTGCGGATAGCGAATGGCGCGGCCGCGAGCGTCGGCGATGCGGGATTCGGTGAGTGGGTGAGATAGCAGGAACTCAGGAGGGCGCCTGCCGAAGCGATTGAGCCCTATGAGTCGCTCAAAAAGCGTTCCCATTGCCTGGGGATCGAAGCCCGAATTGTACATATTGTCCTGGCCGATGCGATCGGCTTCGGCTTCGTGGCTGCGGCTGAAGCGCAACTGGTTTTCCAGTGCCCTACCTTGCACCGCGGTAATTGCGGCCATACCATGTTCGGCATCAGAAGTCGCCATCACCAGAACACTGGCCAGCAGCGTTGCGAGTTGCGGGATTCTGCCGGCCTGGGCCTGGTCCACGCTTCGCGCAAAATGCCGCTGGCTTACGTGGGCAATTTCGTGAGCCATCACCGACGCAAATTCGGCCTCGGTCTGGGCGTTGAGAAATAATCCGGTATTCACTCCAATTATGCCGCCGGGAGCGGCGAAGGCATTCAATTCCTCGCTGTCGATGACAACAAAAGACAGCCGATGGTCCTGCAGCTGACTGCGGGTAGCCAGTTTGTAGGTGACATTCTCCAGGTAGTCATTGAGTAAGGGGTCGGGAATTGTGGGCGCGCTGCGTCGAATCTGACTCAGGAATTGCTGCCCCATCTCGTATTCCTCAGTCAGCGAGACGGTTCCGGAGATGCGATCTCCGAGCGAGGGCAGAGGTGTCTGGGCCTGTCCCTGTGCGGTAATCAGGGTGGTGAGCAGAAACAGACTGAATTTAAGCTGCGATCGGTTCATTTTCGGTGTTTTACGATACCTAACAGGACCCAGACTACCATAAATAATTCCTCCAGAGAGCCAGTTGAGGCGGCTATTTTTCGACCGGTCCAGGGAGCCTCTGATCAAGTCTATGGCCGCTCTGCGAGGCACTTGTTAAAGACAGGGGCGCGTGCTGCTGCAAGGCGTCGTGTGCAGGTAATGGCCATTGGATTAGCTAACACGACAACACCGCAGCGGTGCGCGCCAGGCCTCGCCCAATAGGGCTTAAGCTGATCCCGCTCTCTGCGTTGCACTTTCTTGACAGGTCGACACATGTTGACGAAAGCGCGCCTTGATAGCGGAATCAGCTTAAGCCAGAGAGGTCATAGACTTGAGCAGAGGCTCCCTGAACATCTGGGCGATGGTAACGGCAGGCTATAGCTTGGTAAAATGCGGCCATGGACTTAAATGTTGATGTCGAGCTCGATCTCAGTGGCCTGCAGTGCCCGATGCCGCTCCTGAAGGCGAAATTGGCACTAAATAACATGCAGCCGCAGCAGATACTTAAGGTAGTTGCCACCGACCCGGGTTCTGAAAAAGATTTCCACCTGTTCGTAGCACAAAGCAATCATCAGATTTTGGGCTTTCAGAAAGATGAGCTGGCGTATTTCTACTGGATTCAGAAAGGGTGATCGAATATCGGCACTGCGCAATTTTTTTCCGCAATAAACAGGCAGTGGTTTGCCGAAGGCTCAGAGACCCTCTTAAATGAAGAAATTACTCAACGATTTTTTCGATCGTTACTTCCACGATGAAGAATCCATCATTCTCCTGATCCTGTTGACCACCGGATTGATAATCCTGTTTTTGCTGGGAGAGGTACTGGCGCCGCTCGTTGGCGCGATCATCATTGCCTACCTGATGCAGGGGCTGGTGAACCTGTTATTGAGATACGGAATCTCGGCGCGCCTCGCTTTCATTGCGGTGTATACCCTGTTCATGGGGATCTTCCTGTTAATGCTGCTAATCCTGCTGCCGCGTGCCTGGAATCAACTGCGCCGCTTGATAAATGAATTACCGAACCTTATTAATCAATGGCGGGAAGCCCTGTTGACCCTGCCTGAGAATTACCCGAGCCTGTTTTCAGAACAGCAGATTCGGAATTTCATTGATGGGCTAGGCGGTGAGCTACGGGGATTGGGACAAGCCGTGCTGGAGTACTCTCTGGAGAGTCTCCCGAACGTATTCTACTGGATTATTTTTCTGATACTGGTGCCGATCCTGGTTTTCTTCATGCTCAAGGATAAGGATAAGTTGATGCTTTGGGCGGGAAATTTTCTGCCCCGCAATCGCCCATTGATGAGTCGAATCTGGCAGGAAATGGATGAGCAGCTGTCCAATTACGTGCGTGGCAAGGTTGTTGAAATAATTCTGGTCGGCAGTGTGGCCTACCTGGTATTCGCCATTCTCGGGCTCAACTATGCCCTGCTGCTTTCAGTCCTGGTGGGTTTATCGGTCATAGTGCCTTATATCGGCGCAACAGTTGTCACTTTACCCATCGCCGCCGTAGCATTCGTGCAATGGGGGATAGGTAGCGAGTTCTATACGGTCCTTGGAGCCTATATCGTTCTGCAGATAGTTGACGGTAACGTGCTGGTGCCGGTTATTTTTTCAGAGGCGGTAAACCTGCACCCTGTGGCCATTATTGCCGCCGTACTGGTGTTCGGCAGTATCTGGGGTATGGCGGGCGTGTTCTTCGCTATCCCGTTGGCAACCCTGATAAAGGCTATTATTAACGCCTGGCCGGGTCGCGTCCTTACCAGGTCAATGGATGAGCAGGAAGCCTGAGCCGGCGCCATCCCGGCTGTTCACTTTTGTTTGCAACAGGTGCAATGTGGTAAAGTTCGCCGCTTAGTGATAGTCATTTTCAGGCGCATAGCCCAAGGTACAGAAAATCGATGAGCACCAGATTACGCGGCAGTATCGTTGCCCTGGTTAGCCCTATGCACGGGGATGGCTCCCTGGATCTTGCGGCGTTCGATCGGCTGATCGAATGGCATGTGAAGAGCGGTACCAATGCCGTAGTCGTGGTGGGGACAACCGGTGAGTCGGCCACCTTGACAGTGCAGGAACACTGCGACCTGGTCGCGCACTGCGTTAAGGTAGTCAATGGGCGCATCCCGGTTATCGCAGGCACTGGATCGAATAGTACGGATGAAGCCGTATATTTTACCGAATCGGCTCGTGAGCATGGCGCAGATGCCTGTTTACTGGTAACTCCCTATTACAACAAGCCCTCCCAGGAAGGGTTATATCGACATTTCAAGGCTGTGGCCGAGCAGGTTGCGATACCACAGATTCTGTATAACGTTCCGGGTCGCACTGCCTGCGACCTGAAACTCGAAACCGTGGAGAGATTGGCCGACCTGGAAAACATTGTCGGCATCAAAGATGCCACCGGTGATATTCCGCGTGGACTGGAGCTGATTGCGAAGTGTGGGGATCGGCTGGCGGTCTACAGTGGTGAAGATGCAATCACACTGCCGCTGATGCTCGGTGGTGCTGATGGAACCATTTCAGTAACGGCAAACGTGGCACCGGCAATGATGGCGCAGATGTGTGCGCTGGCAGGTAGCGGCAAGGAAGCGGCTGCACGAGCCGTCGATGACAAATTGGCGCTGCTGCATCGTAATCTGTTTCTGGAGGCGAATCCCGTTCCAGTAAAATGGGCGCTGTTAAAGATGGGATTAATCGAAGAGGGTATCAGGCTGCCACTGGTGGAACTTGATGCGAAGTATCATATCCAAGTAAGTGAAGCACTCTCGTGTGCGGGAATTCAGTTGTCTGAAGCCGCCTGAAAGTTCGATGCCAGTGAGCAAATAACCGGATGTACTTGTTAAATGATTAAACGATTATTGATTCTGAGTCCTGCACTTTTCCTGAACGCTTGTGGTTTCCTGTTTGGTGACGCCGGGATGTTTCCAGATCGTGGCGGTGACTACACCGAAGCGCAGATAGTTCCGCAAATGCGGGTACCTGCTGAGCTGGATAGTTTTACGCTGGATCAGCTGTATGTGATCCCTGAAGAGTTTATCGCCGTCAACGAATTCTTCGAGGATATCCCAATGCCGAAGCCGCTTGAGACGCGCCGCAGGGAAGGCGTCATTATCCAGAGCCTGGCCGATCGAAGTTGGATACTTATGGACGCAACACCGGGACAGGTCTGGCCGCGGGTGAGAGATTTCTGGATTGAGCTGCAGGTTATTCTCGACTATGAGAATCCCAGCAGTGGCATCATGGAAACTGCCTGGGTAGAAGTAGACAACGATCAGGAAAAGCGGCACAAATACCGCGTAATAATTGAGCCGGGCCTGCATTCCGGTTACTCGGAAATCTACGTAATTCACATGGAAAATCTGCGAAGTGAAGCTATTCCAATCATTCTTAACTGGCCGGAGGCATCCAACTCACCCGATTTGGAACGGCAGATCCTGACTTCGGTGTCGCAATACCTGGCGGACAGGAACGATATCTACCAGGCGTCTTCGGCAAGTCTGTTGGCAGGGAGCATCGAGTCGGAATCCAAAGCCAATATCGTTCAAGACGTTAACGGCAAACAAGTGCTGGAATTGAAGATCAATTATAATCGGGCCTGGGTGCAGATTCGAACTGCGCTTGAATCCGCTGAGATTCCCATCGTGGACAGCGACCGTGACCAGAACTATTTCAATGTCAGGTTCGCCGGTATTGTGGACGAAAATGACGAGCCGGGTTTTATCGGACGGATTTTCGGTGCGGGCAATGATGAAAATTTCGCACAGGAACGAGGGTTTAATGTCCGCCTGCAGGAATCTAACAATGTGATTAACGTAGTCACCGAAGCGCTGGAAGGATCTGATGAAGATAGCCAGCTCAATGATGAACTACTGCAAGTCATTAACGACAATCTGACCTAAGTAAAGGCCACCTACCCTGATGAATACTGCTCTGCTCAGTGTGTTGGGAATATCGCTATTGGCAGCATTGGCGGGCATTTTTCTGCTGCAACGCCAACTGCAGAGGAGCAGGCTCGACGAGGTCGCGGTGAAAGAACGGCTGTTGGCCAAGCAGGCCGAAGCTGACGGGCTACGGGAAGCGATGCAGAAAGCAGGTTCGGACAATGAGTTCCTGAAGGCTGACATCCAGGATTATCGGGAGCAAAATGCCACGCTCAAAACCAGTCTGGAGTTCGAACGGAAGCAGTTCGATGAAAAGCTGAGGTTATTGAACGACTCCAGAGAGCAACTCAGTACGGCATTTAAAAACATCGCCAACGAAATCTTTGATGACAAGGCCAAAAAATTTACTGCCACCAGTAAGGAAAGCCTGGCGACCATTCTGAATCCTTTGCAGGAGAAGATTCAGCAATTCGAGAAACGCGTTGAAGAGACCTACGATAAAGAATCGAAAGAACGCTTCTCGCTGGCCCGGGAAATCAAGAGCCTGCAGGAACTGAACAACCGGATCAGCGAAGAGGCGGTAAATCTCACCAATGCCTTGAAGGGCGATAACAAGACCCAGGGTAGTTGGGGAGAATTCGTGCTCGAATCGATTCTGGAAAAGTCCGGCCTGGTAAAGGGCAGAGAGTATGATGTGCAGGTCAGTCTTAAAGCAGCGGATGGAGCGAAGTCACAGCCAGACGTGGTTGTACATCTGCCGGAATCGCGCGACATCATAATTGACTCAAAAGTATCGCTGAAAGCCTGGGATGCTTTCTGTTCCAGCAAAGACGAGGCAGACAAGGCTGACAAGCTTAAGCAGCACATCCAGTCGGTGCGCCTGCATGTAAAAAACCTGTCGGCAAAAGATTATCAGAATCTGGTAGGGGTAAATTCGCTGGATTATGTATTTCTCTTCATGCCGATTGAGGCTGCCTATTCTATAGCGGTGCAGAATGACCCCGAGCTGAGCCAGTATGCCTTCGAGCGCAACATTATTTTTGTCGGTCCCACGACACTGCTGACGACACTGAAGACTGTGCATAATTTATGGCGACTGGTGCAACAGAGCCAGAATGCCAACGAGATTGCCGAACGGGCCGGGGCCCTCTATGACAAGTTTGTCGCCTTCGTTAAGGATCTTGATGAAGTCGGGGAGCGTATCGATGCCAGTAAGAAGAGTTTTGATAAGGCCCACAACAAGCTGCAATCTGGACGCGGCAACCTGATCAAGCGTGTTGAGACCCTCAAGCAACTCGGAGCCAAGACTTCCAAGAAGCACAAGTCCGAAATGCTGGGTAAGATTATGGAATCCGCAGACGAGCCGCTTACGCCGCCAGCGGAATTGGAAGATGGCGAAGTTCTGGAGAAGAAGACCCGCCACTAAGCCCAGTGTCTCCCAGTACAAATCCTTCGATGCAAACTATTCAGCAGTTCCTTCCCTGTGCAACCCCGGAGTCCTGGCTGGAACTGGCTGTTATCAATCAGGCCAGATTGCTGATCGATCATGCGAACTGCGAGAAGAAAGCGGCCGCTACAGCGATGAACCTGATGTATCGATACACAGAGAACCCTGATCTGCTGAGCAAGATGTCCCAGTTAGCGCGGGAAGAACTGCTGCATTTTCAGCAGGTGGTAGAGATCCTCGCTGCGCGGCAGATTCCCTATGTGAAATTGAGCCCTTCACGTTACGCCGCTGGACTAAGGTCACTTATCCGTAAATCGGATCAGGAGGCGTTGGTTGATACGCTTATCGTCGGTGCCTACATCGAGGCTCGATCCTGCGAAAGATTTGCCCGACTTGCACCGCGACTGGATGCCGAGCTGGAGCGCTTCTATACAGGGCTGTTGAGATCCGAGGAGCGACATTTTCAAGACTACCTGTCACTGGCCGAGCAGTATTCTCATGAGGATATCGGCCCGCGACTGGGTTTGTTCGCGGTGAAAGAGGCCGAACTGATTACCAGTGAAGATGCAAATTTCAGATTTCACAGTGGCACCCCACTCGCCGAGAGTTAGGGGTACCTTAGTTCCTGCAGCTTTCCGGAGGGGTCAGGTTATCTCCGAGTCTATTCTTCAGCAAATTTAATTGTGCGCAGGAAATGCCATTATTCCCCATCAGGCTTACAGTGGACAGGCTCGGCATGTTCAATAGCGGTCCAATATTACTAATCTGGTTATTGCTCAAGTTCAGTCCGCCAAGTAATTGTAATTCTTCAAGAGGGGTCAGGTTACTTATCTTATTGTTGGCCAGATCCAGGAATCTCAATTGTGTGAGCTGGCCAATTCTCTCCAAACTCTGAATCTCGGAGTTCGCGCAGGACAATACAGTGACTTGAGTCTCCCTCTGTACATTTTGCTGCCGCATCGCCAAGTTTATACAGCCTTGAAGATCGGCATCGACAACTTCGGAGAGAATTAATCTACCCGTTGGGTCATAGACTGCCTGATCATTGACGGCAACGGTAAACAGCTGAGAGCAGGCTCCGATGAATAACATTGACAGATACAAGTTGATCCTGGACCAATTAGGCATAATCCTTTTCAATCTCGACTAAGGTTTACGTACAGGCTATGGTTTATCTGCCGTCTATTTCTTCAGGATTGTTGCAGAGTAAGAGCCGCGAATTCGCGGATAGTTCAGTCCGCTGGTAATTAGTTTTTATCCCAGTTAGACTTCGCAACTCATTGTTTGTGCTGTAAATACGACGGCTTTTGTTTATTTATCGATGCAGACGATTGTCCAATGAATTGAAGGAAATTGGTATGAAAACATTGAATCGCGCTGCCCAATTACTATTCCCGGTCCTGTCGATAGTGCTTGTATCGCAAGCCTTTGCCCAGGGCGATATTAACCTGGAAAGTGAAGACAACCGCATCGCTTACTCCCTCGGCGCCAACATCGGCCAGAACCTGGTCGCCCAGCAGCTCATCGAAGGAATCAACGTCGAGACCTTCGTTGCTGGCATGCTGGATGCCTTTAGTGGCGATCTTAAATTGGAGCCAGCCGAAATGATGGCAGCGATTCAGTCTTATATGCAGCGTCAGGCCGATGCCGCGGAATCTGCGCTGGCTGACAATCTGGTGGCAAGTCAGGAGTTCCTGGCACAGAACGCACAGAACAATGGCGTGGTTTCTCTTGCGTCGGGCTTGCAGTACCTGGTTCTGTCCTCAGGACCTGACGGCGGTGCCTCTCCAACCACGACCAATACGGTGTTAGCCCATTACCACGGAACCCTGCTGGATGGCAGCGTGTTCGACTCGTCAGTGGATCGCGGCCAGCCTGCCAGCTTTGGTGTTTCACAGGTAATCGCCGGCTGGACCGAAGCACTGCAGTTAATGAAAGTAGGTGATAAATGGCGCCTGTTCATCCCACCCAATATGGCCTATGGAGAAGCTTCTCCAACGCCTGCTATTCCACCAAACTCGGCGCTCATTTTTGAGGTTGAGTTGTTGGAAGTAAGGTAATTGCTGTAGAGGAATCGCGCACAAAGTAAGACTACCAGCAGCAATGGCAAGACCCAATCCAAAAACCCCGACTGAACGGTCGGGGATGAGTGCAGAGCTACTGCTTTTTCTGCAGCACTCCCCAACGCCCTTTCATGCTGTCACCAACATGGCCAGGATGCTGGACGAGTCGGGTTATCAACGCCTGGATGAGGCTGGCCACTGGAAACTGAAGAAGTCTGCCCGTTATTACGTGGTGCGGAATGAGTCTGCCCTGATCGCCTTTAATACCGGCACGCAAGAATTGTTATCCAGCGGGATACGGCTGGCGGGGGCGCATACCGACAGCCCCTGTTTGAAGATCAAGCCCAATCCGGAGATCGCGAAACTGGGATATCTGCAACTCGGAGCCGAGGTCTGCGGCGGTGCCCTGCTCAATCCCTGGTTCGATCGCGACCTTTCGATAGCTGGCAGGGTGCATTTCTCCACCCGCAAAGGTGAACTTGGTAGTGCACTGATTGATCTGAAGAAACCGGTTGCCTTTGTGCCAAGTCTGGCGATACATCTGGATCGCGAAGTGAATAAAGGCCGTAACATCAACGCACAGAAAGAACTGGTTCCCCTCGTCTTGCAGTTAGATAAGGAGGAGCGCTTCAGCCTGGACGAATTACTGCTCGCGACCCTGCAGGAGCAGATGGGAAAAAATCTGAAGAGTAATGCAGCCTGGCAAGTACTTTCCCACGAATTGCTGCTTTACGATACGCAAGCCCCGCAACTCGTCGGTTTGCGTGAGCAATTTGTCGCCTCGGCCAGACTGGATAACCTCCTGAGTTGCTTTCTCGCCTGTCGAGCGCTTATCGCCAGCAACCCAAAGCAGGCCAGTGCACTGGTGTGCAACGATCATGAAGAGGTCGGCAGTGCTTCCACAGCAGGGGCGCAGGGACCGTTCCTCAAGTCGGTGGTGGACCGCTGGCTGAGCAATTTCCACAGCGAAGCAGACAGCTTCGAGCGGGCGACTCACCAGTCACTGTTCTTGTCGATAGATAATGCCCATGGTGTGCATCCGAATTTTTCCGAGAAGCACGATGACAATCATCAGCCGCTGTTAAACGCCGGGCCAGTGATTAAGGTTAATGCTAACCAGCGTTATGCCAGCAACAGTCAGTCGATTGCCTTATTCAAATCGATCTGCAACAAACTCTCCATTCCCTACCAGCAATTTGTCATGCGCAGCGATATGGCCTGTGGCAGCACCATCGGTCCGCTTACGGCGACTGCAATGGGTATCACTACGGTTGACATCGGCATCGCCAGTTTCGGCATGCATTCCATCAGAGAACTCGCTGGAATCGAAGACGTGGAGTCTACTTACCAAGTAGTCAACGCCTATTTCAATCGCTAGCAAGCCTGGCGCTGTATCTTGAGTGCCCGAATCAGGAAGCGTGCCGGATTGAGTTCGTTCATGATCTTCTGATCAAGCGGGGGAACTTCATTGTCGATGAGGCTGGCCAGATATTCGCTGCTCAGTGGACAACTGGCCAATCCGTTTGAACCGTGGGCCGCAGAAATATACAGGCCAGGATAATAGCAGCCGGGCTTGCCTACCTCAGCCCTGGCATTGCGGGCGAATCCTGCGAATTGCGTGTGCATGGCGGCGGCGTTCGGCAGCATCCCCACCACTGGCAGGAAATCCGGAGTATTGCAGCGCAGAGATACCCGCCCGCTAGCGACGATTTCTCCCAGGTAGGCAGGGTCGTTAAAACAAGTCCTGGCTGTTAGCAGGTTGTGCTGATTGTCCGGATCGCGGACATCCAGAGCCAGCTCCTCGCGATGGTAACTGGCTGCCAGCGTGTGGTAGCCATCGTGCTCGGGAAACACAGTGCGCTCGCCGCATACTACCGTGTTCAGCGAGCGGCTCGACTCGCTCGCTGCGAGCCTCGAGGTCTGACCGCGGACGGCCAGCAAGGGTAGCCAGGCGGCCTGGGCGAGATCGACGGCGCCATAGCCATTGGCGAGGGCGATAACTTCTGCTGCCCCAAGATGCTGCCCGTCCTGATCTTTTACCAGCCAGTTGAACCCGCTCCACTGGAGCGCGCCAACCCGCTGCTGCAGTTGCAATTGGATATTCGGGTGCGTGAGATAGGCAAGACACAGTGACTTTGCATCGAGCCAGCCACCCAGAGGGAAATGACAGGCGGCATCACTCAGTTGGACTCCAGCGGTCGCTGAAGCTTGCAGTTGAGTGAGGGTTGTCACCACCTGTTCGGCATAGAGACGCTGTAAGTTGAAAGGATCTATGCCCTGTTGCTTGTGCATGGCGTTGTGCAGTTGCATAACAGCGCTGGGTTGAAAATCCAGGGTGCCTGCCTTTGAGAGTTGTTCAAACTGGGTCCTGGCGAACAAATAGGCTTGCAGAAAGAATCGGCTTGCCGGCGACTCGTTTTGAAACAGGCGGCAGCGCAGGGCGAGCTGGGAGTTACCCGATGCACCGGCGGCCACAGAGTCGGAGCTGTCAATAACCGTGACTTGCCAGCCGCGCCTGGCGAGACTAAATGCCAGGCTCGCTCCAGCGAGTCCGGCGCCGATAATTACGGCGTCGCGACGCGGCGCAAGCTTGACAGGGTAGGTGAACCAGGAACCTGGTTTTTCGGTAATGCCTGGAGCCGGCGCAAGCGGATCCTGGCTCTGTGGCTGGACCTTGCTGGCAAGCTCGGTCGATGCGCATTTTCGACCCACCAACATATGCCGCTTGCGACCGAAACCCGGGCGTTTCTCAACCTGGAAGCCCGCCTCTTGCAGCCGTCTGCGCACCTTTCCCGCGGCACTGTAAGTTGATACGGTGGCACCGGGTTCACTCAGTTCGGCCATGCGGGTGAACAGCCTGGTCTGCCATAACTCCGGATTCAGTCCTGGACTAAAACCGTCCAGGTACCAGGCAGCAACCCGGCAGGGGTTGTTGGGTACATTCTCCAGTGCCGACCTGGCATCACCGAAGACCAGATCCAGTTGCACATCGTCCTCCAACAGGAGCCGGTGGCAGCCACTGCTGTGATCGAAATAGAGCGATTGCAAGCGGTGGCCCAGCTCGGCCAGTTCTGGCCAGCGCCGTTGCATCTTTTCCAGATCGCGGCGCGCGAGGGGATATTTTTCAAATCCAAGATAGTGCAGACTCGCGGGCTTGTGCGGGCATTGCTTCCAGAGTTGCCAGGTCTGCAGAAAGTTCAGAGCGCTACCAAACCCGATCTCGGCGATGGTAAATGCGCCGGGTTTTCCCGCGGCCTGCTGCCAGCGCTGGCTTAAATCATTCGCTTCCAGAAAAACATGACGGCTCTCGCCGCGTTCATCGCCCTGAGAGTAGTACACATCTGAAAACTGCCTGTTGAAGGGCAGATCAGATTCGAGCCAGCGCAGAGAAGCGTTCTTGATTTTCACGGTTAGAAAACTAGGGAGCAGGTGCGGATTTCGTGACCAGTTTGCTGCGGCGTCAGCGTACTACACGTCAATTCCCGTTAACAGTCACGGCGGTGGATTCCACTGACCGTTGGGGTAAAATGCGCGTTTTCGCGTTGACGTTGCAGGATTAGGCAAGATGCTGGAGATCAATAGCCAACTGGCCAGGATAAAGGAGCTAAGTAACCGAACTGATAGTCTCAGGGGGTACCTTTGACTACGAACTGAAACAGGAACGCCTGACTGAGGTGGAGATGGAGCTGGGTGACGCCTCGGTATGGGAAAAGCCCGAGTATGCACAAGCCCTGGGCAGGGAAAGGTCAGACCTGGAAGCCGTTGTTCACACCATGGACAAGATGTATACGGGTATCAGGGAAGTTGAAGAACTCCTCAATCTTGCCCAGGAGGAATCTGATCTCGACCTGTTTGAAGCGGCCAACAAAGACCTCGCTGCACTACAGCAACAGCTGGCATCCCTTGAGTTTCGCCGCATGTTCTCAGGCAGTATGGATGCATCGAACGCCTATCTGGATGTGCAAGCAGGTTCTGGAGGCACAGAAGCACAGGATTGGGCAGAAATGTTGCTGCGCATGTACCTGCGCTGGGGTGAGGCCAAGGGATTTGCCACCGAGCTGGTGGAAGTCTCCGGTGGCGACGTCGCCGGGATCAAGAGTGCTACTATTCATTTTGCCGGAGAATTTGCGTTCGGCTGGCTGCGAACGGAAACCGGTGTGCATCGTCTGGTGCGCAAGTCTCCATTTGATTCTGGCAATCGCCGGCATACGTCCTTTGCCTCGGTATTTGTCGCGCCGGAAATTGCTGACGATATCAAGGTTGACCTGGATATGTCGAAGGTGCGCATAGATACTTACCGCGCCAGCGGCGCTGGTGGGCAGCATGTGAACAAGACCGACTCGGCGGTGCGGTTGACCCATGAACCGAGCGGAATTGTTGTGCAGTGTCAGAATCAACGCTCACAGCATAAAAACAAGGATATGGCCATCAAGCAGTTGAAGGCAAAGCTCTATGAATTGGAAGAGTTGAAGCGCAAGCAAGAGATGCAATCGATCGAGGAAGCCAAGGCCGACATTGGTTGGGGGAGTCAGATAAGATCCTATGTACTCGATGCGTCGCGCATCAAGGATTTGCGAACCAATGTAGAAGTTTCTAATACCGGCGCCGTGCTGAATGGCGATCTGGACAAGTTTATCGAAGCCAGTCTAAAAATGGGGCTCTAGTCAAATTACATGTCTGAAGAAGAAAACAGCAGCATCGAGCATGACGAAAACAAGCTGATTGCCCACCGCCGTGACAAGCTCGACGAGATTCGCAGCAAGCGCCAGGCTTTTCCCAATGGCTTTGTACGCGAACACACTGCCGGAGATTTGCAGCAAGACTTTGCTGACAAGGACAAGGCAGAGCTGGAGCAGTTAGCCCGGCAGGCTACGGTTGCTGGTCGCATTATTCGCATGCGCGGTCCATTCGTGGTCATTCAGGATGACGGCGAGACTTTGCAGCTGTATATGAATAACAAATCGTTTACCGGCGATGCTGCTGAAGAATTAAAGGCGCTGGATCTGGGTGACATTATCGGTGTCCAGGGCGAGGTGTTCAAAACCAATCAAGGTGAACTGACTGTACGTGTGGCAAGCTTTCAACTGCTCACAAAATCCCTGCGCCCACTGCCGGACAAATACCGTGGCCTGACAGATACCGAGATGCGCTACCGGCAGCGCTATGTTGACCTCATCGTTAATGAGGAATCTCGTGAAATATTCCGGATGCGGTCCCGCATCGTAGGGTTTATACGTCGGTACTTCGAGTCGCTCGGATTTATGGAAGTCGAGACTCCGATGATGCAAATCATCCCGGGTGGGGCCACGGCGCGACCGTTTATCACCCATCACAACGCGCTGGATCAGGACATGTACCTGCGGGTGGCGCCGGAATTATTTCTCAAGCGGCTGGTGGTCGGCGGCTTCGAGAAAGTCTTCGAGCTGAACCGGAATTTTCGCAACGAAGGATTATCCACGCGGCATAACCCCGAATTCACCATGTTGGAGTTCTATCAGGCCTACGCGCGATACCAGGACCTGATGGATCTTACCGAAGACTTGTTTCGACGGATCGCCCAGGAAGTAGTCGGTACAACGACCATAAGCTATCAGGGATCGACCTATGATTTTGCGAACCCGTTTGCGCGTATGACGGTGAAACAGGCGATCACCAAGCATTGTGACGCAGCAGGCGATGCGGTGTTTGCGTCCAGTAAATCGATCATCGAATTCGCCAACAGTCAGGAAGTACATTTTGACGAAGCCTGGCCGAAGGGAAAAATCCTCATGGAGATTTTTGAGCAGAAGGTCGAAGCTCAATTGGACCAGCCCACATTTATCACCGAGTATCCAATTGAAGTATCGCCCTTGGCTCGTCGCAATGAGGATGATCCCGAGGTTACCGACCGTTTCGAATTGATTATCGGTGGCAGAGAACTGGCCAATGGCTTTTCCGAACTGAATGACCCGGAAGATCAGGCAGCGAGATTCAGAGCCCAGGTTGTCCAGAAAGAGTCGGGGGACAAAGAAGCGATGCATTACGATGAAGACTATGTGACAGCGCTTGAGTACGGTATGCCGCCTACGGCGGGCGAGGGCATTGGTATCGATCGACTGGTGATGCTGTTCACCGATGCGCCTTCCATTAAAGATGTTCTATTGTTCCCGCATATGCGCCCTCTGCATGACAGCGACTAGCCACGCCTCCAGAGAGCAGCGAGCGATCAGGTTGGAGGACTCCTGGAAGCAGGTACTCGCTGCAGAGTTCGACGCAGAATATATGCAGACTCTCCGGCAGTTCCTGCGCGAGGAGAAAGCGCGCGGTAAGCAAATTTTTCCGCCGGGTGAGGAGATATTCAGCGCCCTGAATACCACCCCTGTCGATAGCACCAAGGTAGTTATATTGGGGCAGGACCCCTATCACGGTGTTGGCCAGGCACATGGCCTCTGTTTCTCGGTGAAAAAAGGGATCGCTTTGCCACCGTCTCTGCTAAATATCTATAAGGAGCTGCAGAGCGATATAGGTTTTGTACCGCCCGAACATGGCAGTTTGACCCACTGGGCGGAGCAGGGCGTGTTGTTGTTAAACGCGGTGTTAACCGTCGAAGCCGGACGCGCGGCGTCTCATCAGGGAGTTGGCTGGGAGCGATTTACCGATCAGATCGTCAAGATTCTGAATGAGCAGAAATCCGGATTGGTCTTCATCCTGTGGGGAAGTTATGCGCAGAAGAAGGGAGCGATGATCGATCGTCGAAAACACCTGGTCCTGCAATCACCCCATCCTTCGCCACTCTCAGCGAGCCGCGGGTTTTTCGGCAATCGACACTTTTCTCAGGCAAACGCCTACCTGGCTCGCCAGGGAAAGACAGCTATCGATTGGCAACTATCCCCAGATCCTGATTAATTACTTGGCCGAGCCACATGAATGACAGAACCTGCATCGTAATAGGCGCCAGTCATGCCGGCGTCACTTTGGCATTGCAATTGCGCAAGGAAGGCTGGAGAGGCCCGATTAAATTGATCGGAGCGGAACGGGAATTACCCTACCATCGACCTCCACTCACCAAAGAACACTTATCGGGTGTAAAAAATCTGGATGCCATTCGTCTGCGCCCTGCCAAGGTATTCGAAGAAAACGCCATTGAACTTCTGTTAGGTACCAGGGTATTAGAAATCCTCAGAGATGACTCAGCGGTAGTACTGGACGACGGACAAACACTGCACTATGACAAACTGGCGCTGTGCACAGGCGCAACCGTCAGAACCCTACTCCTGGGTGCTGCGCTGAATAATGTCTTCTATATTCGCACGGCTGCCGATGTCGCTGAGTTGAAGGCACTGGTCGAGCCAGGCAAGCGGGCGGTAATTATCGGGGCCGGGTATATCGGCCTGGAGGCTGCATCGGTGCTCAGGGCGATGGACCTTGAGGTCGTCGTAATCGAGATGGCCCAGCGGATCTTGCAACGCGTAACCAGTGAGCGAATGTCTGAATTTATGATGCGCCTGCACAGCAGTCACGGTGTCGAAATCAGGACGGCAACCCAGGTTGCCGATATTTGCGGTGCTGCCGAGGTGGAGCGAGTTATTCTCAATGATGGCACCGAGATACCTGCCGATTTCGTGATTGTGGGTGTCGGTGTAGTCCCCAATACGGCGCTGGCAGAACATGCGGAACTTGCTGTCGATGAAGGAGTTCTGGTGGATGAATACACGTGTACCAGCGATGCAAATATTTACGCTGCCGGTGATTGCACCCGGCACCCCAGTGCCATCTATAAACGCTTGATTCGTCTGGAGTCGGTGCAGAATGCTAACGATCAGGCACGCACTGCCGCGGCAAATATCTGTGGGAAACGTCTGCCTTATGCTGTGGTGCCCTGGTTCTGGTCTGATCAATACGCTACCAAGCTACAAATGGTCGGTCTGAGCTCGGGATTCGATGAAGAGGTTTGTCGGGGTGATCCCAAGGATGTGGAAGGAAAGGGATTCGCCTTGTTCTACTTGAAGGCCAAGCGGCTCATCGCCGTGGATTGTGTATCCCGCCCGCAGGAGTTCATGGCAGGTAAGAAATTAGTCGGCAGTGGACAGGCCGTGGATACTTCACGCTTAGCCGATGAGTCGGTGTCGCCGGCAGATTTTGTTCAGTGAGATAATTCAGCAGCGCTAGTCGCCACTGTACTTACATCCGCTTGTGCAAGTCTCCCGCACCTCAACTTCACACAACTGAGGAAGACTTGGCAGCATTTTTGCCCAGATCCAGCGCGCAATATTCTCGCTGGTTGGATTCTCCAGCCCTTCGATGTCATTCAGATAGTAGTGGTCAAGCTGCGTGCGAATCGGCTCGCAAGCGGCAGTAATGTCGGCGAAATCCATGACCCAGCCACTGCTATCACCAACGGGCCCTTCGACACTAACCCTGACGGCAAATGAATGCCCATGGAGCCTGGCACACTTGTGATCGGCGGCAACTTTTGGCAGTCGGTGGGCAGCTTCGAAGGAAAATTCTTTAAATATTCTCATAACTTAAGCTCGTGTAGCAGTCACGAGGCGGGCAATGGTACCGACCATGGCGTGTTATGTACAGACCCGTTGACATATAATAAACCGTTGAGAAGAGCAGAGTGTACTGCCCGCACAGATCGAAGGCTCCGCTTCCATGTCCACGACTGGCCGCTTCAAGCACATCACCCGTTTTATCAATGAAGGTAAGCGGCTGCCAATCTATCTGGGCATCTTCATCACTGTTTTCGTGCTGTGGCTGCAGCTCAGTGCGCCAAGCTTTGTCGATGATTTTGTGCAGCGACTGGAATATCTGATCTACGACCAGCGCCTGGCCATGATGCCCCGGGCAGAGAAATCACCAGAGAACAAGATCGTCATCGTCGACCTGGACGAGCGCAGCCTGCAGGCAGAAGGACAATATCCCTGGAATCGAATCAAGGTAGGGCAACTGACTGAAAAACTCAGGGACTACGGCGTGCTGGTGGTCGGTTTCGATATTACTTTTCCTGAGCCTGATCGAAGTATCAGGGATCTGCTCGCGCCGATTGATTTAAGCAAGTTAGATAGTGCCTTTAACGAGATACTGACCGAGATTGAACCGCAGATAAACGCAGACCAGTATTTTGCTCGGGCCATGCAGAGCGGAGTGGATGTGGTGTTGGCCATTAACTTCAATCCACAATCCGATGCAAGTTATAACGAACTGCCCCCATCGATAGTGAATATCGACGAGCAACTTGCCAAACGCATAACTGTCCAGGACATGACCGGTTTCACCGGGAATCTCAAGATCCTCCAGGATGCCGCACTGGGTAATGGCAGTATGAACCAGGCCCCTGATGCCGACGGTATCGTCAGGCGCGTACCACTGGTAATACGTTACGGAGAAGAGTTATTCCCCACGCTCTCGCTGGAGATGTTTCGGGTGTACAACTTCATAGATAGCTATGAAATTGTAACCCAGCTTTATGGCGATCTGGATGTCGTGACCGCCGTGCGCATTGGCCAGGGAGCTGGAGCGTTCGAGATACCGACCGATGGATTCGGGCAGGTAAACGTCCCCTACGTCGGCGGATCCTCACTGGGCAACAATGAAAATTTCTTCTACATATCCGCCACCGACGTACTCAGGGACAAGCTCAGCGCAACAGAAACCGCTGCCCTGGAAAATTCTCTGGTACTGATTGGGACCAGCGCACCGGGTCTGGGTGATATTCGCGCCATGCCGCTGCAACAGGTTTACCCGGGAGTGGAAGTGCACGCCAACATGTTGAATGCGCTGCTAAGTTCGGTGGCAACGGTGGATGTGAGTTCCGGAGAGTCGTCGACCGAGTCGGTTTTTTCCAGCTTCAGTCGCGCCGAAGAAATCTATTTCCCCTACAAGCCCGACTGGGAATCCGGGGCGTTGTTCGTCATCATCACCGTCCTGGGCCTGGCCATGGCGATGCTGTTTCCTCATCTGGGGGCGGCATCGTTAGCCGCCACCGCCATTACGCTACTGATCGGCAGTGTCTGGATCAATTTTCAGTTGTGGGCGAATTACAAGTTGGATTTCACATTGGTACTGCTGTTGCTGCTGATCGTGTTGGTGACCACAGCCAATTTTATTTACGGGTTTCTTAGTGAGAGCCAAACCCGCAAGACCATCAAGGGCATGTTCGATCAATATGTGCCTCCGGCGCACATCGATTCCATGCTGGAAAACCCGGACAACTATACGTTCGAGGGAGAGAGCAAGGAGTTGACGGTATTGTTCTCCGATATTCGCGGTTTCACGACCATATCTGAGAAGCTTAGCGCCGCCGAACTAAAGACACTCTTGAACGATTTCTTCACGCCAATTACCGAGATAATCTTTAAACACAATGGCACTATCGATAAGTACGTGGGTGACATGGTCATGGCATTCTGGGGTGCGCCGCTGGATGATCCGAAGCACAGTGAGAACGCGATCATTGCCGCGCTGGAGATGCTCGAAAAAGTAGAAGAGTTAAAACCCGAGTTCGCCGAGCGGGGCTATCCCGAGGTTAATGTCGGGGTAGGTGTTAACACTGGCTTTATGAATGTGGGTGACATGGGTTCCACCTATCGCCGCTCTTATACCGTACTGGGCGATGCGGTAAACCTCGGTTCGCGTCTGGAAGCGCTAACCAAGTTCTATGGGATCAGGCTGCTGATCGGTGAAGAGACCGCCAGGAAGCTAAGCGGTTTTCTGCTCAGGTTGATCGACAAGGTCAAGGTAAAAGGCAAGCACGAAGCGATTGAATGCTACCAACCTATCTGCCTGGAAGTCGACGCCGATGATGAACTGAAGGCGCGGGTGGCTGAGTATCATGAAGCGCTGGACTGTTATTACAGTCAGGACTGGGACGCAGCCGAGGAAAGACTCAACGACCTGCTTCAGAAAGAGCCCGCTACACTCCTGTACCAGGTTTACCTGGAACGCATCGAAACCTTGAGAGAGGTTGAATTGCCGCAAGATTGGGATGGTGCATTCACCCATACCAGCAAGTAGGTAATCGGCACGATGCCGCCCCCGAGAACCGCTCATTAGATTGCATCTGGAGCGCTACAGCTACCGTCTTTGTTGACATGTAGAGCTAAGTCGGTAAAATGCGCCTCTCTGTTGCGATGGGTGGTTAGCTCAGTTGGGAGAGCGTCGCCCTTACAAGGCGAATGTCGGGGGTTCAAATCCCTCACCACCCACCAAATCATGTACTATGATGCAGCATTACATGACACGGAGTTTACGTCGCGGACCGGTAGTTCAGCTGGTTAGAATGCCGGCCTGTCACGCCGGAGGTCGCGGGTTCAAGTCCCGTCCGGTCCGCCATTTCCCTTTCCCCCAGGCCACCCCTGCTAATAAAAATACTTATCATTAGCCCTTTGCTGCTGGTTATCTACACAAGCCTGGCCCTCAACAGGCGATACCTGCTGTGACTGGCTACTATGGACTAGGACCGGCAGGCCTTTTATGCTTTCCCCACTGCAAAGCACTGAAGCAAGGGTAATGGCCGCGAACTCACCAACATTTCCTCCGCAGTCTGCTATCGAGGCGCTATACAATCGCTATGATTCTGGCGACTTGTCTGGCACACAGGCGCTAAGCCGACAGCTGCTGAAGGACTATCCTGAGGCAACTGAAGTGTTGAACATGCTGGGTGTGGTGCTAAACGCTCAAGGGAAGAGCGAGGAAGCGATAGCCGCGTACCGGAGGGCGTTGCAACTCAATCCTGCCTATGCCGATGTTTACAACAATCTTGGCATTGTGCTGTACAGGCTCGGGCGCGATGACGAGGCAGTGATTAACTTCCAGCACGCGGTACTTAGGGATCCGGATTATGCCGATGCCTGCAATAATCTAGGGGTCGTACTGCAATCCCTCGGTCGGCATGGCGAGGCACTGAGTCACCTGGAGAATGCCGTTAAGCTGCAGCCCAATAGCGCCCTGGCGGCTTTTAATTTTGCCAACTCTCTGCGTGCACAAGCAAGGCTGGAAGAGGCGTTGCTGAGTTTTAATCGGGCGGTTAAGTTAAATCCGGGTTACTGCGAGGCGTTTAACAACTGTGGCAACCTTTATGAGGACTTGCAGCGGTTTGATGAGGCCTGCGACAGTTATTCACGCGCTATCCAGATAAGACCAGATTACTCACTGGCCTACAGCAACCGCGGACTTGTGCAGAAAAAGCTTGGCAATTACAAAGCAGCACTGCAGGATTTTCACAAGACTATGGAGCTGGATGCGAGGGTGGCATCCCTCACCGATCAAGATTTGAAGTTCAGGATTCAGGTCAACATGGGCGATATATTCATGTACTTCCGGCAATTCGAAATGGCATTGGCAGCCTATGACGCGGCGCTGGAAATAGAGCCCGATCGAAAAGATGTTATCGGATTCAAGGGCAATGCCATCGCTGCGCTTGGCAGACTCGAAGAAGGTCTGCAATTAAGACAGGAAGGGTTTGGCTTTATAGCTTTTGACAGTTCCGAAGGTGTTTCAATCAAGCACGGGTGACATTTATGAAGCGAACGGATATTCAAGGGTCGAGCCCACATTTTATTGGCTGCTGGGACATTGAGCAGGACGCGGTCTGCGCCGCCGTCATCGATTTTTTCGAGACGCACCAGGAAAAACAGGAGCCCGGGCAATCAGCAGGCGGCGTCAATGTCGATGTGAAAAAATCCACTGATGTCACGGTGCATCCACGCGACCTGGAGCAGACTGAATTTGCACCGGTCAAATCCTACATAGATATTCTGTTCGATTGCTATAAGGACTATCTGGCACAATATCCCTTTCTCGCCTCAATTGCGCCGCGTGTCGATATCAGTTCTTTTAATATTCAAAGGTATCTTCCGGGGGGTCATTTCAAGCTCGAGCATTCCGAGCGCACCTCGATCGTCAATTCCTTCCGGCTACTGGTATGGATGACTTATCTGAATGACGTGGAGGATGGGGGCTCGACAACGTTTGTCCATCAGGATCTGCAAGTGCAGCCGCAGAAGGGCAAGACACTGATCTGGCCAGCGGAGTGGACCCACTCACACACTGGCAACATTCTCAATTCAGGCTCGAAATACATCATTACCGGCTGGATGCACTTTCCACATGATGTGCGTTAGCACGTGTCCATCGATTCGTGAGCGTGCGCAGGATGCAAATTCGCAACAATGAGCTGGTCACTTTATCAGCCTCTTCATTGACCTCGACCCCTGCATTTACCCGAACGTTGGCGGTTAGCTCAGACTCTGATCTGGATTCGGAGCTGGGTATAGGTGCACCGATCATCGATTCTCTGCATTGTGATGAGCTCGATCAGCAGCGCTTGACCCTCAATGTGCTGCGCCTGGACCAGATTCATCCAACACTCGGCGGCAATAAGTGGTTCAAGCTGAAGCACAATATCGCGAACATTCGCCAGCAGGGCGCAACCCGCATCTTGAGTTTTGGTGGCGCCTATTCCAATCATATCCGCGCTTTGGCGGCGCTGGGAAAATTGTTGAATATAGAGACCATCGGGATCATTCGGGGTGAGCTTTCCAAGCCGCTCAACCCGGTTCTGGCGTTTGCCCGCCAACAGGGAATGACGTTGCTGGGTATTGAGCGCAGCCTTTACCGTAAGAAAGAAGAGGCCGAGTTTCTAAAGGGCTTGAAGCGTCATTTCGGGGCATTTCATTTGCTGCCGGAAGGTGGCTCGAATGCGCTGGCAGTGGGCGGCTGCGTAGAGCTGGCGAAACATCTACAGGGATTACCGTTGCGAATGCCTGACTTCGTCATGCTGCCCTGTGGCACCGGGGCTACCATGGCCGGACTGATTCGGGGTATTGGTGACCTGGAGGGTGACAAGCCGCAGGTTCTAGGCGTCTCGGTATTGAAGGGAAGAGGCTACCTGGAAGACCGGGTGCGGTCCTGGCTGCCAGCTCGCACGCATGCTGTTATCCCACAATGGCAGGTTCTGGAAGACTTTCACTGCGGCGGCTACGCCCGTCTTAGTCCGCAACTGGCCAGCTTTCTGCAATGGTTTGAGACTATCTCTGACTTGCCCCTGGAGCCTGTGTATACCGGCAAATTGTTCTATGCCTTGTTTCAGCTGGTGGCGGCGGGGTATTTTCCGCGCGGGGCTGAAATCCTGCTGATCCATACCGGCGGGGTGCACCGCTGCAGCGGAGGGGCTTCGAGCCCAGCAGCCTGATCAAAGCATATTAATATAAATCAATTGGATAGCGGACCTACTTGAAGTAGGCTATACCATTAGAGAAAAGTGGTAAAAATTCCCACAAATCCGTAAAATAGCCCATGAACAATCTTCCCAGCAGCAGGGTGCTGCGGTGTAAGCAAAGATGGCGCAGCAGACCTCACTCATGATTGTCAAAGCCTGGTTATTGCCGGGTCGCGGATTTACCTCGCTCGCCGCTATTTTCATACTCGGCATGCTGCTGGCAGGGGGGCAGGCCCGCGCCCAGCAGGACCTGCTGATCGCGTTTGCCCCGGAGCAAGCTACAGAACTGAGTCCTCCCACATTTGCCAGAAGTGCGAAGCTGGTGGCCATCGATTCAAACTTGTTACTGCGCGCCCAACCCGGCCTGGGTTTTCGGATTCAGATTGCTGAGAACGAGTTTGCCAACCTGATGGTTACGGCCGTCAGTTCCTATATCAACGGCGATCGCGTGATTCGCGCGCAGGGTTCCCATGCCGAGTCCGGATTCTCACTGGCGCTGACGATCGGGCAACACAATTTATTTGGCCACTTGATCACCGATGACCTGAATTTACAGATCTATGCAATCGGCAGTGCCGGCACCTATACCGGATGGATCTATCAGCCTGGCCAGTTAGCAGGCGGGCAGGGTAGCCTGAGGAATGACTACATCATTATCGACCGGGCAGTCGATTCGCAAGTCGCCAAGCCGGTACCGGTCATAAAGTCCACTCTCCCGCTCCAGGTAACGCACGGTAACGGCCTCGGCAGCTCTTCGTCAGCGAATGCCAGCAACGGGGAGATTGATGCCAGTAATTTCCGCATTTCACAGCAATTCTCCCGCAATCCAGTCATCGTAGGTAACAACGTCGAAGCACTGGTAAGTTTTGAGAACATCAGTAAGCAAACTCACCAGAATCTGTATGTCGAGTTTTATTTTGTACTGGAAAATAGTGCACTGGCACAGGCGCCCATTGAGTGCAGGGAACAGCAGAGTCTGTCACTGCAAGTCGTGTTGTATTGCGACCTGGGAAACTTTGCCGCCGGTGAGACTAAAACCCTGTCCTTTGAGGTACAAACGAACGCTTCCTCACGACCCTACCTGATTAGCACGCCCATCGTTGGCAATCTGCGCCTGGATTCAATCATCAATGTGGTGGATGATGTTCGCACGGATAGCGATGGCGATGGCATTAGTGACTTTAATGAGGCACTAACCCACACCGATCCGGACGACCCGGCTTCGGCCGATCTTGCGGACACCGTAATCGACGTGATGGCGCTTTATACCCCGGGCGCACAGGCGCAGTATCCCTATGGCGTGGAAACCCGCATCAATCAGCTAATCAGTGTTGCCAATCAAATATATGCCGATAGTGACATCGGCATTACCTTGCGCCCGGTTTACCATGGCTTGCTGAATTACAATGATGTCGATGATATGGACACTGCGCTGGATCATCTCATCAACAAGACCGATGCAGCCTTTGCCAACGTCGATGCGCTACGCGCCAGTTACGGCGCCGATCTGGTGATGTTGTTCAGGCCCCTGGAAACTGCCGCGACGCGTTGCGGGCTGGCTCCGGTAGGCGGCTTCAACACCGCAGGCGATTTCTCGACTGACTCTGAAAAAGATTATGCCTATTCCCAAATAGCCATCGACTGTCCTACAGACATCGCCGTAGCACATGAGTTAGGACACAACATGGGCTTGACGCATTCTCATTTCGAAGATGGTTCCGGCGGCACTTTTAATTTCTCGACCGGTTACGGCGTAGATTCACAATTCGTCACGGTAATGGCCTATCCCGCCGCTTTTAATACCGACACGCGCATAGCGCAATTCTCTAACCCGAGACTCGATTGCCTCGGTTTCGATTGTGGAGTGTTAGCCGATGCTGAGTTCGGCGCCGATGCCGCACTCTCCCTGAACATCGTCCGCCACCAGATAGCCGGTTACTTCATTACCACAGTGCCAGATCTGCCGTCGACTGCGGTTGCAACGCTTAGCGGGGAAGCAACAACAGCCAGTATTGCAATTGCTGCCAGCAGTGATGCAGGCCCGTCATTTCGTGATTCAGTCTCACCGACTGATCAGGTAGATATTGAAGCGATAATCTCGGTCGATGAGCGCCATGTTGGCTTGGAAGGAAGTATTCATGTTCTAGTGGGATTGCGCCATACCGGTGTGTATCAGGTGGATGTAACCGGGCAACTCAGTGAATGGGACGGTGACTTTGACAGTCTGTTCGCGGCCGGGGGCATGCAGAGGCTAAGACAGCAGGAACGGCTGACAATTGTGCGGGGCTATCACTTCGACGAGGCCCTGGTGGGAGAAGAATTACTTATTTACATTGCCTACAAGCTGCCCGGGATGGGTGATATTGTGTTTACCGCGACCCCCCTGGTGTTGAAGATACTTCCGTAGTAGCGATGCCGCTCAAGCCTGGTAATACTCTTTGTACCAGTTAACAAAGTTGTTGATGCCAACTTCGATGGATGTCGCAGGCTTGTACCCCACATCCTTAATCAGCGAATCGACATCGGCATAGGTGACCGGGACATCGCCGGCTTGCAGGGGCAGGAAATTCTTTTCCGCCGACTTGCCAAGACAGCCCTCCAACACCTCGATAAAGCGCATCAACTCCACCGGCTTATTGCTGCCGATATTGTACAGGCGGTAGGGGGCAGAGCTGGTAGCGGGATCGGGTTCCAATGAGCTCCAGGACGCGTTTGACGTGGCAGTACTGTCAAGGATCCTGACGACGCCCTCGATGATATCATCGATATAGGTGAAGTCCCGTTTGTGCTTGCCGAAATTGTATACGTCAATGGGCTCACCGGCCAGAATCGCCCGGGTAAACTTGAACAGCGACATGTCAGGCCTGCCCCAGGGGCCGTACACCGTGAAGAATCGCAGCCCGGTAGTAGGCAATGAGAACAGGTGACTATAGGTATGGGCGATTAATTCGTTGGCCTTCTTGCTGGCGGCATACAGACTTATCGGATGATCGACATTGTCGTGAACTGAGAAAGGCATCGCCGTATTCGCTCCATACACCGAACTGCTGGAAGCATAAACCAGGTGTTCCACTTCGTTATAGCGGCAGCCTTCGAGGATGTTGACAAAACCAACCAGGTTCGAGCTCACGTAGGCCTGAGGGTTCTCCAGGGAATAGCGCACGCCAGCCTGAGCAGCGAGATTCACCACTCGCTGTGGTCGGTGGCTCTTGAAGGTGCTCGCAATTGCGTCGGCATCTTCCAGACTGCAGCGAATGTCGACGAAATTCTGGTGTTCCTGTAATTGCTTCAGGCGGGCGCACTTCAGGTCGACGTCATAGTAGGCGTTGAGATTGTCGATACCGATTACCTCATCACCACGGGCGAGTAATCGCAAGGACAGGGCGTGGCCGATGAATCCCGCTGCGCCGGTTACCAGTATCTTCATGGGCCGAGAATCCTCACTAGAGGCTGCCGTCAACCGTGTGACTCGGGAAAAGATGCTTCACATCAAAAACCACCGAATCTGCCTTGCCGAGCTGCTTTATCGCGTCGATACCCAGTTCTCGAATCTGCTGATGGGCCACGGCGATGATGACTGCATCGTAGGTTGCAGGACGCAGCTCGTCGATGAGTAGTTGGGATTCCTGTCTATCGACCCAGGGATCATAGATTTCCACTTCTGCCTGGTAAGACTGCAGTGCAGATACAATCTCATAGACGCGGGTGTTCCTGGTATCGGGGCAATTTTCCTTAAAGGCCAGGCCCAGGATCAGTATCCGTGCATCGATCACATGGATACGTTTGGAAAGCATTAGTCGAACAACGCGTTCAGCCACATATTTCCCCATCGAATCATTGATGCGACGACCGGCCAGAATTACCTCGGGATGGTAGCCAACTTGCTGTGCTTTATAGGTCAGGTAATAAGGATCGACGCCAATACAATGCCCGCCCACTAATCCGGGTGAGAAAGGCAGAAAATTCCATTTACTGCCTGCAGCCTTGAGTACCTCCTGAGTATCGATTTCGAGTTTTTCGAACAGAATTGCCAGCTCGTTTACCAGGGCGATATTTAAATCACGCTGGGTATTTTCGATTACTTTCGCCGCTTCTGCCACTTTGATGCTGCTGGCCAGGTGGGTGCCTGCGGTAATGATGCTGCCATACAACTCATCGATCACCCGTGCCGATTCTTCAGAAGAGCCAGATGTCACTTTAACGATGTTCGTAAGTGAATGGGCATCGTCTCTCGGGTTTACTCGCTCTGGGCTATAGCCGACGAAGAAATCGCTGTTCAAAGAAAGGCCTGAAACGGCTTCGAGAATCGGTATGCATTCCTCTTCCGTGGCTCCTGGATATACGGTGGACTCAAAGATGACGATGTTATTGACTTGCAGATATTTGCCTACCAGCGACGTGGCATTCTTGACTGGTTTCAGGTCTGGCTGGTTCTGCTCATCCACTGGTGTCGGCGCGGTGATGATGTAGATCTGGCAATCGGCCAACTGTTCCAAGTCGCTGGTGTAGCGAATATTCCGTTGCTTTTGCAGCGCTTCCTTGCCCAATGCAAGGTTACTATCGATGCCCTGGTTGATCTCATCGACGCGCGTCGTATTGATGTCATAACCGAGGGTAGGGTATCGAGAAGCAAACGCATGAGCCAGCGGTAAGCCGACGTATCCGAGTCCAAGCACGGCAATTCTGGTATCTTTATCAAGGGCAAGCACTATTCAACGCATCCTGTGTTGGGCAATTGGCGAAACGGGTCAATTCTACTCGATTAAGGCGCTCAATCGCGAATTTAGGACAAGAAATGCGGCTTGTTTCGTAATCGAAGACGGTCTTGATTGGGCATCTCAGCCTCGCTAGGCTCTGAATTCATCGCCGCGCCCGTGGTACAATTGCCTCTTTTGTAAACCTGTAAACATTGCAACAATAGGTCGTGGGTTATAACGGCAAGGTGTAGTAATGGCAAACTTCAAATGCGTTGGATTGGTAGGCAGACCTGACCACAGTGGTGTGGTGGATTCGCTTACCCGATTGCTGGCCTTTCTCGAAGAGCAGGGTGTCACTGTAGTGCTTGATGCTGTCACGGCCGAACTGATCACCAATTCGGGCGTGGTCGTATGCAGTCGGGCCGATTTGTCAAAGCAGTGTGATCTGGTCATCGTGGTTGGTGGGGATGGCAGCATGCTCAACGTGGCAAAGTATGTCGCCGTTGATCAAGTGCCTGTTATCGGGATCAACCGCGGCAAACTGGGCTTCCTGACTGACGTGTTGCCTGAAGATATTGAGGCGACGATTAGCGATGTATTGAATGGCAAATTCAGTATCGAGAATCGATTCTTGCTCGATGTCGTGGTGCGCAGTAATGGCAAGGAAACCGCATTGGGCTCAGCGTTGAACGATGTCGTACTGCATCCGGGCAAGGCGGCACAGATGATCGAGTTTGAATTGTTTGTCGATGGCAAGTTTGTGTATAGCCAGGAATCCGACGGACTTATCGTTGCCACGCCAACTGGATCAACCGCCTATGCATTGTCCGCCGGCGGACCGATCATGCACCCCGATCTCAATGCCGTGGTACTGGTACCGATGTATCCTCATTCCTTGAACAGCAGGCCGATCGTGATTGATGGCGACAGTGAGATCCGCCTGGTTGTGGCGGCCAAGGAAACACTGCAACCACAATTGAGCTGTGATGGTGATGTGCTCTATACCGCCACGGCCAGCGATGAGTTTCTGGTCACCAAGAATGCAATTCCACTACAGCTTATTCACCCACCGCAGTACAGCTTCTATCAGGCGTGTCGGAGCAAGCTGGGTTGGGGTAGTCGCTTAGCGAAACCCGATGTCTAGCACTGCTAAATCTGTTGAAGTGGGGCACCAATGATCAGGGCCGCCAGTCTCGGCATCGATACAGACTTGCTTCAATACAGTCAGTTTCTCCGCAGTCAGGGAATCAAGCATCGCATCATCGAGGAATCAGGACAGCAGGTAATCTGGGTGGGTTCTGAACTCGAGAAGCAGTTTGTAAGTACTTCCCTGCCGCAGTTCATCGAAGCTATCGATACCGGACGACTACCAGCTACAGCACCGGTGAATCGATCCAGTTTTTCCGGAAAGCCGCTACTTAATGCGATACTGCGCGCCTTCATCGCCAGTCCCATTACCCTGACGCTGATTACGTTGAGCCTGCTGGTGGCCGCTGTCAGTGTGCTGGGCAGTCAAGCGGCGCGAGTGAGTTTTCTCTTTTATCCGCTGATCGCCCCGGACGGGGTGTTCGCGTTGCTGGGAGATATAACGAGTCTGTCTGTGTTGCTGAAGACTCTCACGCCGATGTTCCTGCATTTCGGTGAACTGCACCTGGTCTTTAACATGCTCTGGTTGTGGTATTTCGGCAAGCAACTGGAAAGGATTCAATCACCGTGGATATTTCTGTCGCTGGTTCTGGCAACCTCCTTTATCAGTAACACAACCCAGTACCTGTACATCGACTACAATAATTTTGGTGGCATGTCGGGAGTTGTCTATGGGCTGGTTGGGTACACTTGGGTCGTACATACGTTTATGCCCCGCAGCAGTTTGTTGTTGAACAATAATATGTTCGTTTTTTTCGTGTTGGCCCTGGTGATCATGGAGATCATTGCCTCATCATGGATAGCCACGGCCGCCCATGTTGGTGGTCTGGTGTCCGGCCTGGTGTTAGGGGTGATGGCTGTGTTGTACTATCGCGTAGTACGCAGGCAGCAATCCATCAGTAGGCGATAAGTAAAACTATGAGTTCGGAAGATACCAGTACCGAAGCGTTGTTCCTGCCGCAGGGAAACTCGATGCAGCAGTTGATCGATACCATCAACCCGACAATCTATGAGTCTCTCAAGTCAGCCATCGCGCTGGGGAAGTGGGAAAATGGAACGCCACTCTCACCGGAGCAATCAGACTATTGTATGCAGGCACTGATTCTCTATGAGGCCAGGCATATTGCCGAACAGCAGCGCACCGGCGCAAACCTGAGACAGGGTAGTGCCTGTGCTGACGAGACGACGGTCCCGGTGACTCTACGTGACCTGCAATCAGGAGATGGACGATGAAGGTGGTAGCCAGGGGAACCCTGCGCAAGATGCAGAGCCGCCTCAGTGATCCGGTTGACTACAAGGTCCCACTGGGTGATTGCGCGGTGCCGCTGAATCAGTATCTGGAGAAACCGATTCGGCTGGAATACAGCGGGACTATTGCCTGTGTGTATTGCGGCAGAAAGACCAGCAAAAGCTTCAACCAGGGTTATTGCTACCCCTGTTTTCAGAAACTGGCACAGTGTGATTCCTGCATCATTCATCCGGAGAAGTGTCACTTCGACCAGGGCAGTTGCCGCGAGCCAGCCTGGGGTGAGCAGTACTGCATGCAGGACCATATCATTTACCTGGCGAATTCTTCCGGCCTTAAAGTGGGTATTACCCGCGCTACCCAGGTGCCGACACGCTGGGTCGACCAGGGGGCTACCCAGGCGCTGGCCATCATGCGCGTGCGCAGTCGTCTGCAGTCCGGCACGCTGGAGGTCATGTTCAAACAACACGTGGCGGATAAAACCAACTGGCGAGAAATGGTAAAGGGGGAGGCTACGACACTGGACATGCAGCAGGAGAGCGTGCGCCTGCTTAAAGAGTGCGAGGCAGACATCAAGGAACTGGAAGATCGCTTTGGCTTCTTTGCCATCAGCATACTCAACGGAGTCGAGCCCGTCAGCATCACCTACCCGGTTGTCCAGTACCCGGAAAAAATCACTTCATTCAATTTTGACAAAGAGCCGAAGATCCAGGGCACTCTGCTTGGTATCAAGGGTCAGTACCTGATCTTTGATAACGGTGTAATTAACCTGCGCCGATTCTCGGGTTACGATATTCAACTCAGCCACTAAAACATCAACTCAGTCACTACAACACAAACCCAGGTCCGGCCATGATGAGAAATGCCCAAGCCAGGACGACCTATCTAAAAGATTACAGGCCGCCTGCATTTACTATTTCAACTACTGATCTCGTATTTGATCTATTCGAAGACGAGGCACTGGTAGTTGCAAAGTTACTCTTCAAGCGCAATGAAGATTCCGCTGAATCTGAGTGTAACACGCTGGTTCTGCACGGACAGCACCTGGAGCTCAAGCGCCTGCTTGTGCAGGGCGTCAGCTTGGCAAGCAGTCAGTTCCTGGTTGACGATGAGTCGCTGACGATTCCCGAGCTCTCCCTTTTGTTGGGCGGTCCTGCCACCGAATTCGCGGTTGAAATACACACCCGCCTGCATCCACAAGACAATACGGCGCTGGAAGGCTTGTTTAAATCCAGGAAAATGTTCTGCACCCAATGTGAAGCAGAGGGCTTCAGGCGCATCACCTATTACCTCGACCGACCCGATGTGATGTCCAGGTTTACCACCACGATACGGGCCGATAAGCAGAAGTACCCGGTACTGCTTTCCAATGGCAACAACATCGCCAGCGGGGAAGTCGAGCAGGATGCAAACAGACACTGGGTAACCTGGGAAGATCCATTCAAGAAACCCAGTTATCTGTTCGCCCTGGTGGCAGGCGACCTGGTTAGCCTTGACGATAGTTTTACTACCAGCTCCGGAAGAGTCATCAAGCTGCAGATTTTTGTCGAAGAAAAAGACATCGAGAAGTGTGATCACGCCATGTTGTCCCTGAAAAATGCCATGCGCTGGGATGAGGAAGTCTATGGTCGGGAGTATGACCTGGACATCTTCATGATCGTGGCAGTGGATGATTTCAACATGGGAGCCATGGAGAACAAGGGTCTCAATATTTTTAACACATCCTGCGTGCTCGCCGCTCCAGGCACGACCACAGATTTTTCCTTTCAGCGGGTTGAGGCGGTCGTGGCGCATGAATATTTTCATAACTGGTCAGGCAACCGAGTCACCTGCAGGGACTGGTTTCAATTGAGCCTGAAAGAAGGCTTTACGGTATTTCGTGACTCGGAATTTTCTGCCGACATGGGTTCGCGAACAGTGAAACGTGTCGAGGACGTAAACTTTTTAAAGACGGTACAGTTTGCCGAGGATGCTGGCCCCATGGCCCATTCGGTGCGTCCGGACTCTTACATGGAAATAGCCAACTTCTATACGGTGACAATTTATGAGAAGGGTGCCGAAGTAGTCCGGATGATCCACCTGATTCTGGGTGCCGAGGATTTTCGCAAGGGTACCGACCTGTACTTCTCCCGGCACGATGGTCAGGCAGTGACCACCGAAGATTTTGTCAAAGCCATGGAAGATGCCAGTGGCGTCGACCTGGGTCAGTTTCGACGCTGGTATAGCCAGGCGGGCACCCCGGTATTGGATATAGCGGGGCATTATGATGCCCGGTTGCAGCAGTACACACTGAGCGTCGCCCAGCATTGTCCGGACACGCCGGGCCAGAGTAACAAGCAACCGTTGCAACTGCCGCTGCGCATGGGCTTGCTTGGCCGCAATGGCGATGCGCTTGCCCTGAAGCTGAAGGATGATGAGGGCAGCCGCGAGCAGGGACTGGACAGGGTATTGATAATCGATCAGCAGGCCCAGCAATTCGTGTTTACTGACATCGCCGCGGAGCCAGTGCCGTCGCTGCTAAGAAGTTTCAGTGCTCCGGTGCGCTTGAATTTTGACTATACAGCGGAAGATTTATGCTTCCTGATGGTACATGACAGTGATGGCTTTAATCGCTGGAGCGCCTCACAGACTCTGGCAACCCAGAGTATTCATGCGCTACAAGGACAAGAGGAAGAGGGCGCAGGAAAACCGTTGATAGTTCCCGAAATTCTCGTTAATGCCTATGCAGGTGTGCTGGATTCGGTACTGTCAGTAAATACACTCGATAAGGCGATGATTGCCCATCTGCTGGCACTTCCCACCGAAGGTTTACTGATCGAACAGGCAAGCGTGGCAAACGTGGATAGTATTCACCGGGTGCGGGAAACCGTCGCTAACGCGCTGGCGACCCTCCTGGCAGACAAATTTGCCAAAGTGTATGAGGCAAACCATAACGCGGCGCCTTACCAGGCTGATGCGGATTCTATCGCGCAGAGAGCCCTGAAGAATCTTGCCCTTGCCAATCTGCTGCGTACCGGCGAAGACACCTGGATTGATGCCTGTCAGACACAATTTGCGCAAGCCAGCAACATGACAGACCAGATGGCCGCGCTGCGTTGCCTGGTTAACAGCGAAACATCAAAAGGGCAACAACTGGCCGCAGTTGCATTACAGTCATTCTATGATCAATGGCAACATGAGCCGCTGGTGGTAGATCAATGGTTCGTCGTACAGGCGACATGCCAGTCGCCTGATGCTCTGGAAAGGGTCAATGAGTTGCTCAAACACGAGGCATTCGAGATTCGAAATCCGAACAAGGTACGCTCACTGATAGGCGCTTTCTGTGGGCAGAATTACCTTGGGTTTCATGCCAGAAGCGGTGCGGGGTACGAGTTTCTGGCCGACCGGGTGCTACAACTGGACAAGCTGAATCCACAGATTGCTGCCAGGCTACTCACTCCGCTGACCCGTTGGAAGAAATTCGACAGTGCTCGACAGGCACTGATGCAGAGTCAGCTACAGCGCATCAAGGCCGATGCGGAGCTTTCCACAGACGTATTCGAAGTAGTTGAAAAGAGTACTGTCTAAAACTAAAGGAAACTAAAGGTGCCTGGCACCGGTGCCTGGCACCTTTAATATTGTTCAGGCGACTTCCTGGATATTAGTGAGCGGAATATTCCTGGCGCGCTCTGCTGCTTCCATGAACTCTGCAATCTCGTTGAAATTCAGGTAACGATAGATGTCATCCGCCATGGTATTGATGTTAGACATGTACTTCATGTACTCGTCCATGGAGGGAATCTTGCCCAGCGCTGAACTCACCGCCGCCAATTCTGAGGAAGCGAGGAACACATTCGCGCCTTGACCCAGTCGGTTGGGAAAATTTCTAGTCGAGGTGGAGATTACGGTGGAATTGGCCGCAACCCTTGCCTGATTTCCCATGCACAGTGAACAACCCGGCATCTCGGTACGGGCACCGGCGACGCCGAAGATGTTGTACACACCTTCTTCGATTAACTGATGTTCATCCATCTTGGTAGGTGGAGCAATCCACAACCGCGTGGGAAGGCCGCCTTCGACCTGCTTCAATACTTCACTGGCAGCGCGAAAGTGACCGATGTTGGTCATGCAGGAGCCAATGAACACCTCATCGATCCTGGTGCCCTGGACATCCGAGAGAGTCTTGATGTCATCCGGATCATTCGGGCAGGCCAACAGGGGTTCGGTAATCTGGTTGAGATCGATTTCGATGATCTTGTGGTACTGAGCATCCGCATCGGGCTCCAGGAGTACCGGGTTTTCCAACCATTCTTCCATCGCTCGGGCGCGGCGTTCCAGGGTACGGGCATCCTGGTAACCACCCGCGATCATCCAGCGCAGCAGGGTGACGTTGGATTTGAAATACTCGATGATCGGTTCCTTCGCCAAGCGGATCGTACAGCCGCCAGCCGAGCGTTCAGCAGAGGCATCGGAAATCTCGAATGCCTGTTCGACCTTCAGATCAGGCAGACCTTCGATCTCAAGTATGCGCCCGGAAAATATATTCTTTTTGCCTTTCTTCTCGAGGGTTAAATCTCCGCTCAGGATGGCCGCATAAGGAATTGCATTGACCAGGTCACGCAGAGTGATCCCGGGTTGCATCTCACCGGTGAAGCGCACCAGCACCGATTCCGGCATATCCAATGGCATGACCCCGGTGGCGGCGGCAAAGGCAACCAACCCGGAGCCGGCGGGAAAGGAAATGCCGATTGGGAAACGGGTGTGCGAGTCACCGCCGGTGCCTACCGTGTCCGGTAGCAGCATGCGATTGAGCCAGGAATGGATAATGCCATCGCCAGGCCGGAGGGCGACACCGCCGCGGGTCTGCATGAAGTCAGGCAGGGTATGCTGGGTTTCAATGTCAATGGGTTTTGGATAGGCCGCGGTATGACAGAACGATTGCATCACCAGGTCAGCCGAGAAACCGAGACAGGCCAAATCCTTCAGCTCGTCCCGGGTCATGGGACCGGTAGTATCCTGGCTGCCTACCGTAGTCATTCTGGGTTCACAGTAGCTTCCAGGCCGAACGCCTGCAACGCCACAGGCCTTGCCGACCATTTTCTGTGCCAGGGTAAAGCCCCTGGCAGATTCTGTACCGGAGATCGGGGAGCGGAACACATCACTTACCGGGAGGTTCAATGCTTCCCGGGCGCGCTGGGTGAGACCACGACCGATGATCAGCGGGATGCGGCCACCGGCTCGGACTTCATCTAACAGCACGTCTGTTTTTAGCGCGAACTCGGTAAGCAGTTCTGAGTTATCGTGGCGAGTTATCTTGCCGGCGTACACATCGATATCGATGATGTCGCCGGTATTCAGGCAGTCGACGTCGCATTCTAAGGGTAGTGCGCCAGCATCTTCCATGGTATTGAAGAAGATGGGTGCGATTTTGCCGCCTATGCAGATCCCACCGTCACGCTTATTGGGGATGTGGGGCAGGTCGTCGCCGATAAACCAGAGCACCGAATTGGTGGCCGATTTTCGGGATGAACCGGTACCCATGACATCGCCTACCAGAGCAACCGGGAAGCCGGACTTCTTAAGTTCGTTGATCTGTTCTTCGGCATTGGTGACGCCTTCCCTGGGATTCTTGTACATGGCTTTGGCATGCAGAGGGATATCCGGTCGGGACCAGGCGTCCTGAGCGGGAGACAGGTCATCGGTGTTGGTTTCACCGGGAACCTTGAACACCGCCACAGTGAGTTGCTGAGGAAGTTCCTGTTTGCGGGTAAACCACTCGGCGTCTGCCCAGGATTGCAGCACGCGTTGCGCATGGACATTGCCGTTGCTGGCCCTCTCAGCGACATCATGAAATGCATCAAAAATGAGCAGGGTGTAACACAGTTCATCGGCAGCGGCGGCAGCAAGCGCGGAATCGTCCAGTAGATTCACCAGCGTGGCGACGTTATATCCACCTAACATGGTTCCCAGCAGTTCAACGGCCAGCTTCTTGGCAATGACGGGAGAAGCGGCGGACCCGGTAGCCAGTGCCGATAGAAAGCCGGCTTTCACATAGGCCGCTTCGTCCACGCCCGGGGGCACACGATTCGAAATCAAATCAAGAATAAACTCTTCTTCACCCTCTGGTGGTTGTTTGAGAAGTTCCACCAGTTCGGCGACCTGCTCGGCCGAAAGCGGTTTGGGGTCGATGCCCATCTCGGCGCGTTCGGCAACATGTTTTCTATAGGCGTCTAGCACAAATGTATCCTCGGGAATATAGGGAGCCCTTGAACAAGACTATGGCCGCTCTGCGGGAGTCTGTCGCGCTTTGCCGCTAGGCGGCGCGCGCAGGCAATGGCATTCGTCCTTGGCAAGCGCGTCAACAACGCGGCGGAGCGAAATTGGCTGTAAGCCAGAGCGGCCATAGTCTTGTTCAGAGACTCCCTAGCTGCGAGTAAAGCATGAACGTACGCTGGACCGACTGCAAGGACGTCACTGATTGCACCACGCCAACCTCTTCTCGCCGGAATCACTTGCGGAGGGGTTTAGTTCGTGGATTGCTCGTGGGTGCTCGGCAAATCGCCTTGTGCGAATGCATTTTGCGAGCCCAAGCAGTCGCCTAAAACGTGCGCGTATTCTATGGCAAATTCAAGAAAAAAACCACTTCGCGTGATTGCGGTGGGGCGTGAAGAGCCGGTCTGCAGGAGGCTATTATTCATTGCAAATTGCATAAAACCCTTCCAGTTGAGTCAACGCGTGGAGTGTACAATTAGTGCAGACTTGTTAAAGTCTGCCACTCAGCCTCCGATCTAGACTCCTATGCGCAAGCCTGTTCCTGCTCCATGAAATCAGTAAAGACACCTTGTATCGGTATCTGTTCAACCACGTCATTCGGTGATGTCGTGTGTCGTGGTTGCAAGCGTTATTCCTTCGAAGTCATCAATTGGAATGCCTATGATGCTGATGCGAAAGCCGCCGTACTTGCGCGTATTGAAAAATTGGTGTGCCAGATTCTGGAGGATAAGTTGCGAATTTTTTCGGTGCCAAACCTGCGGTCGGGCTTGGAGCAGGCGCAGGTTGCCTACGATCCTAAGCTTTCACCCTATTGCTGGTTGCATAACCTGTTAAAAAAACAGCATCAACAGATCGTGGATCTGCGCGAGTATGGTGTCTATGCCTTGCCTGATTTTGCCCACCTGGACCTGGCAAGGCTGAGTGAGGTCATCGAAGACGAGCTACTCGAACTTAGTGAGGCTCATTACGCCAGATATTTTGCAGATTATCGAACCGGCGACCTGGCCTGAGAAGAGCAGCCTAATTCGCAAAGTCGAACGGGTGTAACTCAATGCCGTTGCGATCGATGGCCACGAACCAGCCCCGTGCATCCCAATCTCCCAGTACGATGCGCCGACCATGCTCCAGATCGTTCAGCGGTGGGTTGAATGTCAAGTCATGCACAGCGGGGCGGTGGGTATGCCCGTGAATCAGGGTAGTGTGTCCAGTCTCATTGCACAGTTGCATCACTGCTGATTGATTTACATCCATGATCCCCATGTCTTTACCCTGTTGCGCTGCGTGGCTCTGCTGCCTGGCCCGGGCTGCAAATTCACGTCGTTCTTGCAGAGATTTCGCGAGAAACTCCTGTTGCCAGGATGTCTGTCGAACCAACTTACGGAATTGCATGTACTCAACGTCGTCGACGCAGAGGCTATCACCATGGAGTAGCAGCACCGGTCCAACGACAGTATCAAGTACGAACGGTTCGTTGATGAGCTCTGCGCGGCAGCGCCCCAAAAATTTCTCGCCGATTAAAAAGTCCCGGTTGCCGTGGAGAAAATAAATAGCCGAACCCGTGTCAGCGAAACGCGTTAACGCTGCTGCAACCCCGGTAATCAACTCACTCTGCTCATCATCGCCGATCCAGACCTCGAACAGATCTCCAAGGATGTACAGAGCAGAACAATTGCCAGCATTCAATTCGAGAAATCCCAGCAATGCCCCAGTGATGTCAGACCTGGATTCCTGGAGATGTAGATCAGAAATAAGCAGTATGCGGTCCGGCAAGATCAGTCTTCTTCAGAAACCTGAGTTGATTCGATGATAGCCTCGTTAACCGGAACGTCCTGATGTCCTGACTGCGATGCAGTCTCGCAGGTCTTGATCTTGTTAACTACCTCCATCCCGTCGGTGACACGCCCGAATACTGCATATCCCCACCCCTGGTCAGTCTTGTCGCGGTGGTTGAGAAAATGATTGTCACCGACATTGATAAAGAACTGCGAGGAGGCTGAATTTGGCGCAGAAGTGCGCGCCATTGCCAGAGTGCCAACGAGATTAGGCAACCCATTGTCAGCCTCATTTTTAATCTGATCCCCGTGCGGTTTCTGCTGCATCCCAGACTCGAATCCGCCACCCTGGATCATGAAATCGTCGATAACCCGATGGAAGATGGTCTCGTCATAGAAGCCGTCCTTCGCATACTGCAAAAAATTAGCGGCGGAAATTGGCGCCTTTTCGAAATCCAGTTCAATAGTAATGGGACCATAGTTAGTGTTCAAAACAATCATCGTGCTTACCTTTAGGGTGGATTGGGAAACTTTTTGTTAATGCTTTGTTCCTGAGCAGTTATAATAAGCGTTTTGGAATTTCCTAGAAAGCCCCGATCAAGTTCCATTCTCACAAGATTCACAAGGTTTCATACACATAGAAATTTGCCAATGAAAGATTCCGATACGGATAGCAAGGACTCGTCCGCGGGTTCAGCGCCTGCTAATTTTATCCGCAATATGATTGCCCAGGATCTTGCTTCGAACAAGCATAGAGGCCGTGTGCACACACGATTTCCACCCGAGCCCAATGGATATCTGCATATTGGTCATGCGAAGTCCATCTGCCTGAATTTTTCGCTGGCCGAGGAGAATAAGGGTTTCTGCAATCTGCGGTTTGACGATACCAATCCCGCCAAGGAAAGCCAGGAGTATGTTGACGCTATCAAGGACAATATCACCTGGCTGGGATTTCGCTGGAACGGCGACGTGCGTTACTCGTCTTCCTATTTCGATCATCTCTATGATTTCGCTTTACAGCTGATTAAGAAATCTCTCGCTTATGTCTGTAGCCTGAGTCCTGAAGAGGCGCGGGAGTATCGTGGTACTTTGACGGAGCCCGGCAGAAACAGTCCTGATCGGGATCGGTCGGTGCAGGGAAACCTGGATTTGTTCGCACGCATGCGAGCGGGAGAATTCGCGGATGGTGAATATAGTTTGCGCGCAAAAATCGATATGGCGTCACCTAATATCAATATGCGTGATCCGGTACTTTATCGAATTAGACATATTTCGCATCACCAGACAGGAGATACCTGGCGCATCTACCCAACCTATGATTATACGCACTGTATCTCTGATGCGATCGAGAACATAACACATTCTCTGTGTACACTTGAGTTTGAAGATCATCGACCCTTGTACGATTGGATCTTGCATAATCTGGACAACGGCAGTTTGCATGCGGTTAGCGATCTGAAGGAGAGTGTTGCTGACTACGTGCTGCCCCAGCAGACCGAGTTCGCAAAGCTCAGGCTGAACTACACCATGATGGGCAAGCGCAAGCTGAAAGAGATGGTGGAGACCGGAGTGGTCGAGGGTTGGGATGATCCTCGCATGCCGACCCTGGCTGGAATGCGCAGGAGGGGCTTCACGCCAGCTGCGATACGCCATTTTTGCGAGAGTGTCGGTGTGAGTCGAAGCGAAAGCGTGGTCGATATGAGCATGTTGGAGCACGCCATCCGGGAAGATCTTGATCGTAATGCACCACGTGTGATGTGTGTATTAAATCCATTAAAGGTGGTACTTACCAATCTCGGCGAGGGCCAGGTAGAACATTTAGAAATGGCCAATCACCCCAAGGATGAATCGATGGGTAAACGAATCGTACCCTTCGCAAGAGAGATCGTCATCGACAAGTCTGACTTCGAAGAGAGCCCCCCACCTGGGTTCAAACGCCTGATTTCCGGAGGAGAAGTCAGGTTGCGCGGTGCCTATGTGATTCGGTGCGACGAAGTAGTCAAAAGTAGCGATGGAGAAGTGAAGCAACTGAATTGCAGTATCGATCCAGATACTCTGGGCAATCAGCCTGCGGGGAGAAAAGTAAAGGGTGTCATTCATTGGGTGTCAGCCGAGCACGGTATCCCGGCAAAAATCAGGCTCTATGACCGGCTGTTTAATGCAGAAAACCCGGAAAGCAAAGACATAGCGGACTATCACGAAATACTGAATCCTGATTCCCTGAGCGAACTGGAGGGATGCCTGGTAGAGCCTTCGGCCTTTGCCAATGGCGCTGTAACGCAATTCCAATTTGAAAGAGAGGGTTATTTCTGCGTCGATGAGCAGGATTCCACAGATACACTCCCAATCTTTAATCGCACTATCACTTTGCGAGACTCCTGGTCCAATAGTTAAGTCATCAGTTCTCAAATCGTTTCAAGGTTCGCATGCTAGCCATCTACAACAGCCTGACGCAGCAAAAAGAAGAATTCAAACCGATCGATGAAGGGCGAATTCGCATCTATGTCTGCGGCATTACAACCTATGATTACTGTCACCTCGGTCATGCTCGCATGCTGGTGGCCTTCGATGTCGTGGTGAGATACCTGCGTGCGCGTGGATTCGATGTTACCTACGTGAGAAACATTACCGACATCGATGACAAGATTCTGGCGCGCGCGACCCAGAACAATGAGCTGTTCTCAGATCTGACGGCTCGCTTCATTAAGGCCATGCACGAAGATGAGCGTGCTCTGGCGATCTTGCCACCTGACCTGGAACCCAGGGCAACCGGCCATATCGAACAGATTATTGCCATGATCGAAACACTGATAGCGAAAGACTTCGCTTACCGTGCGACCAATGGTGATGTTTACTTCGCCGTTACTCGATTCCCCGACTATGGCAAACTGTCCAATAAGAAGCTGGACGAATTGCTCGACGGTGCCCGAATCGAAATTGGCGAGTTAAAGAAAGATCCCAGAGACTTCGTGTTATGGAAGTCTTCCCATGACGATGGTGTCGGTTGGGATTCGCCCTGGGGCTATGGGCGACCGGGTTGGCATATTGAATGTTCAGCAATGTCTACCTGTGCGCTTGGGGATAATTTTGATATTCATGGTGGTGGCACCGACCTGATGTTTCCACATCACGAAAATGAGATAGCCCAGTCCGAAGCGGCTACCGGCACCGAGTTTGCTAATGTCTGGATGCATAACGGTCCCCTGAGAGTCGACGATGAAAAAATGTCCAAGTCGCTGGGGAATTTTTTTACCGTCAGAGAGGTGCTGAAGCACTATGATGCCGAGGTAGTGCGGCATTTGCTGGTAGCCAGTCACTATCGCAGTCCAATTAATTATTCCCAGGAGAGCCTGCAGCAGTCAGTGAGTGCGCTGGAGCGGTTCTATATCGCCTTGCAGGATCTGGATATTGCCAGTGCCAAGTCATTAACGGGCAGTCGTTTCGAGAAAGCATTTTTAGCAGCGATGGATGATGACTTCAACACACCGGAAGCCTTCAGTGTGTTGTTCGAGATGGTCAGAGAGATTAATAAGGAGAAGACTGGTAATCCCGACCACGCCAATCAGCTTGGCGCGTTGCTGGTAAAGCTGGGCGGGCTACTGGGCATTTTGCAGGATGAACCGGTTGAATTTTTGCGCCGTGCTGTCAGCATAGAAGTCGATGCCGCCGAAATAGAGAACCTGATCGCTGCAAGAGAGCAGGCGCGTGCCGATAAAGACTGGAACAGGGCGGATGAGATAAGGGATCAGCTGACCGCCATGAAAGTGGTGGTGGAAGATGGTGCAGGGGGCAGTAACTGGCGAATCGAGCGCTAAGCTCTAAGTCCGGTAGTGCTGTTATTGTGCCGTAAAATTAATCACTTGGCGTTGAGATTTCGAGCTGTTTTTAGAAGCTTGAACCACAGGATTGTCACATTGACTGGCCTAATTGACGCCGGTATGATGCCGGGCTCCTGAAACTGATCTCAATTCAGGATTGTCGGGGTATAGCGCAGTCTGGTAGCGCGCTTGCTTTGGGAGCAAGATGTCGGGAGTTCAAATCTCTCTACCCCGACCAATTTTCTCTGGGTTCCAGCAGCAGGATATCGGGTAGCGGAACTCAAACGTACTAGCAAACCGAACGATGGTGGCCGTAGCTCAGTTGGTAGAGTCCCGGACTGTGACTCCGGTTGTCGCGGGTTCAACCCCCGTCGGCCACCCCATTATTTCCATTCACCGCTGTTCACTATGCGATAGCTCGCCGCATGCTGAACAATCCCTGGTTTCGACAAGGTCTCCAGAACATGGCCATTGAAAAAGTCAAAACCCTCGATGGTGCCCGCACCCGAGTCGATGAAATCAACACGGATGCTCCTGCCATTGTCACCGCAGGGAGGCACGGAGTAGGGGCACGGATTGCCGCGATCTATAAGAATCTCTCCCTGGTGCTGGCGGGGATGTACACGGGCCTGGGCTGTGGTGGAACTCCCAACACCCATCACAGCTATGACGAAGCTTCGACAGACAAGAAGCCGGATAATCGGCCGATCTAAATCAACTTGTGACCCGAATTTCTGCTGCATCCAATTCATGTAGAATTCGCATCTTTTTACGACTTTGTATTTGCTATGCTGGTGTTTAATCGACTAGGGCGTACTACTTAACCTGGACGATCCCGTAGCTCAACTGGGTGAGAGCGAGCGAAGCACGAACGCCAGGAACTTGGTTCCTGGCTGGGTGAAAACAAGCGACTTCGAAGCGCGAGCTTCGAGCGCAGGTTGAACGACAGGATCTATGATCCTGGCTGGGTGAAAACAAGCGACTTCGAAGCGCGAGCTTTCGAGCGCAGGTTGAACGACAGGATCTATGATCCTGGCTGGAGAGGAGCGCCGGCAGCCGGTGCGACCGGACAGTGACAATCTCCGATTCATGTACAATACGCGTCTTTTCAATGCGCGCCCGTAGCTCAACCGGATAGAGCACCGGCCTTCTAAGCCGGGGGTTGCAGGTTCAAGTCCTGCCGGGCGTACCACTCAAGCCATCGCTCAAGAATTCTGCGTCTACATAAAAAACAACGAGTTACTAAAGAAAACTAGAAGCTTCCCGACATAGTCATCGTAAGGTGTTGTATTTTGGCCCAGGTCAGGATTGAATTCTTGTCGCTGGGCCTTTTACTTTACGCCGCAGGTGTCCTGCCGGTGCCCTGCATCGGCAGGACATCCTGTTTTTCTGCCGGACAGGCAATGATGTCATCCTGCCCGGATTCCAGCCAGCGAGTGTAGGGAATCAACTGGTAGCGTCCCGTCTTTCTTGCCTGCGCGCCTTTTCTGCGCGCCTTGCTGCCATCTGTCTTGCGGTTATCAAAGGCGAAGAGTGCATAATTTTCCGGAAGCGCTGCTCGAAAAGCCTCCAGAGAGCCGAAAGACAAGTCTTTTCCATAATTAATTTCACAGACGATAATCGGTCGCCAGCGCATGAGGGTCTGGCGCAGACCGGCGAGGACTCTGCGCTCAAAGCCTTCGACATCGATTTTCACCAGATCGACCCCGGGTATCGGGTGCCGCTCAAAATACTCGTCTCCACAGACAAGTGATAATTCTCCAGCGGCCTGGTTACCTTTCTCCACGGTACTTGCATCGAATGAGCCAATACCCTGGTTTCTGCCAGTGGGTGCGTAGAATTGCAGTCGTTCTGATACATCGCTCAAGCCAATCTTATGCAGCGCTATGTTACCGATCTGGTTTAGCCCGATGTGATGCTGCAGTCTGGTACTTACCTTATCGAAGGGTTCGAAGGCGTGAACCTGGTCGGCAATTCGCGACATGAACAGGGAGTGCTGACCGATATTGGCGCCAATGTCGCAGAAGCAATTCTGCCGTCGATTGTCCTTCTGCAGCAGACGCCTGATATTACCGAGGGTATCTCCCAGAAAATACAGCAGCGGTTTCTCAAAGGCGCCGTAGTGGTAAATACTGAACTCAATACTGTTGTTCAGATTGCCTTCATAGCGCAAGCCAAAGAAATCCTTAACAAACGGAAAAGCTGGTTCTGCGCCGGAAGATGACAGTTTCTTGTAGATGGCTTTCTTAAGCCTGGCAGGCAACCAGGGCAAGCGCCAAAGCATCTTCAAGAAGTTGTTAACTGCAGTCATGGATTGCCAGGGGAAGGCCTGGCTGGGGGCAGCCAGGGAGATGGGGTGAGCGTTGCCCGCAGGTAAAGCGGGTGGGCGGGTTGCTGATGTCTGGTGATTTTCAAACAATACAGATTCTGCAGACTGGCTCTGATGGCATCAGCCCGGTGCAGAAAACTACCGTCGTTTCCCCAACAGGCGATGGTTTGGTCCGCCTGCGCATGGCTTGTTACGATCCAGCGATCATTACGGCATCCCACTGGATTGGCAGCCTGTTTTAGAACATGCGGATGAGCTGCTTTGAAAGCGAACAGGTTGACCATTTGCATACTTCTGAAACCCCAGGACCTGGCGAATCCAACGCAGCGCCGAATCGTAGGGTCGTCGTGCCCCTGGTCGGCAGTCGATGGATTGAGCCCGATGAACAAGACTCGACCAGATCCTTCAGACCAACTGCGTTCCAGGCTGTAACGGTAGCGCTGGCAGGAAGAAAAGCTGGCATTTCGTGAAGCGTATTGCATTGCTATACGGCGCTTTCGCTATGGATCCATGACTGGTAAATTCAAATTAATTACATCGGTCTTCGCGAAGCTACTAAGACATCGCCTGGATTTCGACCAGGCCGCAGCGCTACCTGCAAGAAGTGTGCTGCGGCCCTGGTCAGTCCATTCTACCCCCATTATCACGCAGGTCCCGCTATCGATTACAATTGTCATCGTGTACGCGGTGGTTTATGGTTCTCACCCGTTGCAAACCCTGCCAGCGCGGTAAGCCAGAGTGGACAGTAAATTGATTAGAGACTCTTTAGAACGAGGTAGAGGATGTTAGCAGTCAATCGCCATTGGATAGCCACAATGGTCATAAATTTGATTAGACAGTCCCAAGTCCGAGGTAGCGAATGCTAGCGGTTATAGGCGGAACCGGTTTATCTGAGATGCGCGGTTTCGAGCCAATGGGGCAGAAGCGGGTGGCGACACCCTATTCTGAGCAAAGAGTTCGGGTTGATCTGTTCCAGTCCAGGCATGGCCAGTTTGCCTTTTTACCACGGCATGGCAAGCAACATGTGATTCCCCCCCACCGGATTAATTATCGTGCCAACGCCTGGGCATTGCATAAGCTGGGTGTGAAGCAGGTAGTTGCGATAAATGCTGTGGGAGGCATCCACGAGAATCTCGGGCCAGGAGCATTCGCTATACCTGATCAGCTGATTGACTACACCTATGGCCGCGATGCTACTTTTTTTGAGGACAAGCTCAAGTCAGTAACCCATATCACTTTCACCGATCCGTTTAGCGAATCGCTCAGGCAGACTCTCTTGAATGCTGTCAATGCAGCGAACCTGGCGATGCACGGAAGGCGCCTGGTCATGGATGGGGGTGTCTATGCCTGCATGCAGGGGCCAAGGCTGGAAACGGCGGCAGAAATCCGCAAACTGAGAAATGATGGCTGTGATCTGGTGGGTATGACGGCGATGCCAGAAGCCGCTCTGCTGCGGGAGTTGGAAATTGACTACGCCATGCTGGCGCTATCGGTTAACTGGGCAGCCGGACTCTATCATGAAGAAATAAGCATGGAAGCGATTGCAGGAGTGATCGAAGGGGGAATGGAGTTTGTGATGGCAGTGTTGCAAAAACTGCAGGACTCCAGCGGCGTTTAGAAATCCTGCTGGAACTCATTATCTGGCTGTGGAAGAGCCGGCACTTCGTAGGGCACCACCAGGATAACTACACCAAGCGCTGGATGATCGAGGTAGTGAAATTCTGTGCTGCGCATGTCACGACTCTGCCGCATGTGGTAGATCTTGACGGGGTGATAGACGAATTCTGCGCTGGTATCTGCATTATCTCGCTCCAAGCCGTTGATGGTATCGGGTAGGGTAGGCAGTACCCAGTCTTCGGCGAGATTTTCCACGACGCTGAATTCACTCAACCACAGATCAGCATCCACCACAACACGATCCTGATTTGCATTGAAATGCAGGTTAAGGCTCCCCTCCAGTTCGAAATGCTCTCCATAGGCCAGGCCACCGCGCACGAAGACAGGGGTTGCCTGATCCACCCCCGTCATAACCTGGCGCCACAGCCCATGAAATAGCAGACGGTGATCAGCCGATCTGGCCAGGGCACGATTAGTCTGTTGAAAGTCACTGTCAGCCGGTTTCAGTTGCAGAAATTGGTCGCGATTGAAATCCAAGAATCGGAATTCGCCGCTGTTCTTTGCTGGACGCGGGCCGGTAATCCGTATCATTGCCTCCCGCAAGCTTTGTTCATTTTCTCGCGCTGAGGATTCCGGTTCGATCGATGGCTCAGTGAGGGTCAGCTCAGGCGTCTCGGCGAATCGGTCGTTAGGCCGCAGCGCGTCGATCATCAGCAGATCCGACAACAAGGTCAGACGGCGCAGCGCATCGGGATAGGCCAATTTCAGTCGGTCCGCCTGCCAGCTTTCCTGGGCTCGGTCAACAACAGACTCGTTGCTGAACACCGAGACCTCAATCTGGAACCATCTATCCTGGGCGAGGATGCCCTGACTGCAGCACAGCAATGTCAGAATCGAGAATACGCCGGACAACCGCCGGTAATTGCCAACAGAGGATCTCTGCAAATGTAGGTTTGCTTGCATTGAAATAAAGCCTGCCTTTTCTCTACGCTGCTTGCTGCTCGAGAAGCTTGAATTTATCCAACAGCTCACCGATAAAGTCCAGCTTAGCACCTGCTTCACTTGAGTCGTGACTAAATTGTAATTGATTGGCGCCTGACAGCTTATAGTGTTCTGGGTGGTCCTGTATCAACTGCACGAGTGACATGGGATCGACCTGGGTCCTGGCATTGAATTCAATGCGGCCGCTGCTGATATTGGCATCAATCTTTTTGATTCCGAGCAGCTCGGCTTTTAATTTCAATCGAGTGAGCCGAAACAGGAGTTTTAACGAAGGCGGCAGCAGGCCAAAGCGATCGATCATTTCCACCTGCAAATCCTCCAGTTCATCGTCGTTCAGCGACGAGGCTATGCGTTTATACATGATCAAACGTGTGTGCACGTCAGGGAGATAATCCTCGGGGATGAGCGCCGGTATGCGCAGATTGAGTTCGATGGACTTGCCCAGGCCCAGGTCGGGGCTGGGTGTCTTGCCCGCCTTGATCGCTGCCACTGCCTCTTCGAGCATTTCGGTGTAGAGCGTAAAACCAATCTTCTGCATGTGGCCGCTCTGCTCGTCACCCAATAACTCACCGGCACCCCTGATCTCCAGATCGTGACTGGCCAGGGTAAAACCTGCCCCCAGGGTAGTGGCTGCCTGAATCGCTTCGATACGTTTCTGGGCATCAGCACTCAGGCGGCTGTGCCCTGGCAAGAGTAAATAGGCATAGGCCTGATGGTGGGATCGACCGACCCGGCCTCTGAGTTGGTGCAGCTGGGCCAGTCCTAATTTGTCTGCCCGATGGATGAGAATGGTGTTGGCGCTGGGAATGTCGATACCGGTTTCGATGATCGTCGAACAGACCAGGATGTTGTAGCGTTTGTGATAGAAATCCGCCATGACCTTCTCCAGGTCTCTCTCCGGCATCTGTCCGTGGGCGATGCAGATGCGAGCCTGGGGAACGATCTCGTGCAAGTGTTGCGCCGCCCGATCGATGCTCTTTACCTCGTTGTGCACAAAGAAGACCTGGCCGCCGCGGAGTAGCTCACGGGATACTGCTTCCTTGATCAGGCTATCCTGTTGTTCTCTCACAAACGTCTTTACCGACAGGCGCTTCGCCGGCGGCGTGACGATCAGGGATAAGTCTCTGATACTGGACAAGGCCATATTGAGTGTGCGTGGGATCGGTGTGGCAGTGAGTGTGAGAATATCTACATCGGCGCGCAATGACTTGAGTTTCTCTTTCTGGCGCACACCAAAGCGGTGTTCTTCATCGATTATCAGCAGGCCGAGGTCACTGTAGTCGATGTTGGTATGCAGCAGCTTATGGGTACCAATCAGGATGTCGATCTTGCCTTCGACAACCCGCTGCAAGCTGTCTTTCTGCTCACTGGCACTTTTAAAGCGGGAAATCACATCGATGACGATGGGCCAGTTGGCAAACCGATCCTTGAAGCTGTCGAAGTGTTGTTGGGCGAGTAATGTAGTCGGTACCAGAATCGCCACTTGCTTGTTGTTCTGAACGGCAATGAATGCGGCCCGCATGGCGACCTCTGTCTTTCCGAAGCCTACATCGCCGCATACCAGTCTATCCATGGTTCGCTGGCTCTGCATGTCCTGAATAACAGCTTCGATTGCCTGTTCCTGGTCGGCGGTTTCCTCGAACGGAAAAGAGCCGCAGAATTTCTCGTACTCATTGACATCCACTGCATACTGGTAGCCTTTCTTCGCCTGACGTCGCGCATAGATATCCAGAAGTTCCACGGCGACATCGTGAATTTTTTCGGCTGCCTTACGTTTGGTTTTCAGCCACTGGTCGGTGCCGAGATGGTGTAGTGGGGCGGTATCCTGTTCGGCACCGCTGTAGCGACTGATTAAATGAAGAGACGCAACGGGTACATAAAGCTTCGATGCATTGGCATATTCCAGAGTCAGGAATTCTGTGGCCTGCCCATCAGTGGTTATGGTTTGCAGGCCACGGTAGCGACCCACACCATGATCGATATGCACCACCGCATCATCCAGTCGCAGCTCGGTAAGGTTGCGGACAATCAGATCGGTATTGCTCTGTGCCTTGCGGCGCCGGCGCCGCTGTGCGATACGATTGCCAAACAGTTGTGCCTCACTGACCAGTACCAGCTTCTCATCCGGAATCCACATGCCCTGGTCGAGTGGGGCGATACTGATACACGGAGAGAATTCACTGGCCAGGAAGTCTTCCCAGTGAGCCACGGGTCGCGCCTCGATACCGATGTGCTTCAGTACTTCAAGCAGGGTTTCCTGTCGACCCGCCGATTCGGCACAGAATAGAACTCGATCGTCATGCTGGTTGAGAAACTTCTCCACGGCAGCAAAGGGCTTCTGCAGACGGGCATTGCTGGCAAGATCCGGTAAGGCGACACTGCCGATGCTAACAGCCTCCTTATGATCCTTGCTCTCGATCTGAGGGTAATCCTTAAAGCGGGTCAGAACCGCATCGATACGAATGAAGATAGCATCAGGATCCAGGATCGGGCGAAAGCGATCGATCTGACGGTCTGCAAAGCGGCTCTGGATATCACCCCAGAAACTATCGCCGGCGCGTTTTAAATTACCCAGCTTGTAGATCGTTGTTGCAGGGGGCAGAAAATCAAACAGGCTATCCAGCTGCTCGAAAAATACCGCAAGATAATATTCCAGCCCGGGCGAGCTAATCCCCTCACTGACATCCTGGTAAAGCGGACACTGTCGCACATCGATGTCAAATAGCTCATGGAACTTGTTGCGAAAAATTGCGATGCCGTTCTTGTCCAGCGGAAACTCTCGGCCGGGCAGCAGGCGGATCTCATTCACTTGTTCATCAGAGCGTTGAGTCTCGGGGTCGAAAATTCTCAGTGTGTCAATCTGATCATCGAACAGATCAATCCTGTAGGGCAGGGTTGATCCCATCGGGTAAATGTCGATGATTGATCCGCGTATGGCAAATTCACCATGCTCATACACAGAATCTACCGACTGATAACCGGCCATCACCATCTCTCTGCGGATCTCTTCGATCTGCAGTTTCTGCCCGACACGTAGATCGAGACTGTTGGCGGTAATGTATTGCTGCGGCGGCAGCCGATGCATCAGGCTGGAGATGGACGTCACGAGAATCCCGCGCTCCAGTTTCGGTAGATGATGCAGCGCGCTGAGCCTTTCAGACACAATGTCCTGGTGAGGTGAGAAGTTGTCGTAGGGCAGGGTCTCCCAGTCCGGGAGGCTGAAAACGCCAAAGCCTTTATTTTTGGAGAAATATTTCAGTTCCCTGATTGACTGCTCAACAGTCTCACTGTCCTCACAAACCAGCAGGATTGGTCCGTCGGCATTGGCAGCTGCGTTGCAAAGTGCCAGGCTCCTGGCGCAGCCAACCGTATCCGTCCAATAACAGCGCGTATAGTTGTCTGCGGGCAGTGCCGGGGAAAAAATAGTAGTCATTAGAACTGATTCAGCGAGGAGAGTTTATCGGCAGAGAGCAGGCAGCCGCCGCAATGGTTAAAAATGAGTCGCGAATTGTATCTTAAAACCAGCAGCGCGACAGCGATCCCCGTCTTTAGTGCACAGGCAGCGCTCCCGGAGCTGCTTGGTTGCATGCACATAGCATTCGCAAGATAATACCTGCCTTCTGAAATCCAGTGATGCATAGAAAATAAGGAGAATTTGTGGAGCGTCCAAGTGTAGATAACTACTTCGATGACTGGAAGCAGCGTGAAGCATTAGTGCAGGAAATGATTCCTGTGATCGGCCGTCTGTTCAGTCACCGCAATGTTGGCATCTTTATTTATGGCAGACCGCTCCATAACCGGTCAGTTACCTTCATCATGAAGTCGCATCGATTCGTGCGTCAGATAGAACGCAATGAGATGTCGGAATTTGAGACTCATCCGGTCTTGATGGCGATGGCGCAGATGGATCTGCGGCATGCGCAGATAGATCTGGGCAAACTCACTGTGCGCCACATGGAGCATCTTGAAGAAGCTGGAGCGAACGCACAGAGTGTCGATGACTTCGTTCGCCATGAATTGGCTGCCCTGGATGGCAGCAAATATGTCCTCGCTAAAAAATCCCAGGACGTCGTGCTGTATGGGTTCGGTCGCATCGGCCGCCTGATGGCACGACTGCTTATCGAACGCACCAGCACCGGTGAGGTGATGCGCCTGCGCGCCATCGTAGTCCGGCCTGGCGGTGAAGGCGATCTGGAGAAGCGCGCCAACCTGTTTACATCAGACTCGGTACATGGCGCCTTTCAGGGAACACTGCGTATCGATGAAGAGACCAATTGCCTGATTGCCAATGGCAATGTCTTGCAGGTCATCTATGCAAACTCACCCGATGAAATTGATTACACAGCGTATGGCATCAATGATGCAATGATCATCGACAATACCGGCATGTGGCGTGACCGGGAAGGATTGGGATTACATCTCAAGGCAAAGGGAGCCTCCAAAGTAATATTAACGGCACCGGGTAAGGGAGACCTGAAAAACATCGTTTATGGCATCAATGACGATGAGATCAGTCCTGACGATACGATTATCTCGGCGGCATCCTGCACGACGAATGCAATCGCACCAGTACTCAAGGTCGTCAGCGACCGCTTCGGAATCGAGCACGGGCATATCGAAACCGTGCATGCCTATACCAATGACCAGAACCTGATCGATAACTACCACAAGGGAAGTCGACGAGGCAGGAGTGCCGCGCTCAACATGGTGTTAACCGAAACCGGTGCCGCCAGGGCGGTGGTCACGGTTGTCCCTGAACTGGCCGGTAAACTTACTGGTAATGCGATACGCGTACCTATCCCGAATGTGTCGATGGCGATCATGACGCTTACACTCTCGCAGGAAACCAGCAGAGACGAACTGAATGAATTCCTTCGTGATATTGCCCTGCACTCGCGTTTGCAAGATCAGATAAGTTATACCCAGGCGCCTGATGCGGTTTCGTCAGACTTTGTTGGAACGCGGGAAGCCGGTATCGTTGATTCCAATGCCACGATAGTCAATGGCAAACATTGCGTACTGTACCTGTGGTATGACAATGAATTTGGTTACTGTTGCCAGGTTGGCCGCATGGTTTACAAAATGGCCGGAGTGAGCTATCAGATCTATCCGGAAGACGAGTAGCTCTGATCCAGCATGGAGCTTTCATAAAAAGAAGAGGCATGCTGATTCATGAATGAGATTCTGCGTCGACATGCCTTCTCAATAGCGTTCCTGTTTATTCTGATTGGATTTCTTTTCCTTGCTTCCGATGATGGAGAGATACAACAGTTATCTGGATTTACCATGGGCACCGGCTATCAGTTTCAACTGGTAGACCTGCCAGAAAATATTACCCGGGAACAGATTAGCGAAGCTGTTAACGAACTGCTGGCAGAACTCGATAGCGGCGTATTTTCCACTTATAGCTACGACTCAGAACTATCCCGACTCAATCGTCACTCAATAAACGTTCCCTTCATTACTTCAGCCGCAATGATGGATGTGTTGCTAATGGCACAGGACGTCTCTGTCTTATCTGGCGGGGCTTTCGACGTCACTGTGGGGCCGCTGGTCAATCTGTGGGGGTTCGGTCCATCCATGCGTGGCGTGGATGAAGAATTACCCAGCGATGCCCAGATTGAAGAAGCGCTGACACGGGTTGGATTTCGTAATCTGCGCATCGATGCGGTGAGCTCACAGGTTGTAAAGGCCGCGGATATCTACATCGATCTCAGTGCAATCGCCAAGGGTTACGCCGTCGATCGTGTCGGTGAATATCTCGACTCGATAGGAGTGGATAGCTATTTCCTGGAAATTGGTGGCGAGCTGAAGATGAAGGGCGTGAAGCCTGGCAGCGAGAGTTGGGTGCCTGCCATTGAAGCACCGCTGGATGCTGCTCCCCAGGTCTACGAGATCATCTACAGTCGCGGAGAAAATATTGCCGTGGCTGGTTCTGGAGACTATCGCAATTATTTCGAACAGGATGGGGTGCGTTATTCCCATGAGATCGACCCCCGCACCGGCAGGCCGGTAACCCATAACCTGGCGGCGGCCTATGTGATCGATGAGTCGGCGGCCCGAGCCGACGCCCTGGCTACAGCCTTTATGATTATGGGGCTGGAAGCGGCCAGTGAACTTGCCGAGCGAGAATCACAGGCGGCTTACTTCATTTATAGAGCCAGCTCTTCAGAACTTGCCGATAGCATCAGTGCCCAATTTGAGAACTACCTCGGCAACCAGTAGGAAGCAGAAAAGCAAGCCATGGCAAGGAAACTACAGAAGGATCACTTCGATATTCTGGTTTTAGGCAGCGGGCCGGCCGGTGAGGCGGCTGCAATGAATGCGAAGAAGAAGGGACGAGAAGTTGCAGTCATCTGCGACCTGGAACAGGTAGGAGGCAGTTGCACCCATTTAGGCACAATCCCGTCAAAGGCGCTGCGGCACTCTGTAAAGCAAATCATGGCATTCAACAGCAACCCGATGTTTCGTGATTTTGGTGATGCCCGGAAACTGAGTTTCCAGCAGATTCTACATCACGCGGATCGGGTAGTTTATGAACAGGTGCGCATGCGCACCGATTTCTATGAGCGCAACCGTATACCTGTGATCAAGGGCAGGGCCAGCTTTCTCGATAAACACACGATAAAACTCATCGGCAAGCGCAAGAAACTGTCTGCTGATTATTTCATTATTGCCACTGGTTCCAGCCCCTATCACCCACCGAAGGTCGATTTTTCCCATCCCCTGGTGTTCGACAGCGACACGATTCTGGATCTTGATCATTCACCGAGAAAAGTCACGGTAATCGGTGCTGGCGTAATAGGCTGTGAGTATGCCTCTATCTTTGGCGGTCTGGGATCGAAGGTTGAATTGATCAATCCGGCCGCCAGCCTGCTGACATTCCTGGACAATGAGATCAGCGACGCCTTGAGTTATCACCTGCGTAACGTGGGAGTCAGGTCTCGTCACAATGAGGAATACAGCCGCATTGAATATCACGACAACTATGTCGTGACCTACTTGCAGTCGGGCAAGAAGATCAAGAGTGACATTCTGCTGTGGGCCAATGGCAGAACTGGCAATACGGCAGACCTGGGACTGAAGAGCCTGGGAATTTCCACTGACACGCGCGGACAGATTCGTGTCAACAAACAGTACCAGACCCTGGTAAAGAACATCTACGCCGCAGGTGACGTGATCGGTTGGCCTGCACTGGCTGGAGCGGCTTATGACCAGGGCAGGGCGGCGAGTAATGCGATCGTGGCACCGCAGGAGTGTTATCCGGTAGAGGTGGTGGCTACCGGTATCTATACAATCCCGGAGATAAGCACGCTGGGACGCACCGAGGCGGAACTGACCGAGGCCAGGATACCCTATGAAGTTGGCAAGGCCTTCTTCAAAAATACCGCCCGCGCGCAGATTACTGGAGAACAGGTGGGTATGCTCAAATTGATTTTCCATTTTGAGACGCTGGAGATACTGGGCATTCACTGTTTCGGTGATCAGGCTTCGGAGATCGTGCACATTGGGCAGGCCATCATGCGCCAGCCCGGTAGCGCTAACACGATGAAGTATTTTCTGACTACAACGTTTAACTACCCCACCATGGCGGAGGCCTACCGAACCGCGGCACTCGATGGATTGAACAGGGTATTTTGAGGACAGCAATCATGCCAGGAGTCGGGTGCTGGGCAAGCAGCAGGACCACCGCCTTGAGATAGCTCAAAGCGGCGTCATGTCAGGGCTCTACAGGGGACAAAATACTTGCTATCGCCTGCCTATGCGTGTAAATTTCCAACCGCCAAAAATGGCTGGCCTGGACTGTAAAATGCGCCGCCAGAGCACATACTGAAGATCCGAGTCAAAGCGCAAGACAAACAGCTGGACAAACGAGCGAGAACTGCTTTTTTACCTGATTGACGTGCTGCACAGTGTTGCCAATCTCACAGCTGCGCAGTAATGGTAAGATCAGATCCTCAGCAACGCGTGGACGAATTTAATGGGTAGTGACACACAGTCCCTGGCGACTCATGCCATCTGCCCTGGTCAGCTTGTGACCAGGCTCGGGACCAGACCCTTCACGCGATTCACAGCCAGCACTCTCGACTTGCCCGAACGCACTCCAGATTTTTTCCTTTGGGTCGTAAACTTCTGATTAAATAGCAATTCAGAGCACAGGGAGTAAAACTTGGAGATTTCAAACGCGTTTATAGATGGGCTGAGGCCCTTTCTGTTCTATGTCGCGTTAGTACTGGCAGTCGTAGCCATCATGATGGGCCTGAGTTTCTTCCTCGGCCAACGAGTCAATAGCAAGTACAAGAACACGCCGTTCGAATCGGGCATCGTATCGGTCGGGAGTGCGCACTTTCGCATTTCCGTGCATTTCTACCTCACCGCCATACTCTTTATCATCTTCGATCTGGAGGTGGTATTTCTGTTCGCCTGGGCGGTGGCCGTCAAAGAAGCTGGCTGGCCTGGTTTTATCGAGATTACGGTATTTATCCTGATACTCGTCGCGGCACTGTTTTATCTGTGGCGAATAGGGGCACTGGACTGGCGCACCGCAATCCAGAAGCGCCAGTTGAAATCCCTGGTGGGCCCGGGTGGGGTCACCAACAGAAAGGAATTCAAGCTATGAGCTGGGAATTGCAGGCGGCCGATGAGGCATCATCTCCCCAACCCGGAGGCAGTGCGTTCGATGAGTTCATTCGTCGCAATGTAGTCATGGCAAAACTCGAGGATATGGTGGCCTGGGGACGCAAGAACTCCATCTGGCCTTTTAACTTCGGGCTCTCCTGCTGTTACGTTGAGATGGCTACCGCCTTTACTGCCCGCCACGACCTGGCGCGATTCGGCGCCGAGGTGATTCGCGGCACACCCCGCCAGGCAGACATGATCGTTATCGCCGGCACCGTGTTTCGCAAGATGGCACCGGTAGTACGGCTGCTCTACGATCAATTGCTGGAACCGAAATGGGTGATTTCCATGGGTTCCTGTGCCAATTCCGGCGGCATGTATGACATTTATTCCGTCGTACAGGGCGTCGACAAGTTTCTTCCCGTGGATGTCTATGTCTCGGGCTGTCCGCCGCGGCCGGAGGCACTTCTGCAGGGCTTGATCCTGCTGCAGGAAGAAATTGCCCGGGAGCGTCGCCCGCTCAGCTGGGTGATCAATGATCAGGGCATCATTCAGCAGGAACCCACGCCAGTGCAGAGAGTGGTGCGGCACGCTGATCGCATCGCAGCCACCGAACTGCGTTCTCCTGACGATGTTTAAATTACCTATAAAAAACAAATAGATACAGACATTTAACGAAGTATTAACATAACATGCAAGTCGCCCAACAAGCTGCCCCGGTAGCCATTCAGAATCCCCAGTTGCTGGCCAGGTTGCGCCAGGATCTTGGTGACCGCCTGCTTGCCGAGCAACAGACTTGCGATGGTATTCCCACGCTCTGGGTCGATCGGGTGCATCTGAAAGATCTTCTGCGCACCCTCAAGGACGACTCCAGCCCAAGATTCGAGATGTTATTCGACGTTACGGCTATCGATGAGCGTCTTCGAACCCACCGGCAAGGGCAGCCCGCCAGCGAATTTACCGTGGTCTATCACCTGATGTCTTTCTCTGGAAATTGTGATTTCCGCATCAAGGTGCCTCTGCAGGACGCCGATCTCAGTCTGCCCAGCGTGATCGAGTTGTGGTCCAGCGCCAATTGGTACGAGCGCGAGACCTGGGACATGTTCGGGATCAAGTTTGAGGGTCATCCCAACCTGACCCGCATAGTGCTGCCGCCGACCTGGAAAGGGCACGCCTTGAGAAAGGAACACCCGGCCCGGGCTACGGAGATGGAACCCTTCTCACTGGATGATGAGCAGACAGCGATCGAGCAGGAAGCGCTGTTGTTCAAGCCTGAAGACTGGGGCATGCAGCGCAAATCCGACACCTCGGAGTTCATGTTTCTCAATCTCGGTCCGAATCATCCGAGCGTGCACGGGGCTTTTCGTATTGCACTGCAACTCGATGGGGAAATCGTGGTGGATTCGGTACCGGATATCGGTTACCACCATCGCGGCGCCGAAAAGATGGGCGAACGGCAGTCCTGGCACACGTTCATCCCCTATACAGATCGCATCGATTACCTCGGCGGGGTAATGAACAACCTGCCGTATGTGATGGCTGTGGAGCAGATGGCCGGTATCATCGTGCCGCCGCGGGCGCAGACAATCAGGGTAATGCTGGCGGAGATGTTCCGCCTCTGTAGCCATTTGCTGTTTTACGGCACGTTCGCCCAGGACGTTGGTCAGTTATCACCCATCTTCTATATGTTTGTCGAGCGGGAACGAATCTTCAACATCATCGAGTCAATCTGTGGTGCGCGCATGCATCCGGGATGGTTTCGCATCGGTGGTGTGGCTCAAGATCTGCCCAATGGATGGGAGACCCGCATCAAGGAACTGCTGGATTTCATGCCGGAGCGTCTTGATGATTACGATGGCATGGTGCTTAACAACGGCATCCTGAAGCGTCGCACCCAGGGTATCGGTGTCTACAACACCGAGCAGGCCTTCGACTGGGGCGTCACCGGCGCCGGTCTCAGGGCCACCGGACTGGAATGGGATTTCCGCAAGCAGCGCCCCTACAGCGGTTACGAGAACTTTGATTTTGATGTCCCCATTGCCGTCAATGGTGATTGCTATGACCGCTGTGCCATTCGTGTGGAAGAGATGCGGCAGAGTCTGCGTATCATCAAGCAATGCATGGACAATATGCCGGGTGGTCATTACAAGTCCGATCATCCGCTGACGACTCCGCCGCGCAGGGAAAAGACGCTGCAAGATATAGAAACCCTGATTAACCATTTTCTCAGTGTGAGCTGGGGGCCGGTTATACCACCGAGTGAGGCTACCGTTGCCATCGAGGCAACCAAGGGTATTAACAGTTATTACCTGGTGAGCGATGGCAGCACGAACTCCTATCGCACCCGGATACGCACCCCTTCCTTCGCGCACCTGCAGATGATTCCAGCAATCAGCAACGGCTTCATGGTTGCCGACCTGGTTGCCATCATCGCAAGTATCGATTTTGTTATGGCGGACGTGGACAGATGAGCAGCGCTAACACAGTCAAGCACAGCGATGTCATTGCCAGCACGACAACTCGTGCGCGCAAGCTGACTGCGGAAGAAATTAAAGAGATCGAACATGAGATGACCCTGTATCCCGACAAGCAGGCCGTGGGATTGGAGGCGCTCAAGATTGTGCAGAAGCATCAGGGCTGGGTGTCCGATGAGAGTCTGTTGGGGATCGCCAGGTACCTGGATATTCCCGCCGCCGATCTTGAGAGTGTGGCGACATTTTTTAACCTGGTTTACCGGCATCCGGTTGGCAAGAACGTGATCTTGTTCTGCAACAGTGTGAGTTGCTGGATCATGGGCTGCGAAGGCATCAAGGATCACATCAAGGACAAGCTCGGAATTGATTTCGGCGAAACCAGCGTCAGCGGTGATTTTACGCTGATACCAGTGCCCTGCCTGGGAGACTGTGATCGGGCTCCGGTAATGATGGTGGGTGAGGATCTGCATCGCAACCTCACGCCAGAAATTATCGACAAGATTGTCCTGGACTATCAGAGCAACTAGGAAACCAGCGGAAGCGACGTGGTAACGAAGCCATTAACTAAGAACATCGATATGACCCGTGGGCCACTGGCTATTGCCGCCTATGAGTCGGCCGATGGCTATCAGTCGGTGCAGGTGATTGCCGGGGGTATGAGCCCGGAAGCGGTGCTGCAACTGGTCAGGGATTCTGGTCTTAAAGGCCGGGGCGGCGCAGGATTTCCAACCGGATTGAAGTGGAGCTTCGTTCCGCAGGGAGAGAATTCCCCGGCCCAGAAATACCTGGTGGTCAACGCCGATGAGATGGAGCCCGGCACGTTCAAGGACCGCTTGTTAATGGAGGGCGACCCCCATTTGCTGATCGAAGGCATGATTATCGCAAGCTACGCGATCCAGGCGAGCATGGCCTATCTCTTTTTAAGGGGTGAGTACACAGCTTCCGAACGCGCCTTGAAGAAGGCAATCGGCGAAGCCTACGACAAGGGACTCCTGGGCAAGAACATCCTGGGAACGGGTTTCAATCTGGATATTGTCCTGCATACCAGTGCCGGTCGCTATATCTGCGGTGAGGAAACCGCACTGTTGAATGCCCTGGAAGGCAAGCGTGCCACACCAAGAGCAAAGCCGCCGTTTCCGCAGGTGAGTGGTCTGTGGGGTAAGCCGACTATCGTGAACAACGTCGAGACGATCTGTAATCTGCCGGGCATCCTGACCTATGGTGTCGACTGGTATCACGGCCTGACGAAGGGCAGTGACCACGGTTCCAAACTGTTCGGGGTGAGCGGCAAGGTAAAGACGCCGGGATGTTGGGAGCTGCCCCTGGGTACACCGATCAGGGAATTACTGGAAGACTATGCCGGTGGCATGCGCGACGGTCTGCAGCTAAAGGGCTTCCTGCCCGGTGGTGGGTCTACTGACTTCATGCTGCCCGAACACCTGGATCTGCACCTGGACTACGCTGAAATCGCCAGCGTTGGCAGTCGCCTGGCGACTGGCACCATGATTATTCTGGACAATAAGACCTGTCCGGTGGGTATGGTTGGCAATCTTATGAAGTTTTTCGCCCATGAATCCTGCGGCTTCTGCACTCCCTGTCGAGATGGCTTGCCCTGGGTGGATGAAATTTTCAACGAATTCGAAAGTGGTCGCGGCAACGAGAAAGATTTGCAGATACTGCATGAGCATGTCGACTATTTAGGGCCGGGTCGCACATTTTGTGCCCTGGCACCCGGTGCAACCGCACCGCTCGGCAGCGGGCTGAAGTATTTTGCGGAAGATTTTCAGCGTCATATTGATGAGAAGTGCTGTCCTTATAAGCACTAAAAATAACAGTGCAGGCACCGGTGCCTGGCACCTTTGGAGAGGTTATAGATGGCGAAGATTGTTGTCGATGGGCTCGAGTACGAAGTCGATTCCGATAACAACCTGTTACAGGAATGCCTGTCGCAGGGCCTCGATCTGCCTTATTTTTGCTGGCATCCTTGCATGGGCTCGGTTGGCGCCTGCCGCCAGTGTGCGGTCAAACAATACCGGGATGCAGACGATAAGGACGGCTTGCTGGTGATGGCTTGCATGACTCCGGCCAGCGACGGCGCCATTATCTCCATCGAAGACGAGCAAGCCAGGGATATGCGCGAACGCGTGATCGAAAGTCTGATGATCAGTCACCCCCACGACTGTCCGGTCTGTGAAGAAGGCGGTGAATGTCATCTGCAGGACATGACACTGATGTCCGGGCATAACTACCGACGCTACGACAAGAAGAAACGCACCCATCGCAACCAGTACCTGGGCCCATTTATCAATCACGAGATGAACCGTTGCATTACCTGTTATCGCTGTGTGCGGTACTACGACGACTATGCTGGCGGTACCGACCTAGTGGCCCAGGCTTCTCATCACCATACCTATTTCGGGCGTCATGAAGAGGGTGTGCTGGAGAGTGAATTCAGTGGCAATCTGGTGGAAGTCTGTCCAACCGGGGTCTTCACCGACAAGGCCTTCAGTGAGCATTACGCTCGAAAATGGGATCTGCAGTCGGCACCGAGTGTCTGTACAGGTTGCGCGGTGGGCTGTAACACTACACCGGGCGAACGCTATGGCACGTTGCGCCGCATCGTGAATCGCTATAACAGCGAAGTGAACGGCTATTTCCTCTGCGATCGGGGGCGCTTCGGTTTCGATTATGTAAACAGCGATGCGCGACTCACCACACCCGTACGGCAGGTGAACGGAGTCAGCACGGCGATTGCCGAGTCTCAGTGGCAAGCGCTGCTGGAAGAATTTACCAGCGGTGAGGTCATTGGAATTGGTTCTCCCCGGGCCAGCAATGAATCGAATTTCGCCCTGCGTTGCCTGGTGGGAGACAGTCATTTTTATTCCGGTATGTCTGACTCGGAACACGGCGCAACACAGCTGATTCTGGAGCTGGCTCGAGACCGGGCCTTTCATAGTCCGAGCATTCGAGACATAGAACGGGCCGATGCCGTTCTTGTATTGGGGGAAGACCTCACCAACGTGGCACCGCGCATTGCCCTGGCGCTGCGTCAGTCGGTGCGTAACAAGGCGAAAGAACTGGCCGCCTCCTGCAATATCCCACGCTGGCAGGATGCCGCCGTTCGTGAATTGGCACAGCATGAGCGCAGCCCGTTGGCGCTGCTCAGCGGCTACGCCACACGACTGGAAGATGTCGCCTCCGATTCCTTGATTGACACGCCAGCGGTGTTGGCAAACATCGGCCATGCTATCGCGGCGAAGTTGTCGGATAAGGCACCAGCACCGGTCGCGCTGGCGAGTGACTATAGCGCGGCTGTCAGTCGCATCGCCGAGCAACTGGCGAAGGCACAGCGACCTCTCATTATTGCCGGTACCTGCGCTGGAGATGTTGCACTCATTCGGGCCGCGGCTAATATCGCACGCGCATTGCATGCCAGCAGCGGTCAGGTTACTGATTTGTGTCTGGTAGTTCCTGAAGTCAATTCGATCGGTGTCGGATTATTGGCGAACAAGGACAACCTTTTAAGTGCCGCGCTGGAGAAGATGCACAGCGCAGCGGTCAAGAAAGTGATCGTGCTCGAGAACGATCTCTACCGCCGCGCTGGGCACCAGGTTGTGACCGATGCGCTGGCAAGCGTCGAGCATCTGCTGGTTGTCGACCAACTGCCCACCGCGACGACGGCGAAAGCGCACACGCTGCTGCCCACTACCGCATTTTCTGAGCACGAAGCCACCTATGTGAACTATGAAGGCAGGGCTCAATTAAGTTTTCAGGTGCAGCGTAATCAAAGCTCAGCAATGCCTGCCTGGCGCTGGTTCAGCGATCGACGTCAGGGCAACGTTGAGGCAATAGTCAATCGCTGTGCCGAGGAAGCGAAAGACTTCGCTAAGCTGGACGATTTGCTGCCGGACGTTAAGCAGTTTGTTGCCGGTATGAAGGTGCCTCGTCAATCCCATCGCTATAGCGGTCGCACGGCCATGATCGCGAACCTGAACGTCCACGAACCAAAACAGCCCGTGGATGATGAGTCAGTGCTGGCATTTTCCATGGAGGGTATTCCTTCGATGAAGGATGCCACGATTCTCGGTGCGGCATGGGCCCCCAGCTGGAATTCCAACCAGGCCATCAGTAAGTTCCAGGACGAAGTCAACGGCGAACTCAAGCAGGGGCATACCGGCAGTCTGTTGATTGAACGAACGGATCCCAACGCCAGTTATTTTGCTGTCGACAAGCCTGCTAAAAAAGGCAAGAAGGGTGCCCTGCAGGTTGCGATGGCTTACCAGATATTTGGCAGTGACGAGCTAAGCGCCAGGTCGCATTCCATTCAAAAGCGCATGACCGATGCCTATATTGGTATCTCACCAGAAGATGCCGAGGCCCTGGGATTGGTACAAGGTGATTCGGTGAGCCTCAATGGTAACGGCGATCTTGCTACTGCCTGCATCAGGTCCCGAATCAAACCGGGAACGGCGGCCGTCTATTGCGGAGATAACCAGATCAATGCGCATTCGATCGGCGAGTCACTGCTCATTAGCAAGTCCGCTGCCCGTTCCGATGATCGCGGCATCTCCGGGTTGATTGTCAGCGACCTTTACGAGGAGGGCTACTAAATGTTTGTCCTCGAAGTGGGTTCGGTCCTGACCATCGGTTTAATCCTGGCCGTGGTAATAGTGGTTGCCGCCATGCTGATCTGGGTGGAACGGCGCCTGCTGAGTTTCTGGCAGGAGCGCTTGGGTCCGAATCGTGTGGGCTGGTTCGGACTTCTTCAAGTAGTCGCCGACATGATCAAGATCTTCACCAAGGAAGACTGGATACCGCCTTTCGCCGATCGCTTCAGCTTCGTCATTGCACCGGCCATCATCATGTCGGTGGTGTTACTCAGCTTCGCGGTAATTCCCTTCGCGCCCAACATTGGCGTGGTCGATTCAAACGTCGGGGTGTTGTTTATTCTGGCCATGGCATCCCTGGGTGCCTATAGCGTCATGTTGGGTGGGCTTTCGTCTGACAATAAGTACGCCTTGCTAGGCAGCCTGCGAGCTGCCGCACAGATGGTGAGCTATGAAGTGTTCATGGGCATCTCCTTACTCGGCGTGGTTGCCTTGTCCGGCAGCTTTAACCTGCGGGTCATCGTCGAAGCACAGGCCGACGGCTGGTACGTGATTCCGCAATTTGCTGGCTTCGTGATCTTCCTGATTGCCGGTATCGCCGAGAGCCACCGGCTGCCGTTCGATATCCCGGAAGCCGAGCAGGAAATTTGTTCGGGTTATCACACTGAATACTCGGGTATGAAGTTTGGTATGTTCTTCGTGGCGGAATATATCGGACTGGTCCTGGTGTCATCCCTGATTACCGTGCTGTTTTTTGGTGGCTGGTTGGGTCCGTCGTTCCTGCCGCCGATCATCTGGTTTGCCATCAAGTCCTCGATGTTTATCGCTTTCTTTATATTGTTACGTGCCGCCATCCCGCGGCCCAGGTACGACCAGTTGATGAACTATGGTTGGTTGTTTTTGTTGCCCGTTTCGCTGCTCAATCTGCTGGTGACCGGTGCCATTATTTTGAGTACGCAGTAAGTCGCCAGTATGTGGAGATTTCATGTATACCCTGATTAAAGACACACTGCTCAGCCAGGTGCGCACTCTGTGGATGGTGTTTCTGAAGATATTCACCAAGGCCGATACCGTCGAGTATCCGGATGTGCAGCCCTACATGTTTCCACGCTGGCGCGGACGCATCATCCTGAGCCGCGATCCCGATGGTGAAGAGCGCTGTGTCGCCTGTAACTTGTGTGCTGTCGCCTGTCCGGTTGACTGCATTGCCCTGCAGAAGGCAGAGACTGAAGACGGCAGGTGGTACCCGGAGTTCTTTCGTATCAATTTCTCGCGCTGCATCATGTGCGGTTTTTGTGAAGAAGCCTGCCCCACGAATGCAATCCAGTTAACACCGGATTTTGAGATGGCCGAATATGCCCGTCAGGACATGGTGTGGGAGAAAGAAGATCTATTGATTGACGGTACCGGCAAATACCACGACTACAATTACTATCGCGTCGCTGGCAAGCAAATTGCAGGCAAGGACAAGGGCGAGGCGTTGAATGAAGCGCCGCCGGTCGATGTCAGGAGCTTATTGCCATGATGATTCTGTTTTACCTCGCCGCCGCGATCGCCGTGATTTCCACGGTCGCCGTGATCGTGCAGACCAATATCGTGCACGCGCTGATTTATCTGATTCTTTCGCTACTGGCAGTGGCCGTCATTTTTTATGTGCTGGGTGCACCCTTCGCCGCGTTACTGGAAGCCATTGTCTATGCCGGCGCCATCATGGTGCTGTTTCTGTTTGTGATCATGATGCTGAACCTGGGTCAACACTCCCGGGAAGAAGAACGCAGCTGGATGACAATGAAGGTCTGGATCGCGCCGTCAATAATGGCGGCAGTACTGTTGGCGCAGCTGGTCAATGTGCTGTCCCAGTACGAACACGAACTGGCTCCGGTCAGGGTGGGTGTACCGGAAGTGAGTGCCTTGCTGTTCGGCCCCTATGTGCTGGCAGTAGAGCTGGCCTCGATCCTGTTGCTGGCAGGCCTGGTGGCGGCGTATCACCTTGCTAAGACGAAATAGAAAGACAAGATGAAAAGACGAAATAGAAAGACACAAGCAGCTATAAATAGATCAGAGATAACCGGGCAACGGAATACATGATGGAAAGCATCCCAATTGAACATGGCCTCATACTTGCCGGCATACTCTTTACGCTGGGACTGATCGGTGTGCTAACCCGGCGCAACATCGTGTTCGTGCTTATGTCACTGGAGATTATGCTGAATGCCAGTGGACTGGCCTTCATTGTCGCGTCAGCGCGCTGGGGGCATGCCGATGGCCAGGTAATGTTTATTATGATACTGACCCTGGCAGCTGCCGAGGTAGCCGTGGGGCTGGGATTGATACTGCAGATGTTCAGAAAATTTCAGACCGTGGATATCAACGTGTTAAGCCAGATGAAGGGCTAAAGGGGCTTTTTACCAGCTTCTTTAATGAGCTACCAGGCACGCAGGAATAAATAGAATATGCTTGATCTGATTTGGCTACTACCGACGCTTCCAATACTGGGCTTTCTCAGCCTGGTACTGACGGGGGGTACCTTGCCGAAAAGAATGGCGGCACTGATCGGTGCTGGCTCCATAGGTTTGTCTTTTCTGTTAGCGACTCTTATCGCGATCCAGTTCCTGGCCAGTGGTGAGGAATATTTTGTCAAGGAAGTCTGGGTCTGGATGTCGGTGGGGAGCTTCAATCCCGGGTTTACCTTCTATCTTGACGGCCTGTCGTTGGTGATGATGCTGGTTATTACCGGTATTGGCTTCCTGATTCACGTGTACGCCACCGGCTATATGGCAGATGATCCCAGCTTCAGCCGCTTTTTCGCCTATATGAACCTGTTTGTCGCCGCCATGTTGATGCTGGTGCTGGGAGACAACCTGGTGTTGTTGTACCTGGGTTGGGAAGGGGTCGGCCTGTGCAGTTATCTATTGATTGGGTTCTGGTATACCAATCCTGAAAATGGTTATGCAGCCCGTAAGGCCTTCGTCGTTACCCGCGTCGGTGACACCGCGATGGCCATTGGCCTGTTTCTGCTGTTTGCCCAGCTCGGTACTCTCAATATTCAGGATCTGTTACAAGCCGCCGAATCTCAATGGGCGGTTGGTTCCGGTCTTGCCGTAGCCACCTCGCTACTGTTGCTCGGTGGCGCCGTAGGTAAATCGGCACAACTGCCACTGCAGACCTGGTTACCCGATGCCATGGCGGGTCCGACGCCAATCAGCGCACTGATACATGCCGCCACCATGGTAACCGCCGGTGTCTACCTGGTAGCCCGCACTCATGTACTGTTCGAACTGGCACCTTCGGTGCAGCTGCTGGTTGCCTGGATTGGCTTGATTACGTTACTTATGGCGGGTTTTACGGCGCTTACCCAGACCGACATCAAACGCATCCTGGCTTACTCCACCGTCAGCCAGATCGGTTATATGTTTCTCGGCCTAGGCGTTGGTGCCTGGTCGGCAGCTATCTTTCACTTGATCACACATGCCTTCTTCAAGGCCTTGCTATTCCTGGCATCCGGCACCGTTATTCTAAGCCTGCATCATGAACAGAACATCTTCAAGATGGGTGGCAAGCGCAAGCAGTTACCGGTTTCATTCCTGGCCTTTCTTATCGGCAGCCTGGCATTAACCGCTTTTCCGTTTACCTCGGGTTATTTCAGCAAGGATGAGATTCTACTGGGAGCCCTGGCGGTTGAAGGTGCAGGCATGTGGCTGTGGTTGGGTGGCGTCATCGGCGCATTACTTACCGGTATTTACACGTTTCGCTTATTCTTCGTAGTGTTCTTTGGCGAGAGTAAGGGGCACGACAACGACAAGGAAACCGGTGGCTGGAACATGTCTGCTCCACTGTACCTATTGATGGTTGGCGCCCTGTTTGCTGGGTTCCTCAGTCTGCCGCTGGACAGTGTATTCAATCACGGTGAGGCACCTGAAGAACATCATGTGAGTATCTTGATTCACGGTATTATGATCGCCGTGCCGCTGCTCGGTATCGGCATCGCCTACCTGTTCTACTATTCGAAGACCTTCTCCGTAGAGAAGCTGATGGCCAGCCCTGTGGCCCAGAATCTGCACAGATTCTGGCATAGCGGCTGGGGTATGGATGCACTGTATAACTGGTTGTTCGTCTATCCGTTCCTGTGGCTGGCGCGCATTAACAGGGATGACCTGGTGGATAAGTTCTACGGATTGCTGGTTGAGTTAACCCGTGCCGCGCATGGCATGATAGTGAAGACCCAGACCGGTTATCTGCGCTGGTATGCCCTCAGTGTGGCTACCGGTCTTGTGTTAATTATTACTCTGGGAGTTCTGCTGTGATACTGGTAGTTCTCATCAGCGTATTATTCATCGGCGGTGTGCTGGCCTGGATTTCAGAACGGATTAATCCAGATTATCCGCGGCTCATTGCACTGATCGCCATCTTACTCGATCTGGTTTTGATGCTGACCCTGTTAGGCGGGGACGGCGCGAGTGATGGTGCCTGGTTGGCAAGCATCAGTGCGGATTGGATACCCCGCTTCGGTATTTCATTCTACCTGGCAGCGGATGGCCTCAGCGTGCTGCTGTTGCTACTAACTGCCTTCCTCGGCGCGATTGCGATCGGCTCGGCCTGGGATGAAATCAAAGAGCGCAGGGGGTTCTTCTATTTCAACTTGCTCTGGACACTGGCTGGCGTGCTCGGTGTGTTTACAGCGCTGGACCTGTTTCTGTTCTTCTTCTTCTGGGAAGTCATGTTGATTCCGATGTATTTCATCATCGCGATCTGGGGGCATGAGAACAAGAACTATGCGGCCATGAAATTCTTCCTCTTCACCCAGGTAACTGGCATGTTGATGTTGATTTCAATCCTGGTTTTAGCCTATTTCCACTACGTGCAGTTCGGTGTGTTCAGCTTTAATTACCATGACCTGCTCAATGTCAGCACAGGTGGACGGCTGGAGATGTGGGTGATGCTGGGGTTCTTCATCGCCTTCACGACCAAGCTGCCGAGCGTGCCTTTTCACTCCTGGCTGCCGGATGCCCATAGCCAGGCACCGACTGCCGGTAGTGTGATTCTGGCAGGCGTACTCCTGAAGACCGGTGCCTATGGATTGATTCGATTTGCCGTGCCTTTGTTTCCTGAAGCCTCCATGGCATTTGCACCGGTGGCGATGACATTGGCAGCAATCAGTATTCTGTACTGTGCCAAGGTGGCCTTCGCGCAGACCGACATTAAACGCCTCATAGCCTACACCAGTGTCAGTCATATGGGCTTCGTTACGCTGGGGGTGTATGCGTGGAACGAACAGGCACTGCAGGGTGCTGTGATGACGATGCTGGCGCATGGCTTGAGTGCGGCGGCATTGTTCATGCTGGCCGGTAGTCTCCAGCATCGAATTCATACTCGTAACATTCCTGATATGGGCGGGTTCTTGGTGAAAGTTCCCTATATGGCAACGGTCGCCTTGTTCTTTTCTATTGCAGCATTGGGCATGCCGGGCCTGGGTAACTTTATCGGAGAATTCCTGGCGCTGCTGGGAGCCTTCCAGGCGAATATACCGTTAACCGTGATATCAGCATTCGGCCTGATTCTTGCCTCAGTCTATTCGCTGTGGGTTATTCAAAAAATATTTCATGGTGAGTACACCAGCAGCAATTTTGACGACAGCCATCTTGCTGACTTGAGTCGTCGGGAAATGGTGTATTTCGGTGCAATGATGTTAGGCCTGGTATGGATGGGTATGTACCCCCAATCGTTTCTTGATCTCTCCGCGGGCGCCTTGAACGAGATACTGGCGAGATCGGAATTGATTATTGCCACGGTGGTGCAAAACTGAGATGACGATGACGCTTGCTGATTTACTGCCTCTGCTGCCGTTGCTGATTGTAACCGGTACTACCGTGCTGGCCATGGTCGTCATCGGTATTCGCCGCAGCTATTTGCTGACAGCCGGTATTACCATCGCCGGCTTACTGTTAGCCACACTGGTGGCGGCCATCATGATGCCATGGACCAATCAGCAGATTACGCCGCTACTGATTATCGATCAGTACAGTCTATTCTTCACGGTCATCACTTGTGCAGTGGCGATGTTTATCGCTATTTTCAGTTTTCCCTACCTGTCGAACCTCAATGATACCAAGGAAGAGTATTACCTGCTGCTTGGCACCGCCACTATCGGTGCAATCGTCATGGTCAGCAGTAATCATTTCGTGAGTACGGTTCTCGGACTCGAGACATTGAGTATGTCGCTGTATGGCATGGTGGCGTATCCTGTACATACCGGCAGTTCTGCCAAGTATCCTTTAGAAGCTTCGGTTAAATACCTGGTGTTATCCGCAACAGCGTCGGGTTTCATGTTGTTCGGTATGGCATTGGTGTATGCACAGACCGGAACGCTGGCATTCAGCAGCTTGATTGCTGTTGGCTCAGGAATCGGGGAAGGTTATACCATCGCCGCGTTACTACTGATCACGGCGGGTATCGCCTTCAAACTATCCCTGGCGCCTTTTCATCTGTGGACACCGGACGTGTACGAGGGGTCGCCGTTGCCAGCGACTACCTACCTTGCCACCATCGGCAAGGCGGCCATGTTCGTGATCTTGCTGCGTTTCGTCGAAATCTCCGGCGCGCTAAATTTTTCCTCGGTAGTGGCCGTATTCTCACTGCTGGCCGTTGTGTCGATACTGGCCGGAAATGTGCTGGCACTGCTGCAAAATAACCTGAAGCGTATCCTGGCTTATTCTTCGATTGCCCACATGGGTTACCTGCTTATTGCTGTAATCGCCAGTTTCTTCGCCGAAGGCACGGTGAGCATCGAGGCAGTAACATTTTACCTGCTTGCCTATGTGATCATGTCAGTCGGCGCGTTCGGGGTAGCCACGGTGGTGTCCAATAGTCAGCAAGAACTTGATGATATTTCTGACTACCAGGGCTTGTTCTGGCGCGCACCCTGGCTAGCCACTATATTCACCGGTATGTTACTGTCCCTGGCGGGCATTCCGCTCACGGTTGGCTTTATCGGTAAGTTTTATATCTTCCTTGCCGGTGTCGAGTCTGCACTCTGGGTTCTGCTGGGTGTCCTGGTTATTGGCAGCGGGATTGGTTTGTATTACTACCTGCGCATTGTGTACTGCATGCTGTTACCGGCGACCGATGCCAGGCCTTTACCACTGACGGGTACCCAGAGCCTCAGTTCCCAAGGAGTTCTCGTCGTACTCTTTATCTTGTTGGTAGTGTTGGGAATTTATCCGGCACCGGTAATGAGCCTCATTGAGACTATCTCGGCCTTTATCTAGCGCACGCTATCTAATGACTGTTTATTTAACCTGGCGTAAAAATCCGGCGCCGACTCAGTTCCGCCTGCACAAGGTGACGACTCATCTAGATGAACGAGTTTGAACACTATGGGACAAATCCATGGACTATTGATCGGCCTGGGACTGGTAGTTGTGCTGGGCTTGGTCGGGTATCTGAGTGAGGAGGTTCTGCTCAAGAGCAGGCAGGACTTCGATCGACAGAATCTAACCCTGCTGTTCGAGCCTGGTAGCTTCGATAATGACCCGCTGCTGGATTCTGTGCTGATACCTGCCAGCGGTGCACATGCCTCGCTAGTCAATGTGCATCTGCTGGGGCTGAATCGAGATCGATTGGCCTACATTGCCAGGCAGGGGACACAAGTCACTGCCATCGCCGTGCCAGCCACAGCCGATGACGGGTTTAACGGTACCGTTGAATTGCTGGTTGCTGTCGATATGTTTGGCAGAATTCGTGCCGCGCGCGTTATCGATGATCTTGAGACTGACACACTCTATGGGGTAGTGGCTGTCATTCAATCGAAGTGGATGGAAGAATTCACCAATAGCAGTATGCGTGACATCCTGGGCATCAGCTGGAAGGTAATAACACCCCAGAACGAATACGACCAGTTTGTTGGTGCCTCAATTACTCCGAAGACGGTCTCGAACCGGATCTATGATGCGCTGGTATTCTTTCAGTCAAACCGCATCGTGTTGATGGCGGGAGAGAGCTAATTGGTCTGCAGATGACTTTTAAGGATCATTTTTCCAGGCATGCCCAATCCTATGCGCTGGCGCGACCGCAGTACCCGGATGAGCTGTTCAGCTACCTGAGAACGTGTTGCGCACAGCACTCGCTAGCCTGGGACTGTGCTACTGGTAACGGCCAGGCAGCACTGTCGCTGGCGCGCTACTTCGGCAGAGTAGTCGCCACTGATGCCAGTGCCGAACAGATCGCTCAGGCGCTGCCCGCTGTAAATGTCGAATACGCTGTCATGCCCGCCGAAAATCCTACGCTGGAGGGAGAATCGGTAGATCTGATCGCCGTGGCCCAAGCACTGCATTGGTTCAATATCGACGCGTTCTTCGTCGCTGCCGACAGGGTTCTGAAAAAACAGGGCGTGCTCGCCGTCTGGAGTTACGGCCAGCATGAGATCGACACTGAGGTGGATGCCATCGTGCATCGACTCTATGCAGATATAGTGGGGGATTATTGGCCAACCGAGCGCTGCATGGTGGAAGCTCGCTATGAGGGTATCGAGTTTCCGTATACCCTGATGAGTGCTCCCTCTATTGAGATGCATGTTGAATGGTCCCTGCAGCAGTTACTGGGCTACCTGATGTCCTGGTCAGCGGTACAACGCTTTATTCGAGCGAGTGGCGAAAATCCTCTGGAGCAGGTAAATGATCAATTGAGAGAGGCCTGGGGTCGAGATCCGGTTAAGAAGGTAAGCTGGCCGTTAACGCTCAACATCGGCCGTAAATAGCCGTGGCCGGCCGGCACGCCTTGGTATTACTGGACAATCGGACTATCATGAAGCCGCTAAATACGCAGTCAGAGGCCTTTGTAGCTTGAGCAAGATCTCCGTTATCGGCGGCGGCAGTTTCGGGACAGTTATCGCGAATATCATTGCCCTGAATGGACATGATGTGGGTTTCTGGATGCGCAATGAGTCGGCGGTCGACGAAGTCAACACCAGGCACGAAAACTCCGAATATCTACCAGGGTATAAGCTGAATGAGCGGGTAGTGGCGACCGAGGATATGGCCACAGCGGTTAGCGGCAGTGAAGTAATCTTCGTCGCAGTTCCGAGCCCGTCGTTTCGGGAAGTCGTCAAGCTGGTTGTCAAGCATGCACCCGAACAGGTGATCCTGGTCAGCACCACGAAAGGCATCGAAGGCGGTACTTTCGATTTGATGAGCCAGATACTGGTCGAAGAGGCTCCTCAGGCTATGGTTGGGGTGCTTAGCGGTCCTAACCTGGCCAAGGAAATAGCCGCCAAGAATCTGACTGGTACGGTGATTGCCAGTGGCCATGAAGAAGTCAGGGATCGGGTTAAAGATATCCTGAAATCTGAATTTTTCCGTGTCTATACCAACGATGATATGTTTGGGGTGGAACTGGGTGGGTCACTGAAGAATATTTATGCCATCATTGCCGGCATGGCAGCTGCACTGGGCATGGGTTACAACACCAACAGCATGTTGGTGACTCGTAGTCTCACCGAAATGGCGCGCTTTGGCCGTGAACTCGGGGCTGACCCAATGACCTTTCTCGGATTGGCGGGAGTAGGGGATCTGATAGTCACCTGTTCGACTCCGCTGAGCCGTAATTACCGCATCGGCCTGGCGCTGGGTAGCGGCAAAACCATCGCCGAAGCCATTGCCGAGGTCGGCCAGGTGGCGGAAGGAGTCAATACCGTCAAACAGGTCAAGGAGAAAGCAGAGGAACTTGGTGTCTATATGCCACTGGCCAGTGGCTTGTATCGAATTATTTACGAAAACGAATCGATGAAGAATATTATTTCTTCATTGATGTTGAGCGAGCAGGCTCTGGATGTAGAATTTGCAGCAAATAAAGAGAAAGTTCTGCTCGAAGACCAGTGATCAGGAGAGCTGAGTGAGCACCTGAACGAGCTAGCAAAGCCACAACCACGATTGGGGGATAGGGGAAGAGAAATGTCTGAAGAACTTGATGAATTAGTTGCTAACCTGAAAGAGGCATCGGCCTGGATTCGTGTCCTGTTCATGTTAGCGTTCGCGATAGTGCTCTATCTGATTATTGCACCGATCATCCTGGTGCTGATGATTGTGCAAGCACTGTTCGTCATCATCACTGGCGAGAGCAATAGCAATCTGCGGTTTCTTGGTGCCGCATTGAGCAAGTACATATTCCAGGTACTGCAGTTCTTGTCCTACAACTCAAACACCAAACCGTTTCCATTTTCGGATTTTCCAGAAGTAAAGAACGACGAATTCAATCCGGCGCCAACGGCTAAATCAGCAAACAAAGCAGCGGCTGAGCCAGCCAGGAAAGCGCCAGCCAAGCAAGCAGTGAGGAAGACTGCCGCTAAAAAAGCGGCGCCTAAGAAGTCCAAGAGCACAAATTCGGAAACAGCTTCTGATGGGGGGCTACCACGGACTGATTCAACTCCCTCTGAACAAACGTAGAAGAATTAAGGAAAACAGCGATTAAGATGTTGCTTTATCTGGTACGGCATGGAAATGCAGATAGACGCGCGGCGTCCGATTCCGAGAGAGAATTGACACCGCATGGTATCGTACAGAATCGTGCTGCGGTGAAGAAATTTTTTCTGCAATCGCCTGATCTGACCAAGGGGATAATGAGTCCCTATGAGCGTGCACGGCAGACGGCTGCAGATTTCAGGCTTGCATTTCCCAGCGTGGAATTCGAGGTCAGTGATCGCATTACTCCCGAGGCAGACCCGTACGATACAATGAATCTAATTGAAGAAAACCAGCAGCACAATTTGTTGATGGTAAGTCACAATCCATTGTTGTCTGATTTACTTTCTTTGCTTGTGGATGGCACCACGCAGAGTGATCGTCAAATAGGGACCAGCACAATAGTGTGTGTGATGATGGACATAGTGGCGCCTGGTTGCGGCGAAATAAAATACACACTGGGACCATGATTAGAAACCGGCTGCATCTCCTCCTTATAGTTTTGATTGCCAAAGTGACTCTACTCTGTGCAGCTGCGTCTGTGGCTCAGCCCGCGCCACTCGCTGCGAGCTATAAAGATCATCCACTTTTGGATCGATTTCCCGATTCGGAAATTGTCAGCATGGAATTCGAAGAAAACGTTAACTATAGACTGGTCCTCAGTGGACTGCAGCGCACGCGCGGGCAGGTTGAGCCTGAAAACTCGGAGCGCCTGCGCGGTGACGTGACGAAGATAGTCTATGAAGTGGCGCAGGAATTTACCGGTGAGGATGTGTACCAATTTTTCAGTGAACAGTTGCTGGCGAAAGATTACACTAAATTATTCGACTGTTCAGGCAGTGCCTGTGGCAGCAGCAACTACTGGGCAAACGATATTTTCGGAAACCGCATTCTCTACGGCCCCGTGCGGAATCAGTACTACATGGCATTGCGCGTTAACAGCGAATTAGAGACCGCGCCCCACATAGCCCTGTACATCACCACCCGCAGTAATCGAAGAATCTACGCCTACCTCGAAATTGTCGAAGTCGGTGGCGCGCCGACGCGTGTCGGTATTATTGAAACCAGTGAATTGTTGAGCCAGCTTCGCGAACAGGGCAGTGTAGTTTTACCATTGCTGGGATTTATTGCCGATAATCAGTTGTCCGATGAGAGCGCCCTGGAGCAAACTGCAGACTTGCTGCGTTCGGATCCGAGTGTCGATGTCTATGTAGTGGCGCATCTGGGTGGTGCCGGATCACTGGAGTCTCTCATGAGGCGTTCGCAGGCGAGGGCGGAACTGGTAAGGAGTCAGCTGGTGAATATGGGCATCGATGGCAGGCGTATCATCGCGCAGGGAGTCGGACCGCTGGCACCGGCATGTAGTGCTGGGAATTGTCGGAATCGAATCGAAATAGTGCTGCGCTAATCTTTCAGTAATGACAGAAACTCGGCTCGAGTGCTGGCGCTGCTCCGGAATGCACCGAGCATGCAGGATGTTGTCATAACTGAATTCTGCTTTTCAACGCCGCGCATCATCATACACATGTGCTGTGCTTCAATTATTACCGCGGCTCCAGCTCCATTGGTTTTTTCGACAATACAGTTGGCGATTTCATTAGTCAGGTTTTCCTGAATCTGTAGTCTTCGTGCAAAGACCTCCACCAGACGAGCTATCTTGGAGAGACCTAAGACTTTGCCATTTGGTAAGTAGGCAACATGGCACTTTCCAATGAAAGGCAGCATGTGATGCTCACACATGGAGTAGAGTTCAATGTTCTTGACTATCACCATCTCATCGGTATCTGAAGGAAACAGGGCATTGTTGATAACCTGGTCTATGTCCATGTGGTAACCCTGCATCAGGAAACGCATGGCGCTGGCCGCGCGCCCTGGCGTGTCTTTCAAACCGGGTCGATCCGGGTTCTCACCGATTTCTTTGATAATTTCTAAGTATGAGTGTTCCATTTTCCTGGACCTTGAGACGAAGTTCAGTGCTTCCTTGAATTAAAGGAGGCTACCCTACGATAACCCTTTATAATCGTAAAGTCTTTTTGCTGAAAAGCAGGGCAATAAACCCTGCGGTGCAGTATGCAATTGCATGATTACATAGAAGAAGTTGCGCAGCGGTTAGCAAATGCTCAACTGCACTACGGGCATGGCACTGATAACCCGTACGATGAGTCTATCTACCTGGTGTACAGTGTACTGGCACTCGAATTTGCACAGGATCCGAAGCGAATCGACCGTATGATATCGGTTCAAGAACGGCTGTTGCTTGAGGTCCTGCTTACCCAGCGCATCGAACAGAGGACACCTGTCGCCTACCTGGTAGGCGAGGCCTGGTTTGCCGGGTATCGATTTAAATGCGATAAGCGGGCCTTGATTCCCCGTTCGCCAATAGCCGAACTAATAGGGGCGGGCTTTGCGGCGTTAATCAACTCGACACCGGACAAAATTCTGGATCTTTGCTGTGGTGGTGGTTGTATAGGCATCGCCTGTGCGCTTGAATTCCCTGACGTTTATGTTGACCTGGCGGACATTTCCTCCGATTGCCTTGCGCTCGCTCAGACCAATATCGCACTGCATTGTGTTGCCGATCGAGTAACGGCAGTGCATTCGGATTTATTCACGGCATTGACTGACACTTATGATTTAATCCTTTGCAATCCTCCCTATGTACCGCAAAAGGAAATTGATTCGCTGCCGCCAGAGTATCGACACGAACCCGAGTCAGGATTATTCAGCGCCAACGATGGCCTGCAGATTCCCCTGGAGATATTACGGTCAGCGGTGGACTATCTCCACAGCGATGGTCTGCTGATCATGGAAGTGGGGTATTCGGCTGCTGCACTAGCAGAGCGCCTGGCTCAGATACCCCTGCTGTGGCTCGAATTCGCAGAAGGGGGTGAGGGTGTATTCGCCTTGACGGCCAAACAGCTTAAAAAGTACCAGAAGCAATTTATCTAGCCAGGATGAAAAACCGCTCGGACCGCCGCTGTACTGTATTCGAGAACAGAATCTAGTGTAAAATGCCCTGCTTTTTAGCCCTGCCAGCCCCGCGTACCACAGTTCGAGCATTCAGATGTCAGGAAATACTTTTGGTAAGCTATTTACGGTGACTAGCTTTGGTGAAAGCCACGGGCCGGCACTGGGTTGTATCGTCGATGGCTGCCCTCCAGGATTGGAATTAAACGAAGCAGACATGCAACGGGACCTGGACCGCCGCAAACCCGGTCAGTCCCGGTTTACCACCCAGCGGCGTGAAGATGATGCCGTGAAGATCCTGTCAGGGGTATTTGAGGGTAAGACTACCGGAACTCCTATCGGTTTACTGATTGAGAACACGGATCAGCGGCCAAAAGACTACAGCAAGATTAAGGATCAATTTCGTCCGTCCCATGCCGATTACACCTACTGGAAGAAATACGGCATCCGTGACTATCGGGGCGGGGGTCGGGCTTCCGCCAGAGAAACCGCGATGCGAGTCGCGGCTGGGGCAATTGCCAAGAAGTATTTAAAGGTGCAATGTGGCACCGAGATCGTCGGTTACCTCAGTCAGTTGGGGCCGATCGCCGTCGAGAAGGTGGATTTTGCCGAAATCGATCGCAATGCGTTCTTCTGCCCCGATGTGGCGAAGGTCGCTGAGATGGAGGCATTTATGGCGGCTTTAACGAAGGAAGGCAACTCCATTGGTGCCCGGATCACCGTGCAAGCCTCCGGAGTTCCTGCTGGTCTCGGCGAACCCGTGTTCGACCGTCTCGATGCCGACCTGGCGAAGGCGCTGATGAGCATTAATGCGGTAAAAGGCGTGGAAATTGGCGCTGGTTTTGACTCGGTGGCCCAGAAGGGAACTGAGCACAGGGATGAGATCACTCCTGAAGGCTTCCTCAGCAATCACGCCGGGGGCGTGTTGGGTGGTATTTCCAGTGGTCAGGACATCCTGGCCAGTATTGCCCTGAAGCCGACTTCGAGCATACGTATCCCCGGAATGTCCATCAATATCAACGGGGAAGCCGAAGAGGTGATGACGACCGGCCGACACGATCCCTGCGTCGGAATTCGTGCCACGCCGATTGCCGAAGCGATGCTAGCCCTGGTGCTTATGGATCACTACTTAAGAGACCGGGCGCAGACCGGAATGCGCCGGAAACCCTCGACAACTCCAGTCTAGGTTAAGCGCTCTCCCAGAGCGTTTAATTTTGTTAAAACAAATAGATAGAAGCATTAGTTAATGAATTATTTAATTTGGTGAAGACATGAAGGCGAGAACCCTGTACGACAAGATTTGGGATGCGCATCTGGTGAAGCAGCGGGACAATGGCACGGCGCTGCTCTATATCGACAGGCACCTGATCCACGAAGTTACCTCGCCGCAGGCCTTTGAAGGGCTGCGACTGGCGGGCCGTCGCCTTTGGCGTAAGGATGCAAACTTCGCGACACCGGATCACAACATTCCGACAACGAGCGCAGAACGCCGCCAGGGCCTGGCTGGAATCAAGGATCCCGTGTCGAAATTACAGGTGCATACCTTGGATGAAAACTGCAAAAAATTCAATATCTTCGAGCTTAAAATGAATGATGAACGTCAAGGTATCGTTCATGTGGTTGGACCGGAGCAGGGCGCGACACTGCCGGGCATGACTATTGTGTGTGGCGACTCCCATACCTCCACCCATGGCGCCCTGGGGGCACTGGCCCACGGAATCGGTACTTCCGAGGTAGAGCATGTGCTGGCAACCCAGTGCCTGATTCAGAAGAAAGCGAAAAACATGCTGGTACGTGTCAATGGTCGGTTGATGCCGGGCGTAACGGCCAAGGATATGGTGCTGGCCATTATTGGCAAGATTGGCACAGCCGGCGGGACTGGATATACCATCGAATTCGGCGGAGAGGCGATTGCTGCGCTTTCTATCGAAGGCCGGATGACCATCTGTAATATGGCCATTGAGGCAGGTGCAAGGGCCGGGCTGGTAGCGGTAGATGACACGACGCTGAATTACATCAAGGGCCGTCCATTCGCACCTAAGGGTGAGCTCTGGGACCAGGCAGTTGTAGCCTGGAAAACACTGGTCACTGATGACGCCGCGAAATTCGATCAGCTGGTCGAGCTGCAGGCCGAGGAGATTGAACCCCAGGTAACCTGGGGCACATCCCCGGAAATGGTGGCCTCTATCACCGGCTCGATACCTGATCCGGCGTTGGAACTGGACGCAATCAAGCGGGGAAACATCCAACAGGCCCTGAAATACATGGGTCTGGAGGGTGGTACAGCGATTCAGGATATCAAGCTGGACTGCATATTCATTGGTTCTTGCACCAATTCACGCATCGAAGACCTGCGCGAAGCCGCCCGTATTGTGGATGGCAAGCGGGTTGCTGACTCCATTGAAATGGCGCTGGTGGTACCAGGCTCTGGATTAGTCAAAAAGCAGGCCGAGGCTGAGGGTCTCGATGTGATTTTTAAAAACGCTGGCCTGGAGTGGCGGGAGCCGGGCTGTTCCATGTGCCTGGCGATGAATGCGGACCAACTTGGCGCAGGCAAGCATTGCGCATCAACGTCCAACCGAAATTTCGAGGGCAGACAGGGGTCGGGTGCACGCACGCACCTGGTGAGCCCGGCGATGGCGGCAGCGGCAGCGATTCATGGTCATTTTGTAGATGTCAGGCATCTGGCCTGATCTGGAATATATGTTAAATAATCAATTAAAACATAGAGTTAAAGTTTACACATGAGAAAATTCATTAAAGAAAAAGGTGTGGTGATGCCTCTGGACCGGGCCAATGTAGACACGGACTTCATCATCCCCAAACAATTCCTGAAATCCATCAAACGCAGTGGCTTCGGCGTTAATCTGTTCGACGAACAGCGCTACCTGGATAAGGGCGAGCCGGATTCTGACAACAGCCAGCGGCCCCTTAATCCGGACTTCGTCCTGAATCAGCCGCGCTATCAGAACGCTGCGATTCTGCTGACAAGGGACAATTTTGGCTGTGGTTCATCTCGAGAGCACGCCCCATGGGCGCTCGATGATTACGGGTTCCGGGCAATTCTCGCCCCCAGCTTCGCCGATATCTTCTTCAACAACTGTTTCAAGAATGGCTTGCTGCCGATCGTGCTCGATCGGGCGCTGATTGCCGGTCTCTTTGAAGAAGTCACCGCGAACGCGGGTTACCAGTTGGAGATCGACCTGCAGGAGCAATCGATCGTCAAGCCAGACGGGACCTCGATCAATTTCGAGGTCGATGAATTTTGCCGGCATAGCCTGATGAACGGCCTCGATGATATCGGCCTGACACTGGAAGACGCCGCGGCTATCCAGGCGTTTGAAACCCAATGGCGTGGCCAGGCCCCCTGGTATTTCACGACGCCTGAAAATTCATAAATTAAGCAAATTCAGTTAGTTATAGAACTTAGCTAAGCCTTAAATTCACTTAGAGAGAAGACGATGAGTAAGTACAATGTCGCCGTAGTTGGCGCCACCGGAGCGGTAGGCGAAGTCATGCTGAGCATCCTTGAGCAGCGCGATTTTCCGGTAAATGAAATCTTTCCCCTGGCCAGCGAGCGCTCGGCGGGCAAGACGATCATGTTCAAGAACAAGCCCCATATAGTGCAGAACCTGGCAGAATTCGACTTCAGTAAGGCCCAGATCGGTCTGTTTTCAGCCGGAGGCAGCGTTTCTGCAGAATTCGCGCCGAAAGCCGCTGAGACGGGCTGTATCGTCATCGACAACACCGCCCATTTTCGCTACGACGATGATATTCCCCTGGTCGTGCCGGAGGTTAACCCGGAGCGTATCGCTGACTACAGGAACCGCAATATCATTGCCAACCCCAACTGTTCCACGATCCAGATGCTGGTGGCACTGAAACCGATCCAAGACGCGGTTGGTATCAAGCGCATCTGTGTAGCCACTTATCAAGCGGTATCAGGTACCGGCAAGGCGGCAGTGCAAGAACTTGCCCGTCAAACGGCGGAGCTATTGAATGGCAGGGACGCGGAATGCAAGGTGTATCCACGCCAGATCGCGTTTAATGCCCTGCCGCACATCGATAAGTTCATGGATAACGGCTATACCAAGGAAGAAATGAAGATGAGTTGGGAAACCCGTAAAATCTTTGCTGATGACAGCATCCAGGTTAGTGCCACCTGCGTACGCGTTCCGGTGTTTTACGGGCATTCCGAGGCCATTCAGATTGAGACACATCAGCCTATCAGCGACGAGGAAGTGCGAGAATTATTGGGCAGAGCCGCTGGCGTGACTGTGATTGACGAACGCAAAGACGGGGGATACCCCACTGCAGTTCACGAATCTGCGGGCCAGGACGCAGTTTTCGTGGGTCGAATCCGGCAGGATATCTCGATTCCCAATGGTATAAATCTTTGGGTGGTGGCCGATAATGTGCGAAAAGGAGCGGCTTTGAATTCGGTGCAGATCGCTGAAGAGTTGATAAAAAGCTACTTATAATGAATACTTGCAGACTGTACTGAAGAAACATTCTTAATTGATTTTTTGATTGATCACTGGCATCGATTAAACGGAAAATTCGGGGTGCAGAAGTCAATCACGGGACGCCAAAGCAGACTGGAAACTTCGGTTGAGCCTGTTGCAGAGCCGGTTGAGAGAATTAGGGACTATGCTACGTAAATCCGTCGTCATTTTGGCCATGCTGTTATGCAGTGCGGTGACACAAGTCTATGCCCTGGGACTCGGTACAGTCAGTGTGGAGTCGGCGTTAAATCAACCATTACGGGTTCGCATTGAGATTCTGCAGTTGGGCACTACGCGTCTGCAAGACGTCACTGTGCAGCTGGCTTCGGCAGATGATTTCCAGAGATTCAACGTTGAAAGAGTCGGCTTTCTTTCCGATATTCGCTTCTCGATTGCGGCCACGGACCAGGGAAATTTCGTTACCCTGACTTCCAGCCAGATCGTCCGTGAACCTTATCTGAACTTCATTCTCGAGACTCGCTGGCCCAATGGCAGACTGCTCAGTGAGCACACAATCCTGCTGGATCTGCCGGTATTTGACGATCAGCAACCCTCGGCGAATGTGCGCCAACCGATCAGCCCGGTTCTGCAACGACCCGACGGCGTAGCACCAGCCACCCAGCCATTTGTAGAACCTGCCGCGCCGGCTGTTACCCCGCCAGCGCAATCGGTCGTACCGGTGCTAGAGCCGGAGATCATCGAGCAACCTGCCGTCGCGCCCTTAGCCCCTGAACCCGAAGAAGAAATTCTCGAACCGGAGGTTCTGCCGACTGAATTAGCTGAAGAGACGGCGGAAGAGCCTGCCGTAGTTGAAAGTGTCGAAGAAGCCGCACCGCTAGTCGAACAAGAAGTTGCAGAAGCCGCGCCTGAACCCGTTCCTGTAGAAGCGCCAGCGGAGCCGGAACCGGTTGCCGAAGAAATTGCTGCCAGTGAAGAACCTGCCGCGGCGGAAGTTCTGGACGAACCGGAAACGATAGAGACTTCCGCCACAGACACACTTTCCGATATCGCCTTACGGGTGCGTCCGAACAATGCTGTTTCGATCCAGCAAACCATGCTCGCGCTCCAGGAATTAAACCCGGATGCTTTCACTGACGGCAACATAAATCAGCTGCGTAGTGGCCAGGTGCTCAGGGTGCCCAGCCTGGCTCAGATCGAGGCTATCAATCCCCAGGATGCTATCGATGAAGTCGCACGCCAGAACCAACAGAGCGCGGCAGTCGATGTACAGCCGCTCGCGGCTCCGGCTACCGCTGAGCCGGCGCAGGTTGCCGAGCCGCAGGGACAACTGAGTGTGGTAACGGCTGAGCCGGATGCCATCGACGCCTCCGCTGGCGCCAGTGAACTCAATAGCGAAGAGAATGCTGAATTCAATCGGCGCATCGCCGAACTGGAGAATCAGCTTGCACTTCGGCAGGAAGAGGCCGACCGGGCCAGAATTGTGCGCGAAGAACTCGAATTGCGGATGACACTGCTGGAATCCCAGATAGCAGATGCCCAGGAAATTATTCGTCTGCAGGACTTGCAACTCGCCCAATTGCAGGAATCGCTGGCGGAAGCAGCCGCCCAGGCCGAGGCGGAAGCCGCGCGGGCAGCGGCTATAACCGCAGCAGAGGCGGAAGCGGCTGAACCAGTAAGCGGTCCTTCCGGCATCCTTGATGATGTCATGCGCATTCTCACCGGCAATACTCTGATGATGCTGTTTGGAATTGGCCTGGTCATACTGTTACTGGTGGTATTGCTCTTGCGCCGCAACAAGGCGTCCAAGCTGGAAGACGAATCTCTGGATGAATTGGCCGAGAAGGAATTTCCTGGCGACGCAGGTGAGGAGACCGGTGCCGACCGAGAATCAGCACTTGCTGACGACGCTGCGCTGGACAGTGAACTGGATGACATTCTCGGGGCCGACGATGCTGCTGCTGACAGCGCCGAAGTTGCGCAGAAGGATGCCCTGAATGCCCAGGTCGATGCATTCATCGCAGCGGATCAGCCAGAAGCCGCAGCCGAGTTATTGCAATCTGAACTCGAAACAGATCCGGATAATCATGAGCTGCGGCTCAAGTTGTTAGGAGTTGTTGCCTTGCAGGGAGATCTGGCGGCTTTCAATTCCCATGCCGATATTCTAGCGGCTGAGATGAGCCCGGTTATCGACAGGCAGGTCGCCCGCCTGAGAGAGCAGTTTGCAGACGAAGAGACTGAGACAGCAGTTATAGATACGCCCGCTACCGCAGACACTGGCGAGATAGAATTCGAAGCACCAGCACCAGCACCCAAACCAAAGCAAGCGGAATCTGCATCATTCCTGGACGACCTGGGCATCGATCTCGATGCATTCGATGATGACAGTTTCGAGTTTGGTGAAGAGGCAGGAAAGGGTCCTGAGGAATCAGCCAGGGACAAGGAGCCGGAGAAGAAGGCCGCCGCTGTTGTCGAGGAAAAGGCTAAGGACCTGGAGTTTGAAGATCCGGAAGCTATGGACCTGACCTTCGATCTGGGAGAAGGAGATAGCGTCGCTGATGAGGCCGCCAGCGATGCAGTTACTCTGGATGAACTGATTGACGAGGAGGAGCCTGCGGATGACGAAAAACCAGCTGAGCCTGAAGAGCTCGATGCGCTGGAATTTGAAGCGGAAGTCGCAACCACAGCCAACAAGGCTGAGGCAGATCAGACAGCCGAGAAACTCGATCTGGAAACCTTCGCCTTCGAGACTGATGATGCTGCTGCTGATAAGCCAGCTGAAGTAGAATCCGCAGAAGAAGAGGTCAAATCTGACGAGGCGGATGAGCACGTTCTGGATTTCGATTTTGACAAAGCTGAAATCAATCCCGAGGCCAAGGCTGAAAAAGAGCCCGAAGAGGAGCTGGAAACATTCGATTTCGATCTGGACGCCAATACTGTCGTCGATAAGGCGGCGGATGAAGGTGCAGCAATACCGGCTATCGAAGAGGTGAGTTTCGACATTGATGAGGCGGATGCAGAAGACAACGATGACGAAGAAGAATCCAGGGATCTGGCGCCGTCAGTCGAAGAGGTTGACGAGTTGGAAGGTGATATCGATTTCGATCTGGATGAGTTCGATGTCGAGGTAGAATCCGCAACTGTGAAAGAAACAGCAACTGCCGCAGCGGAGACAGAAGTCGAGATAGCCGATGATGATGAAGATTTCTTCGATCTCGATGCGGAAGCTGCTGCGGCGAATACAGGCAAGACCAAAGAAGTCGAGCAGGAAGATGAAATAGACCTCGGTGCTGGTGTTGATATCGAAGCAGAAGAACCAGTCGAAGAGCCTGTCGATGATGAAGTCGAAGACCTTGATGATCTTGAATTTCTCTCAGACGAAGATGAGGTAGAAATTGAATCTGTCGGGGAAGTGGAAGAAGTATTAATGCTCTCTGACGACGAAGAGACAGCTACCAAGCTGGAACTGGCTTACGCCTATCAGAAGATGGGTGATTCTGAAGGTGCGAAGGAGATCCTTGAGGAAGTCATCAAGGAAGGATCTGATGTACAGGTCAAAGAAGCCAGAGATTTACTAGCCTCACTAGACAAGCCATCTGATTAATTAGTCGCGGCAAACGCCAGCGACGCAATGTGTGACAAACTCAGACATTTCCCGCCTTTCCCAAAAACGCATAGCGCTTGCCGTTGAATATGCTGGTACGGCGTTTAATGGCTGGCAGAAACAGGAATCTCCCAGCCTCGGTACGATTCAGGAAGAGATCGAACGTGCACTAGGGCAGGTTGCTGATGCAGATATCAAAACCATATGCGCCGGTCGTACAGATGCTGGAGTGCATGCAACGTGCCAGGTGGTACATTTTGATACACCAATTGACCGCGGAGAAAAAGCCTGGATTCGAGGCGTCAACAGCCTGCTTCCCGATAGCATTCGGGTACTGTGGGCGAAAAATGTAAGTGAAGAATTTCATGCCCGATTTTCTGCCACCTCCAGGCGCTATCAGTATGTAATCTATCAACGAGACACGGCGCCGGCGATTATGGCTGGCCATGTTACCCATGTGCGAGACTTGCTCGATTGTGTAGCGATGCATAACGCCGCACAGCATTTGTTAGGAGAACAGGACTTCTCGGTGTTCAGAGCAGCCGGTTGTCAAGCCAATACACCATTCAGAAACGTAAGCCAGGTGTCAGTGACCAGACAAGGCCGCTTCATCGTGATCGACATTCGTGCCAACGCCTTTCTGCAACACATGGTGCGCAACATCACTGGAGCGCTGCTGGATATAGGCAGAGGAGAGCAGGATGCGGACTGGATTAAACAACTTATTGGCCTCAAGGACAGGGCTCGTTCCAGTGCCACGGCAGCACCTGATGGGCTGTATCTGGTTGGGGTTAGCTATCCAGCTGAATTCAAGCTGCCGGCCTGCGAGGCAATCCCGGCATTTTTGCCATCCAGTGCTTAGCAGTTCGACTTGTTGTGGTAGAATGCGCGCTTTCACGACTCATGAAACCCTTGTCAAATCTCTGGATTAAAATCTGCGGCATAACGCGACAGCAAGATGCTCTCGCGGCGGCGGAGCTGGGTGCTTCAGCGCTTGGCTTGAATTTCTATAAGCTGAGTCCACGCTGCGTTGATATGGGGCGCGCAGAAGAAATACTGGAAGGGCTGCCAGAATCTGTCAGGGTTGTCGCTCTGTTTGTCGATCCCGAACCCGAAGATGTAGTCGCCGTAGTGAGCTCCGGATTGGTGGATTTGCTGCAGTTTCATGGCAACGAGTCGGCGCAATATTGCGAGTCATTCGATCTGCCCTACATGAAGGCAATCAGGGTGGGTTCCGAGTTGGATCTATCGCGACAGATAGCGGACTTCAGGTCAGCGGAATTTATATTGCTGGACAGTTTTGATGAAAAGGTGCCAGGTGGCACTGGCAAGAGCTTCGACTGGAACAGGATTGAAACTATCGTGAGAAGCGAATCCCTGAAGCTGGTACTCGCCGGCGGGCTTAATCCTGAGAATATCCGGCAAGCGATAGCAAGGGTAGCGCCATTCGGTGTAGATGTTAGCAGCGGTGTCGAATTATCTCCGGGTATTAAAGATCCGCAAAAATTGAAATCATTTATTGAAGGAGCAAGAAGTGTCTGACGTGAAGAACGCCGCAGGCGTAGAACGCTCGTTAGGGTTCGATGGTCCGGACAGCAGTGGCCACTTCGGTCCCTACGGCGGAATCTTTGTCGGAGAAACACTTATCAGCGCTGTTGAAGAGCTGGCGCAAGTCTACGCACAGCTTTCGGCAGATGAGTCATTCTGGCAAGAGTTTGATTATGAGTTGAAGCATTACGTGGGCAGACCCTCGCCGCTGTACCTTGCGGAGCGGCTCACTAGCACTTGTGGTGGCGCGAACATCTATCTGAAGCGCGAAGATCTGAATCACACCGGTGCCCACAAAGTGAACAACACCATTGGACAGGCTCTGCTGGCGAAGCATATGGGCAAGACTCGAATCATCGCCGAGACCGGAGCAGGTCAGCATGGCGTGGCTAGCGCCACAGTGGCAGCGAGACTGGGTCTGGAGTGCCATGTCTATATGGGCGCCGCTGATATCGTCAGGCAGGCACCCAACGTCTATCGGATGAAGCTGCTGGGGGCAAATGTTGTCTCGGTCGAATCTGGTTCACGCACCCTGAAAGACGCAATGAACGAAGCGATGCGTGATTGGGCTAGCAACGTAGACAACACTTACTACATTATTGGCACCGTGGCGGGTCCGCATCCCTATCCTCAGCTGGTGCGCGATTTTCAATGTGTCATCGGCCGTGAGGCCAAAGAGCAATCGCTGGAACAGATCGGGCGCCTGCCAGATGCCCTGGTGGCCTGCGTAGGAGGTGGCTCCAATGCAATTGGCTTGTTCCACCCGTTCCTGAATGACGATGAAGTAGCGATGTACGGGGTAGAGGCAGGCGGTTTGGGACTGGAAACAGGTGCCCATGCCGCACCACTGTGTGCCGGCAAGCCAGGTGTCTTACATGGCAACAGGACCTACCTGATGACGGATGCCGATGGTCAGATCATGGATACTCATTCCGTATCGGCGGGCCTGGATTACCCGGGAGTAGGTCCGGAACACGCCTGGCTGAAGGACCTCAAGCGGGTGGACTATGTCACCGTAACGGACGCCGAAGCGATGGCTGCATTTCATCAATTAACCGAGCTGGAAGGAATTATTCCTGCTCTGGAGAGCAGTCATGCCGTTGCCTATGGCACACAGCTGGCGGCCAGAATGAATACCGGGCAAGCCATCGTAATCAATCTTTCAGGGCGCGGTGACAAGGACATTGAAACCGTTGCCCGCCTTGAAGGAATCAAGCTGTAGGCGATCTTATGAGTCGAATAGCGCGGACTGCCGAACGAGCTACCAGGCAGGGTGACAAATTGCTCATCCCTTATCTGGTCGCCGGAGATCCCAATCTCTCCAGCACCCTGCAACTCATGCATGAACTGGTGGTCAGGGGGGCTGACATTATCGAGCTCGGTATTCCCTTCAGTGATCCTTCTTCCGATGGGCCGGTAATCCAACGCGGTGTCGAGCGGGCCCTGGCCGCGGGCACCAGCCTGCAGGACGTATTAAAGCTGGTGACGGCATTCAGGCAGCAAGATAACGACACGCCAATAGTGCTGATGGGCTACCTGAATCCGATTGAAATCATGGGCTATGCGCATTTCGTCGGCGCGGCGAAGTCGGCGGGAGTGGATGGGGTACTGATCGTCGATATGCCGCCCGCAGAGTCGGCGCCCTTACACGCGCAATTGCAGGCCGCCGGCATTGATACGATCTACCTTGTCGCGCCAACCACTGGCCTACAGCGCGCCACAGACATCAGCGCCTACAGCAGTGGCTACCTGTACTATGTGTCTTTAAAGGGAGTTACCGGGGCGGCCCTGACTGATTATGACTCAGTGCGGGAGAACATCCGCGCCCTGCGGGGTCTAACTGACTTGCCAATCGTGATTGGTTTTGGAATAAAGGACGCCGAAAGTGCCCGGGCTATGGGAGAATTGGCGGATGGCGTGGTGATCGGTAGTGCCCTGGTGAGCAAAATTGCGGAATTACCAGGCACGCCGCGGCAGGAAGGGCCAGAATTACAGCGCTGTAGCGCTATAATAGGGGTTGCCAGGGAAGTGCTAAATAACCTTAAGTAAACTATTTAAGCCATTGAATGATAAGGAATTAAGTTGAGCTGGATTGACAAAATACTGCCGTCGATCTCCACCAGCGGAGCCGACAGCAAGAAGAAAGGCACGATCCCGGAAGGGGTGTGGAAGAAATGCCCGCGCTGCGATGCCATGCTCTATAAGAAGACGCTGACGGAAAATTACGATGTTTGTCCGAAGTGCGACCATCACCTGCGAATTACCGCACGGCGGCGCATTGAATTGTTTCTGGACAGCGGTGACCAGGTGGAGCTGACTCCGGACCTGGAACCGGTGGACCTGCTCAAATTCAAGGATCTTAAGCGCTATAAAGACCGCCTGAGCGCCGCCCAGAAGGGCACTGGTGAGAAAGATGCGCTGATCGTAGTAAAAGGACGCATGAACGGGATACCCCTGGTTGTGGCGGCGTTCGAATTTGGCTTCATCGGTGGCTCCATGGGTGTGGTGGTTGGCGAAAAATTTACCCAGGCAGTGAACACCTGTATCGCCGAAGGCCTACCCCTGGTGTGTTTCTCAACCAGCGGCGGAGCGCGTATGCAAGAGGCGTTGTTATCGCTGATGCAGATGGCGAAAACTTCAGCGGCGCTGGAAAAATTAAGGTCCGAATCCCTGCCGTATATCTCGGTGCTGGTCGATCCTGTCTATGGAGGCGTATCGGCCAGTCTGGCCATGCTCGGGGATATCAATATTGCCGAGCCCAATGCGCTGGTTGGTTTTACCGGCCCGGATGTTATTCGCCAAACAGTGCGAGTGAAACTGCCGGAAGGATTTCAGCGCAGTGAATTTCTACTTGAGCACGGGGCCATCGACATGATTGTGCACAGGCGTGAAATGCGCAACAAGATCGCTTCCTTACTGGACAAATTACTGTATTTCAAAGCCACAGGATCTTGATGCCCCACAGTGTCAATGCGGTCGATGACCTCGACTTCTGGTTGCAGCACATAGCTGCCGTTCATCCACGGGAAATCGAGTTGGGCCTGGAGCGTATCCGTGCGGTTGCCCAGCGCATGGAGTTGGTCAAGCCTGCTCGTCATGTCGTTATCGTAGCCGGTACCAATGGCAAAGGATCCACTGTCGCCGGTCTGGAGGCACTGCTGGAATGTGCAGGCTACCGGACCGCGGCTTATACATCTCCGCATATTCATCATTTTAATGAACGCGTGAGAATCGGCAGGGCCGAAGTTGCTGATCGGCAACTCTGCGCAGCATTCGCGTGTGTAGAAGCGAATCGTGGAGAGATTTCACTCAGCTATTTCGAATTCGCAACACTGGCCGCATTGTGGCTTTTCAATCGTAGCGAGCTGGATGTGGCAATTCTGGAAGTCGGGTTGGGAGGCAGGCTGGATGCAGTCAACATTGTCGAAGCCGATCTGGTGGTGATAACCAATATCAGTCTCGATCATCAGGATTGGCTGGGCGCTGACCTGGAAAGCATTGCGGCAGAAAAAGCGGGGGTCATTCGCCCAATGGTGCCAGTCGTTTACGGCGATAGCGAGCCGCGAATGAGCATCGTGAACAAGGCACGGCAACTGCAGTCGCCGCTACTTATGACGCCAGTGGATTGCCGCTGCGAAGTCAATAACGCGGGCTCTGGCTGGACTTTCACTGGACAGGATGCGACGGGCGCAGAAGTGCTGCTGCAGGATTTACCGGTGCCTGGTATAGCCCTGTGCAATGCGGTGCTGGCGATTCAGGCAATGGCACTACTGCCGGTTCAATTCGATGTCGCTGCGGTTCGCACGGCTCTGGGTGGGCTGCAAGTGGCCGGGCGATTCGAACCGCGTATCGATACGCAAACTGGCAGAAAAATTATCTTCGACGTGGCCCACAATAGGGGCGGAGCTGCCCACCTGGCGGAGGGATTGCTGGTCCTGCGCAGGAATAATCCGGCTATCCGTGAAATTGCTGTAGTCATGGCGGTAATGGCAGATAAAGATATAGAAGAGATGGTTGAGGCTTTAGAATCCTGCCTGGACATCTGCTATATTGCGCAGGTCGATGAACCCCGGTGCATGCCTGTAGACGAGGCTTACAGCCGGCTTGAACGGCTCGGTTACGGCTCAGTACTGCGGCGTTATGATAACGCTGTCGCTGCCTACCGGGCCGCTTGCCGTGAAACCACTGATGAGGATCTCGTCGTGGTTACTGGTTCGTTTTTCACCGTTGCTGCTACTCGCAATCTAAGCAAGGCGAAACTGGAGGCATGATGGATGCAGCCTCTTCAATGAATTCGAATTCAGGAACCGTAACTGGTGAATTATTGAGGTTCGGGGATCTTTCAGATTGAAGCAGGGAACTAAACAAAGAATTGTCGGCACGGTTGTGCTGCTGGCCCTTGCGCTTATCTTCCTGCCAATAGTTTTTGACGGGCAGGGAAGTTATCAAAACCAAATGACCAGTCGCATACCCGAAGCACCAATAGTAACGATTCTTCCGGAACCACAACAATTCCGTCCGCTCATCATCGCCGACGCCGAACCAGTTGCACCCGATTCCGATCCTGCGCCTGCTGTTGAAACTGCGCAGGCGATCGTACCGGCGGCACAGACAGATTCCAGCGTTGTCGAAGTCAGCACCTCCGTGCCTGCATTCACTCGTGAAATACCCAGTCTGGACCGCCGCGGTCTGCCTCAGGGTTGGAGCGTACGCCTGGGTTCCTTTGCAGATGCTGCCAATGCGAATAACCTACTGCAACGATTGCAGGCGGCCGGATACAAGGCCTATGCCCGTTCTATAAACAGCCAACAAGGCACTCTTACTGCCGTGTATGTCGGACCCTGGTTAGAACGCATGCTGGTCGATGACTATCAGCAGAGATTGCAGGATGAATTTCAGTTGGCTGGCATGGTGGTCCGCTATGAAGTGGAACAACTGTAACAAGCATTTGAAGCAGACTGCCTGATGAATGGTGTGGACACGGCGATCCTGGTAGTAACCACCTTGTCCTGCGTGTTCGGCCTGTGGCGGGGCCTGGTCAAGGAAGTGTTGTCATTGGTGACATGGGTCGCAGCTTTGCTGGTGGCAAGGGTGTACAGTGAGGCCCTGTCAGAAGTGCTGATCAATGTCATAGAAAGCAGCAGCGTTCGGTATGTAGTTGCTTTTGCCCTGATTTTCGTGATTGTGATGATGATTGGTACGCTGCTTAACCATCTTCTGTCGAAGTTATTGACCATCACAGGCCTTAAGGTACTGGATCGGCTACTCGGCGGAGTTTTCGGGGTTGTCCGGGGTGTGATAATAGTGCTGGTGATACTGTTTATTACCAGTGTGTTTGTTTCGGAGACTGAACAGTGGCAGCATTCGACGTTAATTCCGCACGGAATGGCGATGATTGAATGGTCACGCATTTTTATAGAGGACATGAACAGCGTCAATTCAACTCTTTGAGTAGGTCAATCCAACTCTGGGAATGGATTTTGCTGAACCTGAAAATGACAGACAGGTCACGGAGCGCGCTATGTGCGGATTGGTTGGGGTAGTAACGAGCGTTGATGTAGGGGTTTGCATCTATGATACGCTGACAGTGCTGCAGCATCGAGGGCAGGATGCCGCTGGGATAATGACCAGTGATAACGGCAAGTTAAACCTGCGCAAAGACAACGGCCTGGTCAAGGACGTGTTCCGAACCAGACACATTCTCAAGCTGACCGGGCAGATGGGAATCGGTCATGTACGCTACCCGACAGCAGGGAGTTCCAGCCCGGCGCTGGCCCAACCCTTTTATGTCAACTCGCCTTACGGCCTTGCCCTGGCTCACAATGGCAATCTTACGAACACCGCTGAGTTGAGCCGTGATCTGTTTAAAGAAGATCTGCGCCACATAAATACAGATTCAGATTCAGAGGTGTTGTTAAATATTTTTGCCCACGAATTACAGCGCCGTAGAAAAATCAAACCGAACCCTGCGGACTTGTTTGCCGCAGTCGCCGGTGTGCACCAGAGATGTCGAGGTGGGTTCGCCGCAGTACTAATGATTAGCGGTTATGGAATACTGGGATTTAGAGATAGAAATGGCATACGTCCGCTGGTATTCGGAAGTCGTAAGGGAGCAAAAGGCAAGGATTACATGATCGCATCGGAAAGCGTGGCGCTGGATTCCCAGGGCTTCGAAGTAGAAAGAGACGTGGCGCCAGGCGAGGCGGTTTTCATCGATGTAGACGGTAATCTACATACCCAGATCTGCACTGCGCCGGGGATACATACACCCTGCATTTTCGAGCACGTGTATTTTGCTCGACCCGATTCCATGATGGATAGTATTTCAGTTTACAAGGCGCGCCTGCGAATGGGGGAGAAACTTGGTGAGAAACTAAGAAGACTACGGCCTGATGGCAACCTCGATATCGATGTGGTCATTCCAATTCCTGACACCAGCCGACCTTCGGCGCTGGAGCTGGCCAATTTACTCGGGCTGAAGTTTCGTGAAGGCTTCGTCAAGAACCGCTACATCGGCCGTACATTTATTATGCCGGGTCAGAGCCAACGCAGGAAATCTGTCAGGCAAAAGTTAAACGCTATCGAGCTCGAATTTATGGGCAAAAATGTGTTGCTGGTGGACGACTCTATTGTGCGAGGAACGACGTGTAAGCAGATTATCCAGATGGCCAGAGACGCCGGCGCGAAAAAAGTCTATTTTGCATCAGCCGCACCCGCTATTCGCTACCCCAATGTCTATGGCATCGACATGCCTTCCGCCTCCGAGCTGATTGCCGCCGGCAAGACTGATGCCGAAGTGGAGAAATTGATCGGTGCGGACTGGTTGATCTACCAGGACCTGGACGATCTGATCGCGGCGGCGGCGGAAGGCAATCCGGCGATTACCCAATTTGAATGTTCTGTGTTCAATGGCGAATACATTACAGGAGACGTGGACGAGGTTTACCTGAAACGCCTGGCCAATCTGCGCAACGATGCTGCCAAACGAGCGAATAATAAGAACAGCCTTACCAAGCAGCATAACCTGGTAACCGATCTGCATTTTGACGGATAAACCTCTGATTCTGCGGGAAAGATAACGCACCATGTTTTCACTTAATCTGGACAAGAAGGCCGACAGCAGGGCTCACCTGGTAGAGAACAAGTTTTCTTTACAGGTGCAGGCCACAGTCAATGAAGTAGGCAAGGCCCTGCTAGGCAAAAATCATCAAATCCGCTTAGCGCTGTGCTGTTTGTTTTCAGGCGGGCATCTGTTAATCGAAGACCTTCCCGGCATGGGGAAGACCACGCTTGCTTACGCCCTGGCAAAAGCCCTGCATTTGAATTACAACCGCATTCAGTTTACCAGCGATCTGCTACCGGCGGATATTCTCGGGATTTCAATCTTCGATCAAACTACTGCCAAGTTCAGCTTCCACCCCGGGCCGATATTCAGTCAGCTGGTGCTGGCCGATGAAATCAATCGCACCACTCCCAAGACCCAAAGCGCATTGCTGGAAGCAATGGAAGAAAGGCAGGTTTCTGTGGAAGGTGAGACCCGTAGTCTGCCCGATCCCTTCTTTGTTATTGCGACCCAGAATCCGAGTACCCTGGCAGGTACCTATCCGCTGCCGGAGTCCCAGCTCGATCGTTTCCTGATGCGGTTACGGCTCGGCTATCCTGACCAGCGCGCCGAGCGAGAGTTGCTGGAAATGAACACCGAACGCGATAAGGTGAAGGAAGTGCAGCAGTGTCTGTCGAATGACGCCGTTCTAGAATTTCGTCGCAAGTCCGCCGAAGTCAATGCCAGCGATGCATTGCTTGACTACGTACAACGCCTGATAGCCTTTACCAGGGGCAAGGAAGAGTTTCATTTTGGTCTTTCGCCGCGTGGGAGTCTCGCCATCATGCGTGCCTCGAAGACCTGGGCGCTGATGTGTGGCAGAAACCACGTAGTACCTGAAGATGTGCAGACGATTCTGCCCAATGTAGTTGAACATCGCCTGCGCGCAACTAGCGATGAAGATGGCCATACCGGCGCTTCCCTTGTGCAGCGCTTACTCAACGAAGTTGATGTTATTGAATAAAGATTGGACGCTCTATAACCGTCGTTAGCGGGCACCCCATGGCATTCAGCATAACCAGGCATTGGAAGAAGAGAGTCGAGCGCTGGATGGCGGAGCGAATTCCTCCGCGCAACAAGGTAACGTTGAACCGTCGCATCATCTATATTATGCCTACCCGAAATGGGCTGATGTTTGTAACGGCAGCGGGGTTGATCTTTATCGCCGCAATCAATTATGCGGTTAGCTTGGCATTTGGACTGGCTTTCCTGATGGTAAGTATATTCATTCTGGCGATACTCTACAGCTTCAACAATCTCAACCAGCTGCACCTGGCAAGCCAGGCTTCACCGCCGGTATTCTGTGGGGAAGAAGCCAGTTTCAAGGTGCAGTTATCACGCTCTTCAAGCAAGAAACACGAAGCCCTGGAATTGAACTACGCCGAATCCAACATCACCCACCTGGATCTGGTTTTGCAGGATCAGGATAATGTCAATGTGTTTACCACGACCAGAAGGCGCGGCGACTGCAAGGCTCCCCATCTACGCATCACTACCTATTTTCCACTCGGATTATGTCGTGCCTGGTCAATAGTGGACCTGGATTCGCACTGCCTAGTATACCCGAAACCGATTGCCCATGTAATGGATCAGTTTCAAAGCGGTGCCTCCGGAACCGATGATTCGGCTATTAGCAAGGCAGGGAGTGAGGACTTTTACGGATTACGTGAGTATGTGCCCGGTGATTCATTACGCCAGGTGGCCTGGAAAAACGTCGCCCGCGGTCAGGGCATGCAGGTAAAGCAGTTTGTCGATTATGTCGACAGCAAGGTGTGGCTGGACTGGGATATGTTTTACGGATTCGGTGTTGAGGAGCGACTGTCGCGCTTGTGCTATTGTGTATTGCAGCTTGCCAAGACAGGCAATCCCTTCGGATTGAAGATACCCGGCGTGGAGATCCATCCTGGAATTGGGGTTGATCATAAGAACAGACTGTTAAAAGCACTGGCACTGTATGGCAATGTGTAACGGGATATTTTCGTGGACATAAGTTATCAAATACCTCGTGCCGCTCTGATCTGGGTACTGATCTCGGTAATTCTGGTTATTCTCCCCCAGAGCATTCGCCTGCCTGCCTGGATAATTGCTATTGTAGTTATCTGTATTACCTGGCGCCTGTTAATCTTCGCGGGAAAATTGAACTATCCGGGTCGATTGGTCCGTGTGGCAGTCGTTGTCTTCACCCTGGTCGTCTCGGCGACCCAGATGCGCAATATAGGCGTTGGCCTGGACAGTGCGGCAGGCCTGTTGACACTGGGTTTTGTGTTTAAACTGATCGAAATGCGCCACAAGCGAGACATCTATGTGGTGCTTTCCCTCTGTTTTGTCATGGCGATGGTTGCGTTTCTCTATTCCCAGAGCGCGGTATCAACAGTCTATATCGCGATTACGGTGACAATTATCACCGCCGCGATGGTGGCGTTGAATCGGTCTTCATTGATCGTGGATACTGGCGGCACGATGCGGCTGGCGTTAAAGATCATCCTGCAGGCAGTACCGTTGACCGTAATATTGTTTCTGGTTTTTCCGCGTATTGCGCCGCTTTGGGCGGTGCCGCTGCAGACTTCGGCAAATTCCACCGGGGTTACCGATGAGATGTCCCCGGGTGATATCAGTCAACTAGGTCGCTCGGCTGCTCTGGCGTTTCGGGTGCAATTTGAAAACTCAGTGCCGCTTCTGCATGAGAATCTGTACTGGCGAGGCCTGGTCCTGGATGACTTTGATGGTGCGACGTGGCGCCGGACCCGTTCCAGGTCTGCTTATGGCAATGCGGCACAGATAGCAAACTTTCAATTTGACTGGGAAGACAGGATCCGTATTGAAGGCAACCCAATTTTGTACAATGTCATTCTTGAGCCCACGCAACAACCCTGGATCTACGCTCTCCACCTGGCTCAACCCGTATCGAAAAACATGTTCCAGAGTCGCAACTTCGAGATTTTTAATAACGGGCTGATTTCTCAGCGTCTGAGCTACGACCTTAGTTCTTATCGAAATAACCAAACTGACTTGATACTGCTGGACAGCCAGCGAAGCCGCAATACCGAATTGCCGGAAGAGGGCAATTCGCAGAGTCTTGAGTTTGCCCGGCAACTGCGCAGCAGTGTGGCGACCGACCGGGATTTCGCCTATGCGGTATTGGCATATTTTCAGCGCAACGCGTTTTTCTACACGCTCAACCCTGCGCTACTGGGTGAGAATCGTATTGATGATTTTCTCTTCAACACACTCGAGGGATTTTGCGAACACTACGCCAGCGCGTTTTCCTTTCTGATGCGAGCCGTGGGCATTCCGTCGCGGGTAGTAGTGGGATATCAAGGTGCAGAATACAATCGCTTCGAAGACTACATGATGGTCTACCAGTACAACGCTCACGCCTGGAATGAAGTCTGGCTGGAGGGTGAGGGATGGATACGCTTCGATCCCACAGGTGCTGTATCTCCCGAGCGTATCCAGTTAGGGGTTGAAGAGGCACTACGCAATGATCCGGCGTTCATGGAAGAGGCCTTCTTCTCAGCGGCGCGGTTTGGCGGCGTAGACTGGATAAATACACTGCGCTTGCGTCTCGATGCCATCGAATACGAATGGAACCGCCGGGTGGTTAATTATGATGAAGATGTGCAGTTCGAGCTATTTGAGAGACTGTTTGGTGATGTGACTGAACAAAAGATATTGATCCTGCTAATTGGTTTGGCAGGCATTGTCATTGTGGCAGTAGGATTCACCGTTATTCGTATCGAACCGAGGTCAAAACATAGCCCCATTGTTAAGGCTTACCTCAACATCGGCAAGGAACTGGAGAAGGTGGGCCTGGGCCGCAGGCAGGGCGAAGGACCGCTGGACTATTGTGACCGGGTGGTTGACGCACGTCCCGAGCTAGCGGGAGTCATGACCGAGTTGACCGACCTGTATATCAGCCTGAGTTATCGCTCGAAATCCCCCGGTAGCGAGCAGCAGAAGCGCGATCTTAAAGACCTCAAGGCTGCATTGAATGAATTGCGGTTCAAGCTATCGCCAATCGCCCGGTTCCGCTAGCAAATGAGAGCGGGCCAGAAAATCAACCGCCGCTGATTTTTACGGCTTCGCCCCGTCGGGCGAAGAATGACTTGATCTGCTCGCGCTTGTCGCCTTGAATTTCAATGACACCAGCCTTGACCGTACCCCCGGCTCCACAATGTGTCTTCAGCAGCCTGGCCAGGTCCTTCAATTCCTCTTCGGGGGCTGCCAGTCCCATGATGAGGGTTACGCCAGCGCCTTTGCGGCCTTTGGTTTGAAGTTGAATGCGTATGCCATCGCCATGACCCGTGGCATGTTCAAGGGGCTGCTGGCAGTCACACTTGCGCAATGGCTTGTTGCATTGGCCACAGGTATTACTGCCCGAGGTTGAATAGACCAGCCGGGAGTTAGCCACTTTCGAGCCGGAATTCCCTAAGTCCTGTACAGAGGAGGCAGGGCGTAGCGTGCGTTGCGCTGTTGCTGCTTGTTGCTCTGACGTTTTATGCGGCGCAGGTCAGCTACCAATCTGGTTAATTCCCGGGGGTTAAATGACCCGGTAGCGGATTGTCCAGATTCGATATTGAACAAATCTGACTGGATCGCGGCAACGTGGGGATGCAGTGCGGGAGTCTCGCGCTGTTGCAGTATGTCTTCCATGGTTAATACTCTACGGGAACCAAGAAAATGGTCGCACCAGAGTATGAGCGTTTCCCGGATCAGGGTCAGGTCGTTACTGCGGCAAGCCTTCATGAACTGACGGAACGCAACCCCTTCGTTGTTCTCGGGGCTGTATCTGGCGGCCAGGCTTGCGAGTTGAGTGGCAATGAAGGCGCTGATTTCTTGCTTATTCGGCGCCAGCACGAGCTGGTAGATGCTTAGACCGACAACAATAAAAGCGAATGCAATCAAGTAATTGAGCCACGAGGCGTCAACTTCGATGAATTCAGCTGCAGCCTGGGCATCGATCATGTCCTGATCCACCACCGGGGCAGTCTGTAGCAATTCTTCGATGTCGATTGTACTGGCAACAGCCTGTTCGGAAGGCACGTCACCCTGGATGGTAGCCACAGTGAGGCGTGTGGCAGGCACGATCGTCGCCTCAGCCTGGTCGGTATTTATGTTCCACCACGGGATGGTTATCTGGGGAATTTCGATGGCGCCGGCTACGGTGGGAACGATTGTTGTAGTCTCCACTCGGGTACCCACAATACTGCCTTCTACAAAGGTGCGCTGAATATCGGGTGGGTCAGGATAGAGGTTAAAATTCTCAATTTTCTCGGGACTGAAAGGAGGCAGCACCGCGCCATCCAGGCCATCAGCTACCATGGTCAGCGTGCGTACTACAGAGTCGCCGACCCGCAGGTTGCTGATATCAGTGCTCCAGCTTTCCTCGACTGACAGGTTTGCCACTGGCAACCAGAACGTGCTGTTCCGGGTAGCAGCCGGGCGTTCCGCTATGTCGATCGTAATGCCGTCGATGAATGCCGTGACGCGCCGGGTGTTGAGGTTACGGAAAACAAAATTACTGGAGCCATCGGTTACCTCCCCGCGGAACAGGATGTCGGGAATTTCCAGGGGACCGCTGCGCTGCGGGAAAATGACATAGCGCTTCTCGTATACACCGTAGCGCACCCCGTCCAGGAGTTTTTCGTATTGATTGGGAGAGCCGATCAACTGAATTACCGTGTCGGGCATTTCCAGTTCGGTAAACTGGGGATTACGAATGCCGTTTATGGTGTAGTAGAGACGGATAGTAAACAGCAGTTGCTCCTGCACATAGACCGCCTCCTTGTTGACCTCGATTTCGAGGTACAGTTCTTCGTTCGACTGGTTTGATCGCGGTCCTTCATTGATTACGTTAATGGCAATCGGGTCGGTGACAGTCCCATTAATCTCCAGGGAAGGGATGCTGAGTTCGCCTTCGCTTAGTGGAAATAAAGTGACGATATAGTCAGTCCAGGATTCTACCGCTCCATTTACGCTTCTGATCTGACTGGAGGTGCGTGTGCCCAAAACGTCGAACTCTTCTGTAAGGGGGGTCAGGTCTAACTGCATGCCCTGGCGTTGATCGTAAACTCTGATCGTAAAAGTCAGGGTCTCACCGCGAGCGAGTTCACTGCGGTCTACGGACACCTCAATCTGTTGGTCTTGCGCGTAAGTAAACGAGGTCAGCAAAGCGAGCAACAACATAGGCAGCATAATTCGAGCTAGCCTGATCACCAGATTTGCCCTCCGTTCTGAATGCTGTTGGCTGTGCCATTCAACTGCCGTTGGCGGTACTGATAGCGAAACTTGCGCCTGAGTAATTCACCCGGGTCATCTTCGATGCGTCGCAGCCATTGTTCAAGAGCTTGCTGTTCCTCAAACTCTTCATTGCTACTTTCACTCGGCGTGTTCTGTTCGCTGTTAGATTCTGAACCTTCCTGTTCTTCGGGTGGTTGATTCTGTTGTTCCTGCTGCTGTTGGTCTTCGTTGCCTTCCTGGCTTTCCTGATCCTGCTGATCGCTGTTTTCGTTCTGTTCTTCGGACTGGTTCTGGGAATTCTGTTCGGATTGATTCTCCTGGCTGTCGCCGTCCTGGTTTTCACCTTCTTCTGATTGCTGCTCTTCCAATAGCTGCTGAACTATCTCTTTATTGTGTATTGCATCGGCATGTTCCGGTACGAGACCGATAGTGATGTCGTAGGCTGCGATCGCCTCGGCGTAGTTGCCAGCCAGGGCCAGTGCGTTGCCACGATTGTAATGGCCATCCGGCGTATCGCTGGCACTAAAGGCGGCGATTGCTGACTCATAGTCTTGAGCGCGATAACTGGCGCTGCCGCGCCAATCAGGAGACTCAAACAACGCCGCTGCTACGGCATGCTCTTCGTTATTAAATGCCTTCGCCGCCTGTTGATCCTTGGTCTGCCACAGGTTGCGCCATTCAATCAGTTGTGCCTGGGCAGGCTGGCTGGGAAACATCAAACCACTGCCCAGTAGCAGAGTAATGCTGAACAGCCAGCCGCGCCGGAAGGTAAGTGCGCACAGTGGCAGTACCAGCAAGAGCAGCCAGGGTCCAGTCTCGTACCAGACGTCGAATTCTTCTTCGACGTCGCTTAGTTGCGTGTCATCCAGAAACTCGTTCTCAGCAAGGAGGAAGGCCAGGTCAGAATCGGCGAGTTGGATATCGTGGTAGCGGCCACCCACTCGATTGGCCAGGGACTGCAGTGCATTCTTGTTCAGTGTGGGGGTCACCATTGCGCCAGTCTCATCAGTAAGAAAACTGCCATCACTGGTCCGAATGGGGGCACCGGCTTCAGTACCGATACCCATAATTAGCAATTCATACTCAGTTTCCTGCATACGTTCAGTGATGAGCAATTCTTCATCGAATCCCCGAATACCATCGGTCATCAGCAGGATCTTGCCGCGGGAGGACTCGACATCGTCCAGCAGGCCGATAGCCATGTCGAGTGCAGCCAGCGGATTGCTGCCAAATAGCGGCATGATATTGGGGCTGAGAGAGGGCACCAGTGCATCGATTGTCACTACATCATCGGTAAGCGGGGTGACGGTGTGAGCATCACCGGCGTAGACCACCAGTGCTGTCTGTCCCTCTTTGCGCAGAGCCAGAATATCCCGCAGCTTGCGTTTCGCCAGGTCCAGGCGACTCGGCGCATGGTCAGGTGCAAACATCGACAGGGACAGGTCCATGACGATAACCATGGCATCTTCGCGTTTTTGGACCGGTTGTGGCAATTGCTCCCAAACCGGGCCTGCCATAGCGATGACTGAGAGTGACCAGGCGCTGATTAGTAATAATAGTGGCGTACGCTGTGCCGCATTCTTGCTGCGATCCAGCAGATAGGGCAACAGGGATTTGTCGATTGCCCTGTCCCAGGCGGTAACTACCGAGTTAATCCGCCACATCGCCACGAAGAAGAACACGGCCGGTATCATAGCCAGTAACCACAGCGGCCGCAGGAAGTGGAATTGCTCCAGCAAGTTAACGGGAATCAAAAGATCCATCAGGCTCGACTCCCGCCACTGGCGATGGATTCGTTCTCATCCTGGTAATTTTCAAGACGCGCCTTGCCAGTCAGAGACAACCAGGGAACGGAAAACAAGGCCAGGATGAAGCTGATCAGCAAGGCGGCGCCGAGGGGCCAGAAGAACAGCACCCGGGTTGGCCGGTAGGTCTGTTCATCCTGCTCGATGGTTTCCAGGCGGTCGAGTTCCTCATAGATGTCTACCAGGTCATTCACGTCGCGGGCCCGGAAATAGCGACCACCTGTGGATTCAGCGATGCGGGTCAAGACAGCCTCGTCAAGCTCGGCAGAAGGGTTGATGGCACGCGCACCGAAGAAGGTGCGTTGCACAACCTGATCCGCGCCAATGCCTATTGTGTAGATCTTTATACTCTCCTGTTGGGCAAGCTGACCTGCCTGTTCTGGTGAAACGGCGCCGGCATTGTTGACCCCGTCGGTCAGTAGCACCAGTACGCGACTGTTTTCAGGACGATTGCGTAAATGGATAACGGCGAGTCCTATGGCATCTCCAATCGCCGTGGCGGATTCTTCGATAATGCCTATCTCTGCTTCCTCCAGCAGGATGCCGACGGTCCCGCGGTCGAAGGTGAGCGGCGCCTGGATATAGGCGTGCGCTGCAAACAGGATGAGACCGAGTCGGTCGCCCTCCCGGCGCTCGACAAAATCACCAACCACCGCTTTAACAACATCAATTCTGGAGGCCTGGCGGTTACCCACCACCATGTCCTGGGCTTCCATGCTGCCGGAGATGTCGACCGATAGCATCAGATCACGGCCGGTAGAGGGCAGTTGCACAGGTTCGCCCAGCCATTGTGGGCGGCTGGCCGCAATAATGATAAGCAGCCAGATCAGTGTGCAACAAATCAGGTTTAACAGGCGGGAACTGGTGAGGTTCTCGTTGTCGGACTGGAGCCTGCTGAGGACACTGAAGAAGGGCACATACAGCGCGGCGTCTTGCCGTGGAGCCCGGGCAAGCAGACGGTAGATTAGCAGTGGCAGTGGCAGAGCCAGGAATACCCAAGGCCAGGTGAATTCAAGCATTTAGGTAGTTAGTCCTTTGTGAGTAGGCGCCACGTGCAGTTGGTCCGATTCAGTTCCTGATCTGCCCAGATAGAGGCTACGAATCCAGGCCAGGCCCAGATTATTCATCGCATCGACATCGACGTCGAGAGTCATCTGGAAACGGCCGTAGCTGAGAGCAGTGGCAATTTCTTCAGTTAACCCAGTAGAGTCACCTTTTTCCCGAATAAAATCAACCCACTCTCTGCCATCCAGGCTCGCCACATTGGCCAGTGGGAAATGTACCAGAGCGACCCGCCTTAAGACTGAATTGAAGGCATTCACATAGCGCAGGTTCGCCTCGTCTCTGCTGACGCCTTCGGCGGCAGCGAATTCCCGGTAACAGCGATTCAGTTCCGCCAGGGCGTGCTGGCAGATCCTCTGTTGAGTGATATAGCTGAGATAGCGCTTGACCAGGAAATAGCTGGTAATAAGTAGAAGCAACGCAAGGATCCACCAGCCGGGTGCCGGTGGCCAGTAACTCACTGCTTGTGGCAGGTGAATGTCAGCAAGCTGCTCTAGTAACTCTTCGCTATCCATTGCCGGATCTGCTCCACGACCAGTTGATTGGTGCGCATCTTGATAAGCCGGATCTGCAACTTGTCCAGTTCCGTTTCGAGGTTAGCCATGCGTTCTTGAAATTGTTCACGATAACGCATTCTGGCCTTGCTGCTGTGGGTATTCAATGCGCCTTTGCGGCTACCATCGGTAATGCTGTAAATGCCAGGCACAGGTAGCGTTTCTTCCAGCGTGTCGTAGACAAAGCAACAGATAACGTTGTTATGCCTGGATAGCTGATTCAGGTATTGCAGGGCCTTCTCATCCAAAGTGACAAAATCAGAAATGACATACAAGGTACTGCCAGGCTTGGTGATGCGTCGAATCTGGCCCAGGGCATGGGCGAGGCCCGGTCGAAAATCCGGGTCCGTCGGTATCTGGGATTCCGGGTCTTTAACGTGTTGCAGTTGCTGATTGAACTGGTAGACCTGGTTAAGCAGGTGCAGTGCCGAACGACGACTCCGCTTGGGGCGGACCAGGCTCGACTCAACATCCGAGAAGACCAGGCCACCGACCCGATCGCCGTTGTCGATGGCCAGCCAGCAGAAAACCGCGGCCGCCTGGGCGGCAACAACAGATTTAAATGCGACCTGACTGCCAAAATACATATTGTGGGTTTGATCCACGGCAATGATTACCGGCCGTTCCCGCTCTTCCCGAAACACCTTGGTAAATGGCCTACCCGTGCGCGCAGTGACACGCCAGTCGATCAGGCGGATATCATCGCCAGGCTGGTAGGGCCTGAACTCCTCGAAATCGATGCCCCGCCCACGCATCTTGGACAGGTGCAGCCCGGAGATTCCCGCGATAGAGCGGGTATGGGCCAGATATTCCAGGGTCTTGGCCGCATAGCGCTGCACCAGCAACTGCTGCAGGGTGACGATAGCGCCTCTGCTCTGGTAGCGAGCATGATGAGGATCGATTTGCAGCTTGACCGACATGGCTTGACCCGGCGAATCAGGCCGAAGGGACGCGTTCGCGAATAGTTTCCAATACTTTATCGGGGGTTATGCCGCTGGCCTCCGCCTCGAAGCTGAGCAGGATTCGATGCCTGAGTACGTCGAACATGATTTCCTGTACGTCGTCAGGGCTGACGAAGTCCCTACCCTGTATCCAGGAGTGGGCGCGGGAGCAGCGGTCGAGCGAGATTGTACCCCGCGGACTGGCACCGTATTCCAACCAGGAGGCAAGGTCGTCACCGTACACCTCAGGTTTTCGTGAGGCCATGATGAGTTGGATAATGTATTCCTCTACCTCGGGTGCCATATGCATTGCCAGGATTTCCTGCCGAGCGGCAAACAGGTCGGTTTGGGCAATCTGCTTGGGTGGTTCTGGAAGCTTATTGCGCGCTTCGTTTCTGACCAGCTGAAGAATTTCACGCTCGGCCTCGATTGACGGGTAACCGATGGTAACGTGCATCAGGAAGCGGTCGAGTTGCGCTTCGGGTAAGGGGTAAGTGCCTTCTTGTTCGATCGGGTTCTGGGTAGCCATCACCAGAAATAGCGGTGGCAATGTAAAAGATTCGCGACCGACACTGACTTGATGTTCACCCATAGCTTCTAACAGGGCAGACTGAACTTTTGCTGGAGCTCGATTGATCTCGTCTGCCAGCACCAGGTTATGGAATATGGGTCCCTGTTGAAACCGGAAAGAACCGTCTTCGGGTCGGAACACTTCAGTTCCGGTGATATCGCTCGGTAACAAATCCGGTGTAAATTGGATCCTGTGAAAATCGCCTTCGATGGCTCTGGATAAATCTTTAATTGCCTTGGTCTTGGCAAGTCCCGGTGCGCCTTCAACTAGCAGATGACCGTCAGCCAGCAATGCAATTAACAAGCGATCGAGTAACCGCTCCTGGCCTATGATTTGTTGTGATAACCAGTTTTTAAGTTCTGCTATTATTGCGTGATGGCTCATATTGCGGATTCTCTGTAGTAATGGAGCGCGTAAGACAAAGACAGGGATTGTAAACGTTTTAAAATGGATGTCTAGGTCCACATTGTAGCGTAATGTAGCATTGCTGCTGGTCTCGGGCGGTTATTGGTACTGCTGAAATGAATTCATCTGTGGTTGTTAAGAAGTAGGTTCTTGTTACAAATTTTATTGCCAATGTTGTTGGAGAATTCTCGCCATGAGTACCCGACCTACTGAAGATAAGTCGCCGCTTGTCACAGTAAATAAAAAAATAGCTAGCGCTTTTGGCAAATCAAAAGCAGAAAGCCTGAAACTCTTTAGCAGGCAATACTTTGCCAGTTCAGCTATCTCTGAACTGAATAAACTCACCGCCCAGGAACTCTTCGATTCGGTAATGGATGCGTGGAAATTCATCCAGGAACGTAATTCGGAAAAACCCAAAATTCAGTTCTTGAGCAAGCAACTGGTTAAGGACAAACATCGCCGCATGGGCACCGGCATTTATATCTTGCTGAACGATATGCCCTTTCTGGTGGATTCACTGCGCCAATGTTTGAATCGTTGCGGGGTGATCGTAAAAAACGTAAACAATGCTGTCTTGCATGTTGATCGACACGCGGCAGGGTCACGAAATATCGGGCGATTGAAAAGGCTCACAAAGAACCGGTCTGAAACGAATCATGCCGAAGCCTTGAGCTGTATAAACTGTGCCTATATCAGCGAGTCACAAAGCAAGCTAATAGAGAAGGAGATCAGAGAAACCTTAAGACATGTTGCTGCCGCCGTGGTGGATTTTATACCCATGTGCGAAAAGGCAGCGGAAGTTAGAGAGTCGTTACTCGCCAATGCGAAGAATCTCCCCGTAAGCAAGAGCGAACTGCAGGAGTCCGCAGAATTCATCTCCTGGTTACTGGATAACCATTTTACGTTCCTCGGTTACGAAGAATATTCCATTAAAAAAGCGAAGCAGGACCGGGTAATGGAACTGCAGCAGCAATCCCTGTTGGGGATTTCGCGGCTGAAGTCTACATTGAGACAAAGCGTCAGCTTGAAGAGCCTGCCTGTCGGCACCAGCCACCTGATTCTGAAAAAGCAAATCTGTAATTTCTCCAAATCATCAACACGCTCCAAGATCCATCGGCCTGCCTATTATGATTATATTTTGATCAAGGAGTTTGACGAGAAAGGTGATGTTGCAATCGAACATCGCTTCGTCGGCCTCTACACCTCTTCTGTCTATTATCGTGCAGCGCTGGATATTCCACTGGTGCGAAATAAGGTGAATGCGGTATTGGATCGATCCGGATTCGCTCCCAACGGTCATAGCATCAAAGACCTGTTGCAGGTTATCAACGTGTTTCCCAGGGACGAGTTGTTTCAAATAAGCAAGACTCAACTGTTTGCAACAGCACTGGAAATTACCCGGATTCAAGAAACCCGCACGAGCAAATTGTTCATTCGCAAGGATGACTACGGAAATTTCTTCTCTTGTCTGGTGTATATACCCAGGGATAACTACAACACCGAAGTACGCCTCAAGGTGCAAGGGTTTTTGCAAGAGCAGCTGCATGCAGTAGAAGTTGAGTTCAATACCTATTTTTCAGAATCCGTGCTGGCACGATTACATTTTGTTCTCAGGGTCCCGCAGATTCACATGGTGAAGTACGACGAAGATGAGCTTGAAGAGCAACTGATCAAACTCATCAAACCCTGGGATGATTACTTTCTTGAGTCCTTGCAGGCGCAGTATGCGGATGCCGAGGCGGAAGATTTACTGGAAGTGTTCGCCGACTGTTACTCAGCTGCCTACAAGGAAGCCTATCGTCCGGAGGAGGGGGTCAAAGACATTGCCAGGATCGATACTGTATTAGCCAATCGGGGCCTGGCACTGGATCTGGATACCTGTTCATCGGAAGTTGGTGCTGAACTTAGTTTCAAGATTTTCAGTTTTCAGCAGCAATTGTTCCTCTCTGATGTCGATCCAATTCTGGAAAACCTGGGGTTGAAGATTATCAGTGAGAAGACCTTCAAACTGGATCCCAGTGGGGATCACACGGTATGGCTGCATGACTTTTCGTTGTTTCGTAAACAGCCTGGCGAGAATGAATTTTGGGAACAGCTGAAGAGCAAGTTCGAAGATGCCTTCAATGCGATATGGCACGAAAAGATTGATGATGACTCATTCAATGAGTTGGTGGTAACTGCCGGTGTGCAGTGGCGGGATGCCGCGCTGATGCGAGCCTACGCTGCCTATCTGAAGCAGATACAATTTGGCTATAGCGCGCAATTCATCGCTGCGACGCTATCCCTTCACGAAGCCGTCACCCGTTTGCTCATTGGTTATTTTTACACGCTGTTCGATCCTGCTGTGAAACGATCGGAACGTCAACAAGCGCCCAAACTCAGAACCGCAATCCTGTCTCTCATCGATAAAGTAGTGAATCTGTCGGAAGATGGTGTCCTGCGTGCGTATCTCAATCTCTTCGACGCCACATTGCGAACCAACTATTTTCAGCTCTCCACAATGGGCGAGCAAAAACCTTACTTTTCTTTCAAGTTCAACCCTGAGCAAATCAACGGCATGCCATTGCCCAGGCCCAGGTATGAAATCTTCGTTTTCAGCAGGTCAATGGAAGGGGTTCATCTCAGAGGTGGCAAGATCGCTCGTGGGGGCTTACGCTGGTCGGATCGCCGGGAAGATTATCGTACCGAGGTGTTAGGCCTGGTAAAGGCACAACAGGTCAAGAATTCAGTGATAGTCCCGGTAGGTGCCAAAGGCGGTTTCGTCGTGAAGGAGGCCACTAACCCGGCAGACCGTGAGCAGTTTATGGCCACCGGTATCCGTTGTTATGAGACGTTTGTCTCCGGCTTGCTGGATATCACCGATAACCTGGTAGATGAAAAGCTGGTTGCTCCCAAGCAGGTGATTCGTCGAGATGATGACGACCCTTACCTGGTGGTTGCGGCGGATAAAGGCACGGCGACCTTTTCAGATATTGCCAATCGCATTGCCCAAGACTATGAATTCTGGATGGGAGACGGATTCGCCTCCGGCGGCAGCAATGGCTATGACCATAAGCAGATGGGCATTACCGCCAGAGGAGCCTGGGTCTCGGTGCAGCGACACTTTCGCGAACTTGGTGTGGATGTCCAGAAGCAGGATTTCAGCGTTGTCGGTATTGGAGACATGTCAGGCGATGTGTTTGGAAACGGCATGTTGCTCTCAAAACATATCTGTCTGGTGGCAGCATTCAATCACCTGCATATCTTCATCGATCCAGATCCTGAGGCAGCAAGCAGTTTCAGGGAACGCTCCCGTCTGTTCAAAATGCCGCGATCCAGCTGGGGAGATTACAATACCAAGTTGATCTCTAAAGGTGGTGGAGTCTTTTCGCGAGCAGCCAAATCGATCGCTGTCACTCCTCAAATGCAGGCCAGGTTCGCCATTGAAAAGAGCGAAGTCTCCCCAGATCAGCTCATCAGTCTGTTGCTGCGCAGCCCAGTTGATCTGGTATGGAACGGCGGAATTGGCACCTACGTGAAAGCCAGCACAGAGAATCATGTCGAGGTAGGTGATAAAGCGAATGATACGTTACGGGTGGATGCCGATGAGCTGCGCTGCAAAGTGATAGGTGAGGGCGGCAATCTCGGGCTTACTCAGGCAGCCCGCGTAGAATTCGGCCTTAAAGGAGGGGTTTCGCTTACTGATTTTATTGATAACTCGGCAGGTGTGGATTGTTCAGATCATGAGGTAAACATCAAGATCCTGTTAAACAAGCTGCAGTCGAAAAAGAAAATTTCCGAGCAACGACGCAATGCATTATTGGTTTCCATGACCGACGCTGTGGCTGAGCTTGTGCTGGATAATAACTACAGCCAGGTTCAGGCAATCGGTATCGCTAAAACCCAGATGGATATTCGTCATAAGGAATATGCGGACTTGATTACCTACCTGGAGAACAATGCCGGGCTCGATCGCGACCTGGAGAATTTGCCGGATAAAGAACAGTTGGAGGAGCGTGCGTCCAGAGGCAGATATCTAACTCGGCCAGAGATTGCCATTGTCACTTCGTACATGAAAATGCACCTGAAAGCGAAACTTGCGCCGGTTGCTTATTTGTCTGATGACTATCTGCTGCCCTATTTATACCGTGGTTTTCCTGAAAAACTTGTCAATCAGTACAAGCAATCCATTCACGAGCATCCACTGCGTAATCAAATTATCGCCACCCAACTCGCCAACTCCGTAGTGAACCTGCTTGGTCCCAGTTTTATCTATCGCATGGTGGACTCTACGGCATCATCTATTGCCGATGTAATAAAAGCAGCGGTTATTGCCACAGACGTATTTCAAATTGAAGCGGCCTGGGCGAAGGTGGAGGTGCTCGACTACAAGATTGATGCCGAGATACAGGCAGAGATGATGATCAGATTGATTCGCCTGGTTCGGCGGGTTACCCGCTGGTTATTGCGTAACCGCAGGTCAAGCCTGACATTCAAGGCAGAAATTGAATTTTTCCGCAGCAGGGTTCAACAGTTTCGCCGCATGCTCCCGGACAAGCTGCCACCGGATTTCAAGGCGATGTTCAATGAAAAGCTGTCTCACTTGAATCAGAACGAAGTTCCTGGTGGTTTGTCTCTGGAGATCAGTCGCTGCGATTTTCTATTTCCAGCCACCAGCTTCATCGAGATCAGCCAGACAAGTGGCGAAAAGTTGGGTATCGTCGTGGACGTTTACTATGCTATCGGAGAAACACTGCAGCTAAACTGGCTAGGCAAGATCATCAATCAACTGCCAGTTGCGAATTACTGGCAGGCGCTGGCGCGGGAATCCTACCTGGATGACCTGGCCTGGCATTAACGAATAATGTAGTGAATTCGGCTGACTTGCGTGGCAGTGCAGAAACCCGGGTCAAGACCTGGGCGGCCACCCACCAGATTCCGATTACCCGAGTCAGCAATATACTGACGCGATTGCAGGCAGAATCGCAGCCGGATTACGCCATGTTCTCGGTGGCGTTGCGGGAGTTGCTGAACCTTGCCCAGTCAACGGCCCACAGCTAAGTTCTACTGGCAGCCCCGGATTAATCATGCCAACTTTGGTTCTCTACACTACTGAGGATTGTCATCTTTGTGAACTGGCAGAGGAATTGCTCGAGGAATTACAGGCCTCCAGGAATTTTACTTTGCAGTCAGTGGATATCAGCGCCGATGCCGCACTGGTTGATGCTTATGGAATGCGTATTCCGGTAGTAAAAAACCCGACCACAGAACAGGAGATTGGATGGCCTTTTCAGGTGGCCGATCTACTCAGCTTATTTTGATGTGCCAGGGTTCGAAGCGAACACCAAACAGATTGTCGGTAGGATAGCGGATATCTACATAACCGAGGCCGGCAATCTTCTTGTATTCATCAGTTGTTGAAAAGTCGGCCGTGAAATTGCGCGCACCCAGGCCAATTTTACCAATGTCGAAGTCACCCACGCCGTGATAGGAATGGCCGGGCGGTGCCAGTGACCGGGACGACCTCGACAAATTGCCATTAGCTTCAATTGTTTTGGCCAGGAAAAGGTGCATCTGTTTGACGATGCTGCGCACGCCCGAAGTCAGGACAACCTGTCCACCAACATCGCGCTTGATCTGCTCATAGAGATTGAGTGATTCGCCCCTGAGCAAAAAGTGCCCCGTGCCACTGATCTTGGTGACTTCTGCCTTAGCGATTGATTCAGTAATCTCGCTGCTGATCTTCTTGCCAAAGAAGCCATAGCGGTGCGGATTTGCAAAGAAGATCTCTTCGAGAAAATTCAGCTCATCCGCTTTGAACTCACCGATCCGGGAAAAGTCACGACCGCTCTGCAACATCTCATCGAAACTCATGAGATTGAAGTTGCCGTGACCGATATAGGCTTCAACCCGGGCAAGGTGCTGTGCTGTCTTCAACAGCAGTGGTTCGTACCTTGGATCAAGGTAGATATCACTGGCAAAAACGGCATCGAAGTTGCGAATCTTGCGCAGGTAATTCTCGACTTCCAGATCACTGAATCCGGCGATTCCCGCAGGATCCGCACTTTGTGCGACTGGGGCTGGAGTAGGGATGCCACGGGTTGGTTGAGCAGACTGGATCTCAATGGGGGTAAATTTGAATCCCCCAACCCGGGTGATGCCGGATTTCGTATCCATGAGCTGCGGTCTGCGCGGCGTAGCTTGATTGAGAATCAGCGGATCCTGCTGACCGATGCGCTGCCACATGAAATGACCACCAAATGCGACCGTGCTGGCGGTAAAGAAACCTTCTAGAAATGCCCTTTTATTCATTGTGACCCTGTTACTGATGCCGCCAGACAATACCCCATAATTAACCCGGTAGCGTCACCGGGTACGCCAAAATATAACAAAAACCAGCGCAATGGTTAAGAAACCTGACCCTCAGGGAGTGATCCAGCACCCGTTTGTTGGCTTTTCAGCCGCTTGCGCAGTCCAAACAGCCTTATCGCATTCTCCGCACTATGCCTGGCAACGACCTCGACCGCCTGTTGCCGGTGATAGGCGATTGTTTTCAGCACTTCAATGAGGTATTTCGGTTCATTTCGCCGGCTGCCTGGTTGCGGAGTAAGCGTCCTGGGCAACAAGTACGGAGCATCCGTTTCGACGAGAAGCCGATCGTCCGGAATTTTTGCCACCAGGGATTGCAGGAGTTCACCGCGTCGCTCATCGCAGATCCACCCGGTCACCCCGATGTACATATCCAGTTCCAGGTAGTCCAGTAACGCCGCTTCGTTGTCGGTAAAGCAATGCACGACGCCGCCTGGAAGATCGCACCGGTAGCGTTTCAGAAGGTCGAGAAAGGCAGTATGCGCGTCGCGTTGATGGAGGAACACGGGTTTTTGCAGTGCGACCGCTAATTGGAGCTGGCGCTCGAAGATCGCCAGCTGCCGCTCCGGTGGCGAGTAATTACGATTGAAGTCCAGCCCGGTTTCGCCTACAGCAACAACTTCAGGCAGCGCTGAGAGCTCATCGGCAGCATTCAGGTCCGCTGCCGATACTGACTGGGCGATATGGGGATGAAAGCCCACCGTGCAGCTGAATAGCTCTGGACGCTCTGTGGACAGAGCCAGAGCGGCACGGCTTGTCGGCAAGTCGGTACCCGTGAGGATGATATGGGCCAGTCCCGCCTCAACAGCGTCAGCAACTACGGACTCGAAGTCGTGCGCGAATGACTTGTGGGTCAGGTTTGCGCCTATATCAATCAAAGCCATCAACCAATTGCTGAATCGAGAGGGCACAGAGTCTATCGCAAGCCCCTGCACAGAACCAGTGAACGCGGTGGCAATGCCCGTCCTGTCTGGCTTTTAGGCGATTAATGGCTGATAATATGCGGCCTTCATTGGTGTGGGACAAGGGAATTGAACTTGGACGCTAAAGTTAACAAGAAAGACCTGAACTGGGCGGAGCTTGGATTTCGCTATCACAAGACTGATTTCAGGTTTTCGGCTGTCCATAGCAACGGCAAATGGAATGACGGTGAGCTGATTAGTGATGAGATTATTGCGGTACACGAGGGTGCGCCTGCAATTCACTACGCCCAGCAGTGTTTCGAGGGACTCAAGGCGCAGACCGCCGCCGATGGGCGTATCCTGCTGTTTCGCCCGGACCTGAACAGCGAGCGCCTGAATCTCGCTGCATCCAGGTTGCTGATGCCAGAAGTACCCCGGGCAATGTTTCTCAACGCGGTAGCCCAGACAGTGCGAGCCAACTATGCCTGGGTTCCCCCGTATGGTTCTGGTGCTTCTTTATATATACGACCGATGCTGATTGGCATCGGAGAAAACCTGGGATTAAAACCGGCACAGCAATTCGAGTTCCGCATCTTCGTCTCTCCAGTGGGTCCCTATTATAAAGAAGCAGGACTGGCAGTGATCAGCCTGGCAGTCTCTGAAATGGATCGTGCGGCGCCGAATGGCACGGGTTGTTTTAAGGTCGGCGCCAACTATGCCGGGGGATTGTTGGCCACTCGAAAAGCCCAGGAGCTAGGTGCTAATGAAGCGCTCTATCTCGATTCCGCCCAGCACCGTTATATCGATGAGGCTGGATCGGCGAACATAGTGATTGCCATGAAAGATGGCGGCTTTGTTACTCCGTCCTCCAAAGCGATACTACCCAGTATTACGCGGCGTTCAATAATGGAAATAGCCGCGCAGCAGCTGCATCTGCAGACCACAGAACGCCCCATAGACCTGCGCGCAGAAGTTGCCGATTTCAGTGAGATGGCTGCTTGTGGAACGGCAGCAGTTTTGTCGCCAGTAGGGAAGATCTGGTTCGATGATCAGTGGCATACAATCTTTGCAGACGGCCAGAGCGTCGGTCCAATCATGCAGGAGATTTACGATCTGTTGGTCGGGATTCAGAAGGGTGAGCTAACTGATCAGTACGGCTGGCTCCACGAAGTTAATATCTAAACACCCACCTTTTAAATATCGTTATAAATGGTGCCAAGTTGCATTGTTTATATAGCGTTAGTTTCTGCATCTACTATTGCTGGAAAATTTCCTAACCGAAAAATAATGTGTGGCTATTTACGGATTGCCCAGGCAATGGCTGATTCGATATCCAAAATTACTAATCCCTGCGACTGAATTTGCTTTATTTCCTATGCATATGCACAAGTCCTCAGCTTAAATTAGAGTTGCGGTTTTGTGATTCGCGTCTGAATTTTTTTAACGGAAAACTTGACCGATGCGCAACTAGCCCTTATATATGTGCGCTGCCCGGGCCACCATAATCCTCGAAACAAGGTAAAAAGTACTGCAAATGTCAAAATCACTGGTAATAGTTGAGTCACCTGCAAAGGCCAGAACTATCAACAAATACCTTGGATCTGAGTTCATTGTTAAGTCCAGCGTGGGCCATATTCGCGATCTCCCGACCAGCGGCAATGGCAAAGCCATTGACACCAAGGCACGCGCTGCTGCTGCCGCCGTCACCAGGAAGATGGCCCCGGAAGAAAAGGAAATTTACAAGAAGAAGAAAGCCAAGCAACAACTTGTATCTCGCATGGGTATCGATCCGGAGCACGACTGGAAGGCGAATTATCAAATTCTTCCGGGCAAGGAAAAAGTAGTGGCCGAGCTTAAGAAGCTCGCCAAGAACGCTGAGAATATCTACCTGGCAACGGACCTTGATAGAGAGGGTGAGGCGATTGCCTGGCACTTGAAAGAAGCGATCGGAGGTGATCCCGATCGCTACAAGCGCGTAGTCTTTAATGAAATTACCAAACGCGCGATAACCGAAGCTTTTTCAGAACCTGGTGAGCTCGATATGCGCTATGTCGAGGCGCAGCAGGCCCGGCGTTTTCTCGATCGGGTTGTCGGGTTTATGGTATCGCCACTGCTCTGGGCAAAAGTGGCCAGGGGCTTATCCGCCGGGCGAGTCCAATCAGTTGCGGTGCGTCTGGTGGTAGAGCGGGAACAGGAAATTCGCGCCTTTATCCCTGAAGAGTATTGGGAGGTATTTGCCAGCCTTGAAAATAAGGAACTTAAGCGACTACGCTGCCAGGTAACCAGGGACGGAGCTACGAAATTTCGTCCTGATAACAAAGCCGATACTGATGCGGCGCTGGCCATCCTCGAGTCTGCTGAATTCAAGGTCCAGAAGCGGGAAGATCGTCCTACTTCCTCCAAGCCGAAACCGCCACTGATCACTTCAACTTTACAACAGGCGGCTAGTACGCGGCTGGGTTATGGCGTCAAAAAGACCATGGTTATGGCACAGCGTCTCTACGAGGCAGGCTACATCACCTATATGCGCACCGACTCTACTCACCTGGGCGAGGACTCCATCGCGATGTGTCGCGACTTCATCAATAAGAGTTACGGGCCCCAGTACCTGCCGGATCAGCCACTGATATACAGTTCGAAAGAGGGAGCCCAGGAAGCCCACGAGGCGATCAGGCCGACAGATGTCAGAGTCCCTGCCGAACAACTGCAAGGGTTGGAGCACGATGCGGTGCGTTTATATACCCTGATCTGGCAATTCTTCGTAGCCTGCCAGATGCCGGCAGCGCAATACCTGAGCAGCAGTATCTCAGTTGAAGCCGACCGCTTCGAATTGCGCATCAAGGGGCGCATCATGCAATTCGATGGCTATCTCCGGGCGATGCCTTCCAAAGAGGAAGACGTGGTGCTCCCGGATGTAAGAGTAGGTGAACTACTGGAGTTGAAACTGTTGGAGCCATTTCAGAATTTCACCAAGCCTCCGGCGCGCTTTACTGAAGCAAGCCTGGTTAAAGAGCTTGAGAAGAAGGACATCGGCCGTCCTTCAACCTATGCCTCGATCATTTCCACCATCCAGGACCGCGGCTATGTCAAAGTTGAAAATAAACGATTCTACGCCTTGAAGATGGGTGACATTGTTGCCGAGCGCCTGCAAGAGAGCTTTAGCGACCTCATGGACTATGATTTCACGGCGAAAATGGAAGATTCGCTCGACGAAGTTGCAGCCGGCGATACCAATTGGAAAAAACTGCTGAATGATTTTTATGCAGGCTTTACCAGTCAGCTGGCTCTGGCTCAGGCAGATGAAGGTGGGATGCGCACCAATGATCCAACAGATACCGATATTCCATGTCCTCAATGTGGCCGATCCATGCAAATCCGCACGGCGTCCACCGGCGTGTTTCTCGGATGCTCAGGCTACTCATTACCAACCAAGGAGCGCTGCAAGAGCACCTTGAACCTCACTCCCGGTGAGGAAGCAATTCGTACGGATACGGTCGAGGAGGCAGAAGCCCAGGAGAATATCCTGTTCCGGAAGAAGCATCGCTGTGGGATTTGTAATACCGCAATGGATGCGTATCTGATCGATGAAAAGCGCAAGCTGCATGTCTGTGGTAACAATCCGGATTGTGCGGGTTATGAGGTGGAGAATGGGGAATTCAAGATTCGTGGCTACGATGGCCCGGTGATCGAATGCGACAAGTGTGGCGCCGACATGCAGTTGAAAACCGGCCGGTTTGGAAAATATTTCGGATGTAGCAGCGATAATTGCAAGAACACTCGCAAACTATTGCGCAGTGGTGAAGCGGCGCCTCCGAAGATGGATCCTGTTGCCATGCTGGAACTGCGCTGTGAAACGGTAGAGGATCACTACGTGTTGAGAGATGGAGCATCTGGCTTGTTCCTCGCTGCAAGCAAGTTTCCACTCAATCGGGAGACGCGGGCCCCCTATCTGGAAGAACTCATTCCGCACAGGGATGAGATCAACCCGAAGTACGCGTTTCTGTTTGACGCACCTGCCGTGGATGATAAAGGTAACAAGACCCTGGTTCGGTATAGTCGTAAGACTAAAGAGCAGTATGTGCAGAGTGAGGTGGACAAGAAAGCCACTGGCTGGAAGGCCTTCTATCGGGATGGCAAGTGGGAAGTAACCAAGCCTGCCGGGAAGTCAGCGAAGCGTGCTTCTAAAAAATCAGCGGAAAAAGCGGCGAAGAAAACTCCGAAAAAATAACCGTCCGGGTTCCATCTATGGGACTTGAGCAATTCACACGCGGCGGCGAATTACACCAACGCTGATTCCCTCAATGGCGAAATTACTGGTGCGCAGATCTACTTCAATGGGGGCGAATTCGGGGTTTTCTGCAACCAGGTTTACCCGATATTTACTGCGGCAAGTTGCGAAGCGTTTCACCGTGACTTCATCATCTATCCTGGCCACCACGATATCGCCATTGTTAGCCCGCTCGGTCTTGTGAACTGCCAACAGATCATCTTCATAGATACCGATATCGATCATACTGGTGCCTTTAACAGTCAACAGATAATCCGCCCGTGGCGAGAACAGGTCTGGTGGAATATCACAATAGTCGGCAATTGATTCCTCTGCGAGGATGGGGCTACCGGCAGCGACCTGGCCGATGATCGGCAGGCCCAGTTGCTCATTCATGGGTAATTTTATGCCTCTGGAAGTGCCCGGTAGCATTTCAATCGCACCCTTGCGGGCCAGAGCTCTGAGGTGTTCTTCAGCCGCGTTAGGGGATTTGAACCCCATTTGCTGGGCGATTTCCGAACGGGTGGGTGGATAGCCGGTGCTGTGAAGGTAGTCCTTGATATAGCCCAGGATCTCCTCCTGGCGGCTGGTTAACTTGTGCATGACAATGCCCTCAAAATTGAGATAACTGTAATTATATACAGTTATCTGATCATCTCAAGATATCTTTAGTGATTGACGGGATTGCCGCGGCATAGCGTCAGCGACGCCAATGCGGTTCGGCTGGACAGCAGGCCCATAAGGATTAGTTTAAGGCTGGCGTGAGGCAGAGGTGCGAGAGATTACTCAATTCAATTGCGGACTACAGAATCAGAAAGTCGTCGTCCAGGTCCATAAGATCAGGTTCGATATCAGACAGTACACCTGACCAGTTTTCAGGCACCATGGTTTGGTCGGAATAGACCTGGTCTTCGGCATTAAGCTCGTAAGGACTGCGCCAGTCTTCAGGCGCTTCGGCAGGAGAGAGGTAGAGTTGCTGCCAACTGCTGGAGTCATATTCACCAACTTCGCCATCGACCATTTGATACTCGATGGTGTCACTGGCTTCGTCAATCGCAACAACTTCGAATAGGTTGCCATTGATGATGTCTTGATACCAGACTGCAACTTCTGGCATGAGATTTTTCATTGCCATATCTCCGGGCGCTCACTTCGGAACGAGAAGAATTAACTGCTTGAAACTCTCCTGGTTCGCAGTTGCTATTATTTAGTGAGTAGTCACTATAGATACTATTAACGGCAAAAAGAAAGCCTTTTTTCAGAAATTTTGTGACAAGTAGAGCAATTGAGTTAACAAGAAAAGCTAACTGTTTGACGCTCCTGTAAATCTTCTTTGCCGGACCTGGTCAGATTTGTGATAATCCCAGCGAACGCATAAGTTAATAACGATGATTGAACTTCACAGAGCTCCCGGCGTATTGATGCTGGACGTTGAGAGTACTTCGCTTTCTGCATTTGAAAGGGAGCTTCTGCTACGACCCTCAGTCGGTGGGTTGATCTTATTTGCCAGGAATTATGCTTCACCTTCCCAACTCAAAGCATTGGTAAGTTCCATAAGAGACAGCAATCCGGAACTGCTCATCGCTGTCGATCAGGAAGGTGGCCGGGTACAACGATTCCAGGATGGCTTTCTGAAATTACCCCCGCTGCACGCGCTGGGTGAAATGTACGAGCGTGATCCTGCGCAAGCGCGAGATTGTTCTACTCGGTGTGCCTGGGCGATGGCAGCAGAGTTATTGCACTATGGAATCGATATCAGCTTTGCGCCGGTGCTCGATCTTTATTCACCAGCCAGTCCGGTAATCAAGGAGCGCGCCTTTGCCGCCGAGGTAGATGTCGTTGTCGATCTCGCCTCCTATTATATTAAGGGCATGAACAGCGCAGGCATGGCTGCCACCGGAAAACACTATCCCGGACACGGGCTCGTAGCGCTCGATTCTCACGACGCACTACCCATCGACGAGCGGACCGCAGAAGAGATTCTTGCAAATGATTACCAGGTATTTGCGGGCTGCATTGCAGCGCTTGCTGGCATAATGCCGGCACACGTGGTGTACCCGGCGCTGGATACCAGGTCAGCTGGATTTTCGAGCATCTGGATTCAGCAGAAACTGCGCAAGGAATTAGCATTTGATGGGGTGGTATTCAGTGATGATTTATCCATGCGCGCTGCCCATGCAGTGGGTCGTGTGGAGCAACGAGCAGAGCTGGCTCTGACAGCGGGCTGCGATATGGTGCTGGTTTGCAATGACCGGGAGGCGGCAGTTGCTGTTGCAGATTGGCTCGAACAGGAATCGGTACCCGGCAATTCGCGCATTGCCGCGATGCGTGCAAGTCCAGCGCCGGAGATTGCAGATCTGTACAATGAAGACAAATGGGCGAGTGCCAGCGCAGTGGTGCGCTCGTTTACCAGTTAGATGATAAGGAAAGAGAGGTAGATAGCTTGATGGTTAATTTTTTATCTCTGGAGAGTTTAAGTGAACTGGGTTGGGCAGTGGAGCTCTTCGCAATCGTCACCATTACGCTGTTGGCCAGATTTATCGCCTTGCGTCTCCTTAAGACCATAGGGGAACACCTGAAACGGACTGACAATATCTGGGACGATGCCTTCCTGGAAGCGGCAAGGGCGCCATTGAGCTGGTTCATCCTGATAATCGGACTGTTATGGGCAATTGAAGTCAGTGGCGGTTTCCTGGAAACAGACTTGTTCTCAACGGAGAACCTGGGCCTGGTGAGGCAAATCACCTTCATCGTCCTGATCATGTTGTTTCTGGTGAAGTTCATCAGTCTCGCCGAAGCCAATCTGATCGAGCAACTGCAAGAAGCAGATGGCTCGGAGCAGGCGCGCATGGATCCAACCACATTGCACGCGCTGGCGAAACTGTTAAGGCTCTCAGTGGTAATCTCTGCAGTATTGGTAGCATTGCCAACCTTGGGAATCGAAATTACCGCCTTGCTGGCATTCGGTGGTGTGGGTGGAATTGCGCTGGGCTTCGCCGCACAAGATTTGCTGGCAAACTTCTTCGGCGGGTTGATGATCTACCTCGACCGACCCTTCACCATTGGCGACTGGATCCGTTCACCTGACCGGGATATCGAAGGCACGGTAGAGATGATCGGATGGAGGCTCACGATAGTACGCACATTCGACAAACGGCCACTCTATATTCCGAATTCTGTGTTTACTACATTGGCTGTGGAAAATCCTTCGCGCATGAGTAATCGCCGGATTTACGAGAAAATCGGCATCCGCTATCAGGATGCGGACAAGATGGGCGAGATTGTGGAATCGGTAAAGGCCATGCTCAAAGCACATGAAGAGATTGATACCAGCCAGACACTGATCGTCAACTTCAATAGTTATGCCACTTCGTCGCTGGAGTTTTTTGTGTACACATTTACCAAGACCACGAATTGGGTGAAGTTTCATGAAATCAAACAGGACGTAATGCTGAAGATTATCGAGATAGTGCATGCCAACGACGCCGACTTCGCATTCCCGACTACTACGCTCGACGGCATCGATGCCCTGTTGGCCGATGTGCCGGGGCAGGTCGGCGGTGAAACATCGATTGCCGGCCCGATGAAATAAATGGGTGAGGTAACTCGATGCTTGGAGTATGTAGATGGGTGAGGTAAGTGCAGAAAGCATTCGTGGCGTGAGCATGCGGGGCCGCTGTCTCTACACAGCGCAGCAAGTGGAGGCTGCCCTCGATGCGATGGCGGTAGCTATCAGCGGCGAGATCGGCGACAGCAATCCCATTATCCTGTGTGTCATGAACGGTGGTTTGATCGTGACCGGCAGTCTGGCCACCAGGCTGAATTTTCCTTTACAGATGGACTATCTGCATGCAACGCGTTACCGCAACGAAACCAGCGGAGCTGATCTGCAATGGAAAAGCTATCCAGCGTGCTCTTTAGAGGATCGTGTGGTGTTAGTTATCGATGACATACTCGATGAAGGAGTCACGCTGCAACGAATCCTGGCGTATTGCATCGAACAGGGCGCATCCAGAGTGCTGTCTGCGGTTCTCGTTGAAAAACTACACAACCAAAAACTGAGCCCGATAAGGGCAGATTTCGTCGGGCTTCAGGTCGAAGATTTTTATCTTTACGGTTACGGCATGGATTACAAGGGCTATCTTCGTAATGCGGCAGGTATTTTTGCGATTGCCGATGAGGACAAGTAGTCACTCAATCTATTCGCGCGGCACTTGCAGCTCGAGCAGCCTGGGCAAACCAGTCAGGAACAGCGCCGTCCGGATCGGTCGATTCTCTGTCTGTTGGAATAACTTTACATAGCTGCCGAGCTGTTCGGTGTGCTGGATTCTTTGCTCGCTCAGGAAGCTGTCGACGCTCTGCTCAACATCTGGCGTTGCAGTCTTATAGTCGATGATCCAACGAGTTCCTGTCTTGTCAACAAAGGTTCGATCCACACTATATTGCCTGATCATGTTTCCACTGCGCACAGTAAACGCAAGCTCAGCCTGGCTATCCTCAAGTCCTGCATCAAATATCCAACTGAACTCTTCGCTAGAGACGCTTTGCCGTATTGAGTCTTTGATAAACTCGCTAGCCGCGGAGAGCAATTTTGCATCTGTGGAGAATTCACGCAGACGGTGCAGCCAGAAATTATCCAATCCATCAAGCTGCTTCAGGAAATTCGCCTGATCGGCTGACTTGACGTAATGTTCAAGACACTGGTGGATTAAAGTACCCGTTGCCGTGGCGAGGCTGTCGATTTGGAAGGTTTTAGCCGCTTCGGGCTGGGCCTGGTTTTCGTCCAGATCATCAAGCTGTGATCGCAAGCTTTGTGATTCCGCCGTCTCGAGCTGCAGGGCTGGTTCGAAGCGTTTGACAGGGGTGGGCGACTCAAGTGCTGGAAATGATTGTGTAGATTCTGCTGCCTGGCTGCTGACAGCGACCTCGTGATGAGAGAGGTGATCCGATTGCGCTGACAATTCCCGCCAGATTTTTCCTAACAAACTACTTTTGGTAGGTTCCGCAATGCCCTTGCTATTGCGGGCGAGCGGTGCGAACAGGCTGACTGAGCTACGCGCCCTGGTAATGGCAATGTATAGCAATCGCGTGTCTTCGAGTGCGCGTTTGTGTTGTTGTTCGTGACGAATAAGCTTATAGAGCATGTCCTCATCTGAACCGGTCTCCGTGAGGGCTGCGATAAACAATCTGGTCTGGCGCTGCTGGTTAACTCGTTGATGCCATTGCAATAGCTCCTTTTCATCACTGCGTGGCGATCGAGACAGACCAGGCAGGATGACATGATCAAATTCGAGGCCTTTGGCCTTGTGCATGGTCAATAAATGGATGGACTCGTCATCGTCCCGGATGGCTGGAGAGGGCACGAAGGACTTTGTTACTTGCTGTTGGAACTCGCGAGGATTCCTGAGCCCTCCTGCCATCTGATATTTCTCAAGCAGTTGAAAATAATGGGCAGTACTCTCCAGCTCCACTGCACTGCCTATACAAAGCGAACCTCGCAGAAGCGTCCAGGTTGTCTCCACTAGTTTGCGCAACGAAACTCGAAACCGCATGGCCATGGCAAAACCGAGTACTTCGACTAATCCTGCGATGCGGTCACGGCTGGCATCGAGAAGTCCGGGTATGGCAGCTGGGTCTTGCAGGGTTGACCAGAGGCTCCTTTGTGCTGTGTAGCTACTGATTGCATGCAGTTCCGCAATATTCAATCCACACCAGGGAGCGCGCAGGATCGCCAGCCAGCTGAGGCGGTCTGCTGTATTCAGCAAGGCATGCGTGAGGCTGATGAGATCTTCGATTACCGGGAGCGCTTCCATCCTGTCAATGTTGGTGGATTGCCACTGGATATTTGCCGCACGAAGTTGCGGAATGATGTTCTCAAGATGAGACCGGCTACGCACCAGAATCGCGATTGACGCCCGTGGTTCTTGCTGCCTGATTTCCTGAACCCGCCTGGCGACCAACTGTGCTTCCAGCAATAGGGCAGTCTGCACTTGATTGCGATCATGCAGCAGTAATTCTGTCCGCACTTCGCTGTTTTCCAAAGCGGGTTTAATCGCTATGGAGTCGGAATAGGGGACAGCGCCCCGCGAGGCGTTGGCTATTTTGGGAAACGCCGAATGAAATATCGAGTTGACCCAGTCGACTATCTTTGCCTGGGAGCGAAAATTTGTCTGCAGGGTTAGCGCCTGCAGTTTAATGGCGCCGAGTCCGTTCGCGCGTACATCGAGATAGATTCCCACGTTGGCATTGCGGAAGCCATAGCAGGATTGCATGGCATCGCCTACCAGAAACAGCGTGCGACCATCCTCCGGTTGCCACTCAAGGGTAAGTTGTTCCAGGAGTTCCTGCTGCAATTTCGAAGTATCCTGAAACTCATCGACAAGAATGTGTTGCAGTTTGTGATCGAGGGCGAGGGCCAACTCCGTCGGATTCTCTGCAGTTCCCAGGGCAGCACGGGCTGCTGCGCCGGTCTGCGTGTAATCGATGAGCCTGAATTTGCGAAAGGCGACCAGTAGTTCTCCACCAAGATGAATCAGGGTGCGGGTTAAGGAGGCGATAAATCGCCATTGACTGGTTTCCAGTTCCGGGTTTGGCAGCAGACGTAAATAACGCAGCGATTCAAGAAGGTCGTCATTTAGTGCTAATTCTCCAAGCAGGGCCTTCACTTGCGCCTTGCGCTGCTTGCACAGCGACTTGAACTCTTTGTCAGCACCTTCTCCTGTCGGGAAGCCATTGCGTTTATCTACTTGCAGGCGCCAGGAGTCTTTTTGAGTAACGAGCATGTCGACCAGAAATAACCAATATCCGATGCTGGCAAAGTCAGCCTGAGGCAGGGCGGTCAATGGTCGGTAAGACTCTATGGGCAGGATTCCAGCTTCACGCCGGTTTTTTGCGGCGAAGTTGACCAGTTCAAGCACTTCACTGTGGTAATCCGCCAGGCCTTCTCTTGCTTCCAGCAGTGACTCGCAGATGAGTTCCTGCAGGCTGTGCTGCAGGTAAAGCTGGGCGTCGTCGGGAGAGGCGCCAATTTCTAATACGTACGGGAGCCACTGATCACGGCGGTATAACAGGTTGACAAGCATTCTTTCGACACGACTCAGGTCATTGTCCAGATGTCCTAACAAAAGTGCTATGTCATCACTCAGGGAGGTTGCGGATTCCAACCGAGCAATAGTCCTGGAGACTGCTTCAATAAAACAGTGTTCGACATCTTCGCTAATGCTTGGATTGCCTCCGACGCGTGACAAGACCGGCAACTGATTAGCCAGGTAGAAACAAAAGCTGTCAATGGTTTGCACACGCAGGCGGGCGCTGTTCTGAAGGATATGCCAGGCGTATTCCGCGTCGCGATCGAGAACTGATTGGGCAATGGCCAGACGTTGCTGATCGAAGGCAGAATCCGGTAGTGTTGCAGATTCGGCAGCCGACAGTGCCCAGTGCAGCGTCTCAACGATGCGATTACGCATTTCGCTGGCAGCCTTACGGGTAAAGGTAATGGCCAGCACTTCTTCGGGCTGCTCACACACCGACAATAGTTTAAGAAAGCGTAACGTTAATAGTTCGGTCTTTCCGGAACCGGCCGGGGCCTGCACAATGAACGAAGAATTTATGTCCAGCGCCCGGGTGCGGGCATCCTGGTCGAGAAGTCTCATGGCACTTCCTCATCAGCACCGAGTTGGGCATCTTTTCCCGTGAGTTCCTGGATTCGACAGAGGGGCTGTAATCCGCAGTATTGGCAGGAATGAAATCCCCGCGCCGGCATAACCTGAGCTTGGCCCTGAATAAATTCTCGCGCGAGCGAGCGAACCTGGTTTTCCCACTGCTCGGTAACTGCCGACCAGGTGGTAGCGAGTTTGGCATCTTCGTCAATCGGTTTTAGTGCCGAATCGAAATTATTGCGAGCAGCCAGGCCGGAGTAGGCAATATTCCCGGCATTGATATGGGCGATGGTAACCGCACTTACCTCTGCGGATTGTTGTTCTGCCGTGACTGTGTAGTACAGTGGTAATTGCATATCCTCCGGGCGTGCTTCCAGCCAGGATTGACGGGTAGGGGTATACTTCCCGGTTTTGTAATCCATCACTGCTATTGAACCATCGCCAAGTCTGTCGATCCGATCAATCTTCAGATTCAGAGTGAGACCTTCGAGCCGACTCTGTTGGGAGATTTCACGGGCGATAATCTCGAAGTCTTCGCGCTTTGTCTCCAGGCTGAGAAAGGCGCGCAATAATTTGCAAATGCGTTGTTGTTCTATGGCCCGGAATCTTGGCGTCATCACGCTGCGATAGTTTCTGGCCAGGTAGTCCACAGCCAGTGCGGCCGAGTCACGGCATTGCTGAGCAATCTGTTCCTCGGTCAGGGCAATGAGTACTGCACGCGAGGTGACTGACTCGAACAGGGATTCAAGGGCTACATGCATGGCCGAGCCACGGGCCATGCTGTTCAGACCTGTAGCAAATTCTTCCAATGGTTCGGCATGCAGACGGTGATGTGCAAAGGCTCGAAACGGACAGCTCGATTGCTTGCTGATTACACTCTGCCCACCCTGGACACTCTCGTCATCGAGGACCGGAAAGGTCGGGCAATCACTGACCTGGACCAGGCTGCTCCGATTCGCCAGCTGCGCTGCATAGCCGTTAATGGCACTCACCGACACCAGGTCAATGGCCGTTAGCGGAAAATGTCGCGTGAAGCTGCTGCCGCGAAATTGTTGCTCACCCTCAGTGAGGTGATGGCTGACAATGCAAGAATCGCTTACCGAGCGGAGCAGTAAAGCAAACAGTTCGCGGCACAGCTGGAATTGCACGTCGCTATGACTCCCGGGAAGGCAAAATTCCCGCTGCAGGCTGTAGGGCAAGAATGGTGAGGGGCTGGCTGCCTGGGGCCAGCGCTGGTCATCGAAGCTGAGCAACCAGACATGATCAAACTGCAAACCAACGGCTTCCTGAACCGAGAGCAGCGAGAGCGGTCTGCTTGCGTCAAATCTTTGGCGCTGATAAGTCTGACTGCAGATCAGTTGCAGACAGGCGAGTGCCGATCTGGCATCGAGCGAGCCCAGGGCGGTGCTCGCTGCTGCAAACGTGGCCAATGCTTCCTGCCACACGGTATACACCTGTTGTTCTGCGGCGCTAAGTACTTCACCAGGCCAGCCGAATCTGTCGAGTATCGCAGTAAAACATGCCGACCAGTCTGCGCAGCTGGCAGTTGAGCGCGCGCCGCGCAACAGCGTCTTCATCGCGGTGATGGCGTCACTCAGATGAGGGCAGTGAAATGATTTGTCCTTCCGTGACAGGTGATAAGAGAAGTCCTGCAATGAACAGGTCGCTGGCAAGCGGCGGCGCATGTAGAGATCCATCTGCCCGCGTGCTTCGCTCTCGTCCTGGTCCGCTGGAATAAAGGGTGACTGCAAGAGGCGACTCAAGTTGTGACTGTTTTGCTCTTCATGCATAAGCCCCAGCAACAACAAGGCGTCATGTATGAAGCCGGCCCCATCGAGCCGCTCCTTTGCGCGATTGCCATTAAAGAGATGGGTTTCATTTGCCAGCTCGATCAGCGCATCAGGTTGCAATACATCGCGGAACACCGCTTCGATGGCGCGTTTCTCGGTGTCATCACTATTGCAGATAATGCCAATATGCATGTTGGGCTGTGCGGCTAAGAGCGCCTGTGCCCAGTTACAACAAGCCCTGATCTCGCTGAGACTGTCGATAAATTCATGTCGGCGAGTAGCGCAGCGAGAATCGCTGCTCTCGATAGCGATGGTGAAGATTTGCCTGGCATCTGGCAGCTTGGCAAACAATGCCTGGTAAAGGGGAGGAGGCTGGTAAAAATTGAGGAGCAGGATATCAGTAGAGTTCTGTAGCAACTCCGAATGATCCAGTGTGTCGACAAGCTTTTCGGTACAGTCCACCAGGCTAATGAGTTGCTTTTCTTCACACTGTTTCTGAAACTGCTCCACCCATGCCATGAAAGCAGAAATATCCACCAGACCGGCGTTAGCTTGCAATTGAAGTTGTGCGCGTGTGGCCGGTATCCACTGCTTCATGAGCAGGTAACTGTGACTTACCAGCGCGGCGGTCTCTTCCGGATTAAGCAGAGGTAGCAAGTCCCGGGTATTCTCAACAATCGAAGTCCAGAGTAGCAACTCTTCTGCTGCACTCATTATCCGGTAACTGATAAAGGGTTGTTCCCCAGCTATTGCCAGAGTCTCCCATTGCTTTTTAATCCATATATCGATAGCAATGACTTGGGGAGTGCGAAAAGTAGTTGGCTTGAAGGAGGTCGTGAACTCAGCAAGTACAGCTTCACGAATTCGATGATTGGGAACCAGCACAGTAGCTCCTCTGATCAGCGCATCACCCAGGCTGGCAAGATCAATGCGATGAATAGATGAAGACTCAGGAGGCAAGTTGGGTATCCAGATGACCGGCCCAGGTTAAAAATTCGGCCCTGTTGCCTCTGAATACTACATGCTGACCTTTCTTGTTGAGTTGGTAGTCATACATGGGGTCGTAGTAATTCTTCAAGAGACAAGTAATCCATAGTCGATGTAGATGCATGGCTTCGTGCTGGTCTTGAGCAAGCTGGGCTGCTGCCATCGACTGTTTAACAGCCCGGTAGTTCTCATCGCCCAGGCGGCGTCTGATACGATCCAGACTTGATAAGAGCGATTCGTTGAATCGATCTTTGAAATCTTCCGGGTAAAGTTGCTGAAAGTCGAGGAAGTTTGCCTGTATATAATCATTGAGTACGGTATCGACACGCGACTGGGTAGTCTCTTCAATAATTGCAATGGGCGCTTGCCGCATGCTTTCGTGAAGCTTCAGAGGCAGGGAAAGGGAGCCAATGGCACGGCTCTCATCTTCCAGAAAAATTCTATTCGCCTGCTTATAGGGTAGTTTTAAAAACGCCACAGACAAAACATTCTCGAAATTTACCTGGCTGGGCTGGGGAATGGTGCGCCTGCCAAAGGCAGAGCCTCTGTGTTGAGCACAACCTTCCAGATCGACACTGGACGGTAGTTGCTTAATCAGGTGAGTCTTGCCACTCCCGGTCTTGCCCCCGACAATAATAAAATTATCGCATCGCCCGGCCTTGTCGAGCTCGTCGATGAGAAAGCGCCGTAGTGCCTTGTAGCCACCTGCAATGCGTGGAATTTTTATTCCACACTCATCGAGCCATTGCTGTACCACACTCGAACGCAGTCCACCACGAAAGCAATACAACAGTGCGGAAGGGTTTTCCGCCAGAAATGCTAACCAGTCGGCGACACGTTGCTCTCTGGTTGTGCCACTTACCAGTTCATGCCCGAGACTCACGGCAGCATCCTGCCCAGCTTGCTTATAACGAATGCCGATGGCTTGCCGCTCTGCATCGGATAACAGGGGAAAATTAACTGCTTGGGGGAATGCTCCATGCGCAAACTCAGCCGGTGCACGCACGTCCAGTAGTGGAATGTCGTACAGGAATAAATCAGCGAAACTAGACAGGGTGATGAGTTCTGGCATTACGGAATATCTATTGCGATCAATAAGTGTACCATCGGGTGCCGTATCTCCCTATCGGTCAGTCGGGCTGCTACCGGGGGTTCGGCGAGAAGTAGCCAGAGCTTGCTTTTGCTATCGGCTGGCGGTGTAACCTGATTTACAATAGTTAGCAATCACCACAGATGACCAGTGGCTAAGCCCACATCGATACTGAGACGAGGTAATCCCATCTCCGCTACATCACCTGATGCGCCGACAGCTGACCAGGGCGCCCCCATAGATCCTTTCAAGCTGGTTGCGAAGATCAAACAGCGTGGACCGGCGCCGGTACACCTTTGGGATCCTCCGTTCTGCGGGGAGATGGATATGCTGATTGCGCGGGACGGCACCTGGTTGCATGAGGGCAAACCGATCCGCCGGCATGCCATGGTGAATCTGTTTGCTTCGATACTCCGGCGCGACGCAGATCAACACTATTACCTGGTTACCCCGGTAGAAAAGGTGCGCATCCGCGTGGAAGATTGTCCGTTCATCGCTAACCAGATGGAGGTGAATGCTAGCGGCCGGGACCAGGTTATTGTGTTCACCACGAACACCGGCGAGTCGGTAACTGCCGATAAGGAGCACCCCATCATTGTTGACCTCAGCGCAGCGGGCGCGGAGCCACATCCGATGGTACACGTGCGCCGTGGTCTGCATGCCTTGATAACGCGCGCGGTATTTTACCGGCTGGTTGACTTGTGCGAGGCGAATACCCAGGAATGCGATGGCTCTGTAGGAGTCTGGAGTAGCCAGCAATTCTTCGTATTTGGCGGCTCCGGCGGCACCGAGTGAACTGGGGCCTGGTTGACCTTGCCAGGCAAAAACGGCATTATTAGCCGCCTTTTTTGGGCCACACTGGCTCGATTTTCGGCGGCCAATCTCATCTGAATGCAGGTACTGGAGAATCCATGAAGATTCTTGTTGGAATTAAGCGCGTTGTCGACGCTAATGTGAAAGTCCGGGTGAAATCCGATGGCAGCGGAGTTGATCTGACCAATGCCAAGATGGCGATTAATCCGTTTTGCGAGATTGCCGTAGAAGCAGCCATACGTTTCAAAGAAGCAGGTTCTGCTGAAGAAGTCATCGCGGTATCAGTTGGTCCGCAGGCCTGCCAGGAACAGATTCGCACCGCATTGGCGCTAGGCGCCGATCGCGGCATTCTGGTGGAAGCTGAAGAGTCTGTCGATCCACTGAGCGTGGCCAAGATTCTGCAAGCGCTAGTCGACAAAGAGCAGATCGACCTGGTAATTCTGGGCAAGCTCTCGATCGATACTGACAATAACCAGGTTGGTCAGATGCTTGCCGCGCTGTGTAACTACCCGCAAGGCACTTTTGCCTGCAAGGCCGAACTGCAGGATGGTAAAATCAAGGTGAGTCGCGAAATCGACGGCGGTGAGCAGACCGTTCTGCTGACTTTACCGGCCATCGTAACCACTGATTTACGCTTGAACGAGCCTCGCTACGCCTCATTGCCAAATATCATGAAGGCGAAGAAGAAACCTATCGACAAGCTGACTCCGGCAGAGCTCGGAGTAGAAATCCGCTCAGGCCTGAAAATCCTGAGTGTTGCACCACCACCAGAACGTTTAGCTGGAATCAAGGTCGAGTCAGTTGCAGAACTGGTTGAAAAGTTGCGTTCAGAAGCCAAGGTCATCTGAGAGGTTCCGACACCGAATATGTCTATATTAGTAATAGCCGAGCACGACAATAGTTCACTCAAGCCAGCAACCGGAAGTACCATCGCGGCCGCCCAGGCCATCGGTGGCGACATCGAACTGCTGGTTGCCGGAAGTGCATGCCAGGCTGCCGCCGAGAGTGCTGCGCAGCTCAGTGGCGTAAGCAAGGTCATCGTCGCCGACAATCCCTGCTATGAACATCAGCTTGCCGAGAGTGTGGCACCCCTGGTTGTTGAACTGGGTAAAAACGCGACGCATATCCTGGCTGCCGCCACCACTACCGGCAAGAACCTGCTTCCGCGCGTGGCCGCGTTGTTGGGCGTGGCACAAATCTCCGACATCATTCAAGTGCAATCTCCCGATACGTTTGTGCGTCCGATCTATGCTGGCAGTGCCTTGGCCACAGTGCAGTCTACGGATCCGATTAAGGTGATTACGGTGCGGACGACGGCATTCGACGAAGTCGCAAGTGGCGGCAGTGCGCCGGTTGAAGCCACGGATTTTGTTGTCGAGCAAGCGCTCTCCCGCTTCGTGGGGGAACAGCTTTCTGCATCGGAAAGGCCCGAGCTGACCGCGGCGTCCATTATTATCTCGGGTGGGCGGGGCATGCAGAACGGTGAAAGCTTCGTACTGCTGGAAAAGGTAGCTGACAAGCTTGGTGCAGCGATCGGGGCTTCCAGAGCCGCCGTCGATGCGGGCTTCGTACCAAATGATTACCAGGTGGGTCAAACCGGCAAGATTGTAGCTCCGGACCTGTATATTGCCGTGGGTATCTCTGGCGCCATCCAGCATCTGGCTGGTATGAAAGACAGCAAGGTCATCGTGGCGATAAACAAGGATGAGGAAGCACCCATTTTTCAAGTTGCCGACTACGGATTGGTAGCCGATCTGTTCAAGGTATTGCCGGAACTGGAACAGGCTCTCTGACAGGTTTCTTCGCGCAAAAAAGCCCGCTAAAACGGGCTTTTTTTGGCCTGGCAATAATCAGCTGCGCAGTTTCAGGCGTATCGATAGACGCAGTTACATGCGTATCGATAGACGTAGTTTCATGCACAGCATGCTGCTTCGACGAATACCCCTTTCATTGATTGCGTTACTGCTCAGCCAGCTGGCGTTTGCGTACTTCACGCGGGTCATTCGACGCCCGGCCACCAGCCGGCACGGCGGGTGCCGCTACAACCTGACCAGAAGTCTGCGCTTCTGGGCTCTTTATCGGCTCAGGGCTGTTTATTGGCTCAGGGCTGTTTATTGGCTCAGGGCTGTCTGTTTGTTTCCCTACTGCTGGGCTAGCGGCGGCCCTATTGGTAGCGACGTTGTCAGCGCGCGGTTCAGCTTCAGGTGCCGGGCTCACTGCCAGGTCTGACATCGGCTCTTCAGTCGCTGAAACGTTGTGCACTGGTTTCACTTCACTAGCAGGCAGATTGGTATCTGAGGCTGAAAACTCCTGGGGTATGGAATCTGCTGCTGCCGCGCGAGGCGTCTTTTTAGGAGCTCGTCTGGCACGCTTCGGTTTTGCGGCCGCAGTTCCAACATCCACCGAACCCTCAGGTGCTGCACTCGGCAACGGCTGAGTGTCTTTGCTAGCGTCCTGCGGCCTGGTTTGGGCGTTTCCCAGCTCAACCGGGATCGGTTCGGGTATGGCAGACGAGTCTGCTGCTACCTGATTGTTTGCAGGTCTGGGTCTGTGCTGCCCAGTTTTTGGCGAAGCCTCGACTGCCGCGTTTGGCGAAGCACCGGTCTGTGAAGCGGCTGGTGGTGCAGCGGTTTCAGCCTGCTCCATTTCATTCCCAGCCGCGGATTGTGCGACCTGGTCATTCGGTTGCTCAGAGCGCGGGCCGCGCTTTCGCTCGCGGGTGTTCCTGGGACGTTTGTTCGCCGGCCTGCGTTGCGCCTTAGCGGATTTTTCGGCCGATTCAGGTTGCTCCTGGGCCTGGGTACTGCGGGTCGGGTTTTGGTCCTCGGCGGGCCTGGCTTGCTGTTTCTGAGACTCGTCTCCAGTCCTGGTAGCTGCTGGCTTGCGACGCTGTTGCCCGCCGCGCTTTCCGCTATCGTCGCGATTCGCTTTATGGCGATTATCGCGAGGAGTCTGCTCGTTACTACGGGCTTGTTGAGTGCGCTGACCTTGTTGACCTCGGGAAGCCTGGCGATTTCGATTGCGTGAGGATTGCTGGCTTTGTGGCGGCTGCGCTTTCGCGGCTGGCTTTGCAGTGCTGAATAGACCTGGCAGCGCCGCGATAAATGAGCCGAATAAGCCCTTCTTGGGTGGCAGCGCGCGCTGCGTAGAAACATTACTAACCGAGGGTAGTTGTTGTACCGCCGCCTGCTGTGCCTGCGGCTTCACATTGGCCGCTGGCTCCGGCTCGACGGTGGCCTCTACTTCATAAGTCTTCGCCTGGAGGTTAACTCCAGTGATTTCGAAATGGGGTGTCTCCATTTCTGGATTAGGAATGATGACGAGCCTGGTACCGCTTTGCTGCTCTATTTCCGCTACTACCGCACGCTTTTCGTTCAACAGATAAGAAGAAACCACCAACGGTACGGTCGCACGGAGTTCCTTACTTTTCTGCTTGTTCGCTTCTTCCTGCAGAATTCGCAAAATTGACAGCGAAAGGGATTCCACATCGCGAATGCTGCCCTGGCCACTGCAGCGTGGGCAGACAATCGCGCTGGTTTCACCCAGGGATGGTCGTAACCGTTGTCTGGACATCTCCAGCAGGCCGAATCTCGATATCCGGCCAACCTGTACCCTGGCACGGTCCGCTTCCAGTGCATCGCGCATGCGATTTTCGACTTCACGCTGATTGCGGTTGGAACTCATGTCGATGAAATCGATTACCACCAGACCACCCATATCACGAAGTCTGAGTTGACGGGCAATCTCATCGGCTGCCTCCAGGTTAGTGTTCAGTGCAGTCTCTTCGATGTCTGAGCCGCGTGTAGCGCGCGAGGAATTGATGTCAATCGAAATCAGGGCCTCAGTTGGATCGATTACCACCGACCCGCCTGACGGCAGTTTTACTTCGCGCTCAAAGGCACTCTCGATCTGACTCTCAATCTGGAAACGGCTGAACAAGGGGAGCTTTTCTGTATAGAGTTTGATGCGACTCTCATACTGTGGCATCACCTGGTTGATGAAGCCGATGGCCTCATCGTAGGATTCCTGCGTGTCAAACAAGACTTCGCCGATGTCCTTGCGCAGATAATCGCGGATGGTGCGGATGATGACATTGCTTTCCTGGTAAATGAGGAAGGGCGCTGGTTTCTCTGTGGCCGCTTCCTGAATGGCATTCCACAGTGCCAGCAGGTAATCCAGGTCCCATTGCAGTTCTTCCTGCTCTTTACCGACTCCCGCGGTACGCACGATCATGCCCATACCGTCGGGAAGGTTCAGACTACGCAGGGCTTCGCGCAGTTCCGATCGCTCATCTCCCTCAATACGACGGGAAATTCCACCCGCTTTGGGGTTGTTTGGCATCAACACCAGGTAGCGGCCAGCCAGGCTCACATAGGTAGTGAGAGCAGCGCCTTTGTTGCCGCGCTCTTCTTTTTCCACCTGCACGATTACCTCGGTGCCCTCCGGTATCATCGCCTTGATATTGTTTCTATCACCATTACTCTTGCCATCCCGATAATACTGCCGGGAAATTTCCTTTAGAGGCAGGAACCCGTGGCGCTCGGCACCAAAATCCACGAATGCGGCTTCCAGGCTAGGCTCCACGCGGGTGACCTTGCCCATGTAGATATTGGCTTTTTTCTGAATTCGGGTGCGGTGCTCTATATCGAGATCGTAGAGTCGCTGCCCATCGACGAGTGCAACGCGAAGTTCTTCTTCCTGCGTTGCGTTAATTAATATTCTTTTCATGATTAGTTCACTTTCTGTTACACCAGAGAAGTAAACTCAGGGGAAGGAATTGACCGCGCTTCGCACACATTGGCAGTGATACAAAGGCGATTGCAGCGGGGGCGACCAAGAAGGTTCGCCTTCTACTGCCAACAGAACCCAATAAGGGATAGAGTTAATTACAACAACAAAGCGCCACTACCCGCAAGGATAGTGCATGGACCGTGAGCAACCTGTTACGGGTTCTTCGACATACATATAACTTCTTGTTTTAACTAAATAATTAGCGCCTTAGTGTGATTCTGTTAACCCGTACATCTTGAAGTGGACTCCTGATAATTATTGAGTCCTGTGCCGGGTCTGTCTAAATTCGAATTCCTGGTTACTTTCTGATTACGTTCTGATTAATTCAGCATGCTTACCGCATGACGTTAAATAGTTGTATTTCAATGCATTTAAAATGCATGACGTTAAAATATGTGTTTTCAGTCTTACACAGCAGAGGCAATTCATTGCTAGCTCCTCTGGCTAGTCTTACAAAGTTGCAGATCTGCATAGAGCCGATATCGGCGGGTTATGCGATAACCACAAGGCAAAGCCTCTAATTTGAGTGGTTTTCGCTAAAATCGGGCTGCCGTCCCGTCAAAGTCAGGATCAGGTCAACCTCGCACACTGCCCCGGAGCAACTCTTGGGCATAGCTTGGCGTTGGAATATAACATCTCTGTGTGGGTTACTCAACAATTAAAACTAAGAATTTCCTATAAAAACAATGGCATGCAGGCTTTTCAAATCCGGTGAAAACGCTGGTTTCACTTCGGCTCGGGCAAGCAGGCGCTTGCTTGCTTATCCAAATGCCCTGTGGTTAAAATACCTGGCAACGTGGCTTTGCCAATACACAGACACAAAAACCGACATTAGACCGTTAATAACAAGATCAGCGGCAAAGCCCACGCCAAATAATACTTACTAAAATCACTGCACGATTCCTCAAGCAGGGCGTCGTCAGAGCACGACTCCGCCTCTCTGAAACGGGTAGCGGATTCTATTGGGGCGGGGACGAAATAGATGACGATTTATTCCTATTGCCGAACTTCCGAATTGGAAGCTGGCCTGGATACCGATGAACTTGAAGCCATATTAGAGCCAGAATTTCTGGGAATTCAGACTTACTGTCTGGGGCAACGCTGGTTCCATACTGAAGCATTGAGAGACACCAATTGCAGCTGGAATCTGGACTTTCACAAACGGGAAAATGGCAGACGCTTGCTAGGGCTGCTCAAACCCGGTGATGTCCTGCTATGCAGCAAACTGGAGCGTATTGTCAGCTCCAGCCAGGAAGCGGTGAACCTGGTTGCTAAGCTGAAGGATAAGCATGTGCAGCTACACATCGTCGAATTGGGAGGCAATATTGTCAGTCCGGAGTTTTCGGTAAACTTTCTGAGAATTGCCGAGTTATTCTCCTCACTCGAAAAACGTAAATCTGCCGAACGCATAAAAGGCGTCAAGCAACGACAGCGCAAGCAGGGTCGTTACCTCGGCGGTAGCCGGCCATTTGGCTATATGATCCATGAAAATGGTCGCCTGATAGAGAATCCCATGGAGCAACGGGTGCTGAGGCGGATTATGGACCTGAAAAAGCAAGGCAAGTCAGTACGCGCGATTTCCAATGCGGTATCGACTCCGGTAATGCCAATAAGTTTTAAGACTGTGCAACGCCTGCTGCAGCGTCACGCGGATCAGCTTTAAGTTCGGGACCTTCCAGACAAGGTTAAACACACAGCAGTGTAGATTACCCGGAGTCTCTGCATTGCGTTATCCCAGGGTAAGTTGCAAACTCCGCCCGTCCCCGATCCATCTTTAAGGGAATAGTCTGGATTGCCAGCCATGTTTAAACCTCTTTCGTTATTCATCGGTTTGCGGTACACGTTAACTCGCAAGCGCAATTTCTTTCTATCCTTCGTGTCTCTGATATCTATGCTGGGGATTAGTCTCGGTGTGCTAATTCTGATCGTCGCGCTTTCGGTTATTAATGGCTCTATCGCGACGCTGCGCAGCGAGGCGCTGAAGTCGGTTCCCCACGTCACCATAGCCGGTGCGCAACTCGAGACTGACTGGCAGGCGCACTTAAACACCGCTGTCAGTTCCGGCCGCGTCCTGGCGGCAGCCCCGTACCTGGAAGGTGAGGCGGCGCTGCGCTTCCAGGGACAGAACAGTTTCATTCGCCTGCGCGGGGTAGAACCGGCACTGGAGGCTGAAGTTGTCAATAACGCCGGGCAGCGGTACAGCGAATTACTTGCAGCACTTGCGCAGACCGACAACGGCATCATACTCGGCACCCAGTTAGCCGGCGCACTGGGTATTTACTCTACTGGTGAAGTCAGCATCACCGCCCTCGGCAGTTTGCTGGCCAGATCTTTATCCGATACTGAGGGATTTGAGGTTGTCGGCTTCGCCGATTTTGGAGTGTATGGCAATAACAATATTGCCCTGGTAAATCTCGCGCGAGCCCAGACGATATTTGAGAATGATGCCGGGGTCGACACAAAGTTGCGTCTGCGCGTGGAAGATATCTTCGCGGCAGGAGCTATCGCGCAAGAGCTTTTCGGAGGAATGCCTGGTGTGAGTATTCAGCCCTGGCAGGAAGTCCAGGCTAACCTGTTTAATGCATTGAATATGGAAAAGATACTGACCAGCTTCATGTTGCTGATGATTGTCGTCGTTGGAGCGGTCAACATCATCTCCACGCTGGTGATGGCAGTTTCCGATAAGGGTGCTGATATCGCGATCTTGCGCACCATGGGGGCGAGTCGTGCCACGATCCTGAAGGTCTTCGTGATACAAGGCCTGGTTGCTGGCGCGCTTGGTACATTTTTGGGCGCTGTGCTGGGAGTGATACTGGCGAACAATATTACTTACCTGAGTCTGCAATTGGAAAACGCCATTAACAGCCTCTTTAGCAATGCCAATTTCTACTTTATTTCACATTTGCAGACTCGCGTCGATATGAGTGAGGTTGTTCTTGTTTGCGTTGCCGCCATGATTATCAGTTTTCTGGCGACGCTTTACCCGGCCTTTCGGGCGAGCAAGATACAACCTGCCGAAGTATTGCGTTATGAATAGCACCAACATTGCTACGCAACACTCTACCTCGACATAGGGATATCGGTTAATTCACATGGTAGGCAAAACCTCAGTCATCAGTTGCGAGCATCTTCAGAAGACCTACTCCCAAGGGCCACAGGTTGTTCAGGTACTTCGCGACGTAAACCTGGAAATAGCCAGTGGCGAGCAGATCGCCATCGTTGGCAGTTCCGGCTCGGGTAAGACCACGCTGCTGAATCTGCTCGGCGGTCTCGATCTTCCCACTGCTGGGACGGTACATGTAGCGGGGAAAAATCTGGCACAGGTGAATGAAACGGAGCGCGGTCATCTGCGCAATAAGTACCTCGGATTCGTCTACCAGTTCCATCATCTGTTGGGAGAATTCACGGCGCTGGAAAATGTCTGCATGCCACTGCTGATTGCCGGCATGGGTGTCAGGGAGGCCTCGGAACGTGGAACCCAGATGCTTACCAGGGTAGCTCTCGGGGACAGGCTGCCGCACAAACCGGCTGAGTTATCCGGCGGTGAACGCCAGCGTGTCGCTATTGCCAGGGCACTGGTCACTAACCCTCGTTGCGTGATGCTCGATGAGCCAACCGGTAATCTGGATCGCCATACGGCGCTGGAGATACAGCAGTTGATGGCCGAGCTGAACGCTGCACTGTCCACCAGTTTCATTATTGTTACCCATGATGAACAACTGGCAAATTCCATGCAGCGAACTCTGGTTCTAAAGGACGGAGAGTTACATGCGTGACAGCCCGGTACAGGTTGCCCGATTCATCGCGCTGCGTTATGTCAGTGTCGGCAAGCGGAGCCAGCTGGTTTCTTTTATGTCGGCGATCTCAATTTTCGGACTCGCCTTCAGTATTGCCATTCTTATCATGGTGCTTTCGGTGATGAATGGTTTCGATCGCGAAATGCGCGAAAACATACTCGGTATCATTCCTCATATTACCTTGAGCTCAGCAGAGAACCTCAACAGTAGTGAGTGGCAAAGGATTGCCGAAATAACTAACGAACATTCTATGGTAGTGTCATCTTCTCCCGTTATAGAAGCAATGGGCGTGCTCGCCAATTCGGTGAGCAGTAAAGGCGTGCTTGTCAACGGCATCGATGCAGAACTTGAGCCGACCGTTTCTGCGATAGACAGATTCATTGTGGAAGGAAGCCTGGAAGCGCTGAAAGACATACGCTGGGGCCTGGTGCTGGGCCAGACCCTTGCTGATCGACTGCAGGTAGCAGTAGGGGACCGAGTCGATCTGTACTCACCCACGGTCTCGATTAATCCAATTACACCGCTAGCTGTATTTCGCAGTTTCGAGGTGGTTGCTGTTTTTAAGGTCGGTGCTCAGGAATTGGACAATGACTTTGTCATGATCAACCTGGCTGCCGCACGGGCCTTATTCAAGCTGCGCGCACCTTACAATAGTTTGCGACTGCGCACCACGGATGTGCTTCAAGCGGATCAGATTCGAGCCGATCTGCGGCAGGCGCTTCCAGCGGAGATAGACACGGCAAGCTGGACTTCACAGTTTGGCGCTATCTACAGCAACATCCAGTTTTCCCGCACAATAATTGGTTTCATGCTCTGGCTGCTGATCGGAGTGGCGGCATTCAATCTGGTGGTGAGCCTGATTATGATTGTGCGTGACAAACGCGGCGACATCGCCATCCTGCGTACACTGGGCGCCAGCCCGCAAATGATCCACCGGATCTTCATGTGGCAGGGCGGTTTGATTGGCCTGATTGGAATTATCATTGGGGTAGTGCTCGGTATTATCGGTTCTCTGCAAGTCAGCAATCTAGCCGCGCTGATTGAAGATCGATTTTCCATTCAGTTATTAAATGCCGAGGTCTATCCGATCGATTTTCTGCCTTCGCAATTGAGTGTTGTCGACATCATTCTGGTGATTGGCGGGGTGCTTGTCATGTCTTTACTGGCCACTATCTATCCGGCAAGAAGGGCAGCGGCAGTACAGCCCGCCGCCGCTCTGCGCGCGGAATAATCTGCTGCTGATTCGCTAATTCAATAATTCTCCACTAGCCTTATGCTCTTCTGCAGGTCAATTCCAGGGACCGGAATAAACGATGAGACTTGGGCTCGCCGGCTATAGCCTGGGTAATTTGTTGGGAAGTTTTCTGGATGGTTCGCTCTCCGCCGTGCTGCTGTGGGGGTTGTCCGCTGCCGGTTTGTTCACTCTAGCGGCCTGTCGTGAGAGGTTGCGAAGCACAGCTGGCGGCTTGCAATTGCCTGGACTCAGGCGTCCCCTGCATTTTGCGTCGGCACTCTGTTTGGGATTAAGCTGGCATGGCTGGTGGGCTCACACCCAGCTCTCACAGCAGCTTCCGGCGGCACTGGAAGGCCGCGACATTGCAGTGATCGGCGAAGTCATCAGCTCACCGCAACGCAACAGCAGGGCACAACGCTTCGAATTCTACATTTACTCGAGCGATGCTGGTTTCGCCAGGCGCAAGGTATTGCTCAACTATTACGGAGAGTCACCATTCCACGCCGGGCAACTCCGGCAGTTCACAGTGCGACTCAATAAACCCCATGGCTATATAAATGCAGGGGCATTCGACTATGAGGCCTGGTTATTTCAGAAGAAGATTGCGGCCAGGGGTTATGTACGACTGAATAGGCCGGTTACTCTGCTTGGCCATAACACCCATTCTATAGAAGCGTTACGCGCCTCGATCAGGCAATCGTTCCAGCTACAGGCTAATAAAATGTCTACCAGTGCGGCGTTACTGGCGCTGACTTTTGGAGAGCGTAGTGAGTTTAGTCGGTCGCAGTGGAGGCTGTTCACAGAGACTGGAACCAATCATCTGTTCGTGATATCCGGACTGCACATCGGCATGGTGGCTGCCATCTCCTTCTGGATGATGAGCCTGCTTCACCCATTGGTTTTTTCCGGGGCGGGAGGGATACCGCGCCAGAAACTGGCGGCTTGCGCCGCGCTGGTGGGCGCATTGCTCTACAGTCTGTTGGCCGGCTTCACGCTGCCGACCCAGCGGGCCTTTATAATGATCGCCATCTTCATGTCTGGATACTTAAGCCAGCGGCCGAGCCCGGTCTCGTTTCGATTCTTGCTGGCCCTGGCCTGCGTCCTGACGCTGAATCCCCTGGCAGGCATGAGTGCCGGGTTCTGGCTATCGTTTCTGGCGGTTGCTGCGCTGCTGTGTTTTTTGCCTGGCTTGCCAGCCAGAGCTGAGCATGTTGATGCCGATATTGATTCTCGACCGCGCCGGCAGCTGCTGAAAAAATTCGTCAAGCCACAGATAGTCGTGTTTCTCGGACTGCTAGTGCCGGTTGTAATCTGGACCGGGCAACTCAGTCTGCTCGCTCCACTGGTGAATATCTTCGCCATTCCCCTGGTCGGATTTGTAGTAGTACCGCTGTGCCTGGCCGGATTGCTGGCAAGCCTGCTGGTACCAGAGGTAAGCCTGTTGCTCCTGAGTGGAGCGGACTACTTATTGAGAAGTTTATTCTTCGCGATGCACTACATGGTTTCCACTCTTGGCCAGTGGTCGATTCTTCAGCTCGCCCCATTGAGCGTCGGCGCGATCTGCGCAGCCTCTGTGGGTGTATTGCTGATGTTGTTGACCCAGTCGATGTCTTACCGGTTTTTATGTGTACCACTGCTGCTGCCGGTTTTTCTACCGGCGACCCTCGAGCCGGAAGTAGACACGCTCTCGCTGTATATCCTCGATGTGGGTCAGGGGCTGGCCGTGATCTTGAAGACCCGCCAGCACACAGTGATTTACGATACCGGCGCTGGCGAAAATGCCGAGTCAAACCTTGGTACTTCGGTGATAGTGCCGGTATTGAAACACCTGGGTGTGAGTAGTGTCGATGCGGTGGTGGTCAGTCATGGTGACAATGACCATGCCGGGGGCTTGCCGGGAATACTGGCGGAGCTACCCGTGACCAGACTCTACAGTGGTGAACTGGAGCAGTCGCTACCAGTCGAACGACGCCAATGTCTGGCAGGTGAGCACTGGCGCTGGGACGCGGTAGATTTTTCGTTTCTTCATCCGCAGGAAGCCGGGCCGGCCGACAATAACCATTCCTGTGTGTTGCAAGTAAGCTTCGGAGAACACCGCCTGCTGCTGCCTGGAGATATCGAGGCGCGAGTTGAACGGGAGCTGGCCATCCGTTACGGGGATGCCTTACGCAGCGCCGTCGTGCTGGCTCCCCATCATGGCAGTAACACGTCTTCGAGCTATGCGTTTATCAAGCGGCTGCAGCCCCGCTATGTGGTTTTTTCCGCAGGCTATCACAACAGCTTCGGCCATCCGGCAGCGCCAATTGTTGCTCGCTATAAAGAGCTGGACGCCCAGGTGTTCACCACTTCTGAGACCGGTATGCTGAGCTTTTCACTCACTCGGGGTTCCCCAATTGCCCCGCCAGTGGGCTTTCGAGAGCAACATCGGCGCTACTGGCGCTAGTCAGCAAAAAGCATTAAGTGCCGATACTTGTATTACATTGGCGAAGCGCGGATATGGTAACCTAATGCGCCGATTGAACGGAGGAAACGCGTGGTTGAAATCGTCAGGGCAGGGGGTTGGCTTATGCTGCCAATCATCCTGTGTTCCATTGTGGCAATTGCAATAATCATTGAAAGATTCTGGACCCTCAGCGCTGCCCGCATAACACCGAAATACGTTCTCGCCCAGGTATGGACCTGGCTGAAGAATAACCAGCTCGATTCCACCAAGCTCCGGGAATTGCGACTCTCATCGCCGCTCGGCCAGATTCTGGCGGCCGGCTTGTTAAGCTCGAAATATGGGCGGCATGCGATGATCGACAGCATTGAGCAGGCAGCAGCCCAGGTCATTCATGACATGGAACGCTACCTGAATACGCTGGGTACCATTGCGGCGATAACACCCTTGTTGGGTTTGCTTGGAACTGTGGTCGGTATGATTCGGGTATTCAGTGAGATCATGCTGCAGGGAACGGGTAATGCCAGTGCCCTGGCAGGAGGGATATCGGAAGCCTTGATTACCACCGCCGCCGGGCTGACAGTCGCCATCCCGACTTTTATGTTTCATCGTTTCTTTACACGCAAAGTCGATTCCCTGGTGCTAAACCTCGAGCAGGAATCGATCAAGCTGGTCGATGCCTTGCATAGTGACCGCAAGGTTGAGGTGAAATAGGGATGGGCATAGTCTAGATTAGCAACAACGCCATGGTTCTGAATTGAAATTTAAGCGCTCGGTCCGCGAAGAACTAGCCATCAATATCACGCCGTTGATTGATGTGGTCTTTCTGCTGCTAATATTTTTTATGGTCACAACAACGTTCAGTCGCGAGACGCGCTTATTGGTAAATCTGCCGGAGGCCGATGCCGAGTTGATTGAGAGTCAACCTGCCCAGATCGAGATCACGGTGGCTCGTGAAGGCAACTATGCGATCAATGGTCGGGCGCTGGTCAATAATAGAATCGAAACGCTGATGCGAGGTCTCGAACTCGAATCGGGGGGCGATTCAGGCTTACCAATCCTGCTTATCGCCGACGCCGAAGCGACACACCAGTCGGTAGTCACGGCGATGGACGCCATTGGCCAGTCAGGATTTACGCGACTGAGCATAGCAACCCAGCGCCCAGAGGAAGTTGCACCGACTGCAATCGCCCCCAACTAAAGACTCATGGCAAACACTACGCAACAAGATTCAAGCTATCAGGGCTGGCAGCTTTACAAACGGCTGTTTCGCTATGTCCGACCTCATCAGCTGGCGCTCTACGGCAGCCTCATTGGTTATATCATCTTCGCGGCAACGACGCCGGCCACAACCTGGTGGCTGGGCATGACTGTCGATGCGATAAACGCGGAAAACTATGCCGAGTTACGCATAATCAGCCCATTGATCTGTATCGCTATCGTGATTGTACGCGGCATCGGTGGTTTCCTGGGAAGTTACTCGCTGGCAACAATTGCCAACCATGTCATTCACAAGCTGCGTTGTGAATTAATCGATCACCTGATCATACTGCCGGCTGTTTATTTCGACCGGAACACCGCTGGCAAACTGGTTTCAAAGTTAACCTATGACGTGATGCAGATTACTGGTGCTGCCAGTAATGCAGTGGCAGTCATTATCCGCGAAGGATTTACTGTCATTGGCTTGTTAATGTATCTGCTCTACATCGATTGGTTACTGAGCATGACCTTTTTGATCGTCGCGCCATTCGTTGCGCTGATAGTCAATGTCGCCTCCAGGCGATTTCGCCGTTACAGCACGCAGATGCAGAATTCTATGGGGGAAGTTACCCAGATAACTTCAGAAGCAATAAAGGGACAACGGGTAATCCGAACTTTCACGGCCGAAGATTTTGTGAGTGACAAGTTAATGCAGGCCAGTGAAAGAAATCGTCGGCAAAACTTGAAAATGGAATTAACGCGTAGTGCCAGTACCCCACTCGTTCAACTAATCGTTTCCATGGCGTTGGCCTTGTTAGTGTGGTTGGCACTCTCACCGGATTTCTTCGCAGACAAGACGCCGGGTGATTTTGTGGCGTTCCTGGGAGCGGCAGGATTACTTGCCAAGCCAATCCGGCAGTTGACTCAGGTAAACGCCGTGATTCAGCGAGGGCTGTCTGCGGCCTTCAGTATTTTTACCCTGCTCGATGAGAAACCCGAGACCGACGATGGCACCCATACAGTCGAGCGAGTAACAGGTAAAATTCAATTCAATCAGGTAAGTTTTGCCTATTCCGATGACGGCAAGGCGTTGGATAATATTAGTTTCACCGCCGAAGCGGGAAAGATTATTGCGCTAGTGGGTAAGTCTGGCAGCGGCAAATCCACCCTGGTCAGTCTGATCCCGCGCTTTTATGATATTAAAGAAGGAGAGATCACCCTCGACGGCATTTCAATAAAACACTTCACCCTGGCAAACCTGCGCCAGCATATTTCATTAGTGACTCAGCAGGTTGTTTTGTTCAACGGGTCAGTGGCAGAAAACATTGCCTACGGAGATGGCGAGGAAGAACAGAATCGCGAGAAGATACTCGAAGCAGCAACCAATGCCCATGCGATGGAGTTTATTGAACAACTACCCCAGGGACTCGATACCCAGGTGGGTGATGACGCCAACTTGTTATCGGGCGGTCAGCGTCAACGCATTGCGATTGCCCGGGCACTACTAAAGGACGCCCCCGTGCTGATTTTCGATGAGGCGACATCGGCGCTGGATTCGGAATCGGAACAGTACATTCAAGCGGCGCTAGAGACACTTATCGCGGGCCGCACTACCTTTGTTATCGCACATCGCCTGTCTACAATCGAGAAGGCTGACTTGATACTGGTTATGCATGAGGGACGCATTGTGGAGTCGGGCACTCACGCTGAATTAATCGCGAAGAACGGACAATATTCCAGGCTTCACAGGATTCAGTTCTCGGAGAATGGCGCGGCAAATTCTGGATGAGATTTCTCGAATCAGCTTGGTACAGAAAAGCAGGGTGGCTTATTTTATTATGGCCTGTTGCAATGTTGTATCGTGTGCTTGCGTCATTAAGGCGCAAATCCCAGGAGGCGGGCCGCTGCCCTCCAGGTGACAAATTGCCAATCATTGTTATTGGCAATATCTCGGTTGGAGGCACTGGCAAGACTCCGCTTATCATTGGGTTGGCTACGCATCTAATAGCACAAGGATTTAAGCCTGGCATCATCAGTAGAGGTTATGGCGGGAAGAGCGACACTTATCCCCTGGCGGTGACCGCTGACTCAAGCATCGCTCAGTGTGGTGATGAAGCAATTCTGCTCGCCGCAAAAACTGAAGCTCCTGTTGTTATAGCACCTGATCGAGTGGCCGCGCTCAACCACCTGGTCGCGAAGGAAGACGTCAATGTCATTTTCAGCGACGATGGCCTGCAGCACTATCGCCTTCCCAGGGACATCGAGATCTGTGTGGTCGATGGACAGCGACTATTCGGCAATGGTTTTTGTCTCCCTGCTGGACCCTTGCGCGAACCAATCTCTCGTTTAGAAGAGATGGATTATGTTGTAGTCAATGGATTGGTCGCCGAGAAGCTCGACAGTTTAAGTGCAGCCATTCAGATGGAGCTTTTACCGAAGTACCTGGTAAACCTGGCCACGGAAGAGAAGCGTCCGTTTGGAGGTGCGCCTTTTAATATGGGTACTACGGTGCAGGCAGTCGCGGCGCTTGGCAATCCCGACCGATTTTATACACTGCTGGAGAAACTGCCCTATCCATTGCAAAAGTTCAGTTTTCCCGATCATCATCTATTCACTGCAGAAGATTTTGCCGAGCGCCTGATAGATGAACATCAACCAGTCGTCATGACCGAAAAGGATGCGGTAAAATGCCGGGGCTTTGCCCGCAACAACTACTGGTATCTGTCCACTGAATTATCCCTGCCACGGGCCTTTCTAGATGAATTCACATCCAGGGTAAGGAAGTTGACTGAATAGTGCTGGGGCATTCTTTTAACATGCAGGACTGTTGCAGGAATCACCGCCTGGCAAGCGCATCATCAATCGAGTGAATTCAATCGAGGCAGGGTAAGGACCATGTTGGATGAGAAGTTGTTGAGTATTCTGGTTTGCCCAATCTGTAAGGGTGAACTCCGTTACGAGCGGGCTGCCGGTGAGTTGATATGTCGCGGTGATGCCCTTGCCTACCCCATCAGAGATGATGTACCAGTAATGCTCAGCAGTGAAGCGCGGGAATTATCCGTAGAAGAGCGAGAAAAGTTGTAATGGCATTTTCCGTTGTGATACCTGCCCGCTATGGGGCCAATCGTCTACCAGGCAAACCATTGCTGGATATCGCCGGAAAACCGATGTTACAGCATGCCTATGAGAGGGCGCGGGCGAGTGATGCAGAGGCGGTTTACATCGCCACTGATGATGAGCGTATCAAACAGGTAGCTGAAGACTTCGGTGCTACCGTGCTGATGACATCGGCTGAACATCGCTCGGGAACCGACCGGATTCAGGAAGTCGCCACGGCTCTGCAGATGCCCGAGGAGCAAGTCGTTGTGAACGTGCAAGCCGATGAGCCTCTGTTACCTGCGCAGGTCATCAACCAGGTAGCGACTAATCTGCTGGAACACCCGGAGGTCGGCATTGCCACGCTGTGTGAGACTATCACCTCCCAGGAGGAGATCGAGGATCCCAATGCCGTTAAGGTGGTAATGGACAGCAGCGGCCTGGCGCTGTATTTCAGTCGTTCAACAATTCCCCACCAGGCCAGTGCTTCAGCGAAGAACTGTTTTCGCCATGTGGGTATCTATGCCTACCGGGTGGCGATACTGAACCAGTTCATCCATTGGCCTGCCTCAGAGCTGGAAATCTCCGAGAAACTCGAGCAGCTGCGTGCGCTCTACAACGGCGTCAGAATCCACGTCGCAGTCTCCTCAGCGAAGATACCGGCCGGGATCGATACCGAGCGCGACCTGGAGGCGGTGCGAGCCTTCATGGCAACCCGCTAGGGATGGGGTAAGCATGCACAGTGCGCCGCAAAAAACCCCCGTTATCCAGGTGCTGATGGTCTGCCTGGGTAATATCTGCCGCTCTCCTACAGCCCATGGTGTGATGGATAAATACATACAAAACAAAAAGTTAGATAAATATATTCGAGTCGATTCTGCAGGAACAGGAGACTGGCATATTGGCGCCTCGCCGGATCAACGCGCCGTGCAGGCAGCGGCGGGCCGGGGTTATCAAATTGCTAGTTTACGGGCCCGGCAGGTGTGCCAGGCCGATTTCGAAGAATTTGATTACCTTCTTGCCATGGATCGCACCAATCTGCGTGAGTTGAAGAACCGCTGCCCCGGCGCACATCAATCCAAGCTGCAGTTGTTGCTGCAATACTCGAATTCTGGTCACGAATCGGTACCCGATCCGTATTACAGCGGTGCCCAGGGCTTCGAACTGGTACTGGATCTGGTGGAAGAGGCTTGTGAGCAGCTGCTGCTGCACATTCAGACCGAGCACTACCCCGAACTGAGGGCGGACTAGTGGTTCTGCGGGTAGCGCAGCAGGTTGACTTGTCTGCCTACACCGGCTTCGGTGTGTCGTCCCGGGCAGCCCATTTCGCCGACATCACGGGAGAGGAGGAATTACTCCAGGCGCTGGCCTATGGCAAGCAGCACCATCTGCCGGTTTTCGTGCTTGGCGGTGGTACTAACGTGTTATTCGTACGCGATTTCCCGGGCCTGATCCTGTATATGAACTGGCAGGGCATTGACTGGCTGGACGAAGCAGGCCTGGTGCGAACAGCCTGTGGTGAGAATTGGCATAGCTTTGTAATAAACTGCATGACGAAAGGTTTCCATGGCCTTGAAAATCTTGCACTTATACCAGGTACCGTTGGTGCTGCTCCAATCCAGAATATCGGTGCCTATGGGGTGGAACTGGAGCAATTTCTGGTCGAGGTGCGGGCTGTGGATACCCGGACGGGCAGGGTGGCACTATTCGATCATGCAGCCTGTGAATTTGCCTACCGCGACAGCCTGTTCAAGCAGGGGGCAGGACGTCATCTCATCGTCACCCACGTCACGCTGCAACTCTCTGCCCACTGGCAGCCAAACCTCAGCTATCAGGCGCTGCGAGACGCTCTGAGCAGCGAGACGCCCACGGCGGAGCAGGTTTTTGAGACAGTGTGCCAGATACGTCGCAGCAAGCTCCCGGACCCCGCTATCACCGGCAATGCAGGGAGTTTCTTCAAGAATCCGGTGATCTCGAGCGAGAAATTCGCCGCCCTGCAGGTCGATTTTGCAAATATTCCGTGTTTCCCCACTGATGATCAGGATCTGGTGAAGGTTCCTGCGGCCTGGTTGCTCGAGCAGGCGGGCTGGAAAGGCCGGCAACACGGCAGAGCCGCGGTTTCAGCCAAACACGCGCTGGTTCTGGTGAATCCGGGCGAGGCCACTGGTGAGGACATATTTTTGCTAGCCCAGGAGATGAGCAGCTCGATCCTGCAGCGGTTTGGCATCGCCCTGCAGCCGGAAGTGCAGATTATTTAAATCCGGCTGCTTCAACCCCACGCTGTGCCTGGCAGGTCAGGACTGTGACCCAGTTCCTGTTTCCTTCAATTAAAGTTGTGCTTAGCCTTTACGCTATGCTAATACAGAACATCGGGAATCTAGTGGGAAGCCGGTAACCCGGCTGTTTAGAACAATAAATTGAATCTTCTGCCTTCAGAAACAATCTCCATTCTCATCGTCGATGACCATGCGCTGGTGCGCGCCGGGATCGCCCGGCTTCTTGCTGATGAGCAGGATTTGCGCGTCATCGGTGAAGCAGGCAGTGGCGAAGAAGCCATCGAATTTGTCCGCTTGAACCTTCCCGATATCGTACTGCTGGATGCGCGCATGCCAGGTATCGGCGGCATTGAAGCGACCCACAGACTACGCAGCCTGGCACCGCAAATACGCATCGTTGCCATGTCTGCCGTTGCCTCCGGCGTGATTCCTTCGCAGATGTTGCGGGCCGGGGCGAGTGCGTTTATTACCAAGAGTGTCGAGGTTGATGAGTTACTCAAAGCCATCAGGCTGGTGCATACGGGCCAGCGTTACGTGACACCGGAAGTGGCAACGCAACTGTCAACCGACCCTTTCAACGAAAAAGGCGGCTTGCTGTTTGACAAGCTGTCGCGTCGAGAGATGCAGATCGCCCAGATGCTCACAGATGGCAAGAAAGTAAGCCAGATTTCAGCTTATCTCGAATTGAGTCCCAAGACTGTTTACAGCTATCGCTATCGCATCTTCGAAAAACTCGGTATCCGCAGTGATGTCGAGCTAACCATCCTCGCCGTGAAGCACGGCCTGGCGGACGATGCCAGGGAAATGGACGGGCTACCACGCTTCGACCGCATTGCCGGTTGAGGCAATTCGCCGCTTCCGCTACTCTCCTTCAGTTCCAGACTTCCCACCGCCACAGATTGGTCGGCGCCCGTACTATGTCCAAGCAAAGCCCTGTGTCCAAGCAAAGCCCTGCATCGAAGCATGATTCAGCCAGCTTCGATCACAAACACTTTCTCGCTCGTCTGAGTAGCCGACCCGGTGTGTACCGAATGCTGGACGCAAGTGGCGAGGTGCTCTACATCGGCAAGGCACGTAACTTGAAGAAGCGCGTAGGCAGTTATTTTCGCGCCTCGGGGCTGGCCGCCAAGACCATGGCAATGGTCGAGAAGATAGCCAACATCGAAGTTACCATCACTAACTCTGAGACCGAAGCGCTGCTGCTGGAGCAGAGCCTGATCAAGACTCACCGACCCGCCTATAACATCCAGTTGCGGGACGACAAGTCTTATCCCTATATCTTGCTCACCGACAGTGCCGGGTTTCCGCGGCTGTCATTCTATCGGGGCAGTCGCAAGCGTGAGGGGCGATTCTTCGGACCCTATCCCAGTGCCCATGCCACACGTGAAACCCTGCAGGTGTTGCAGAAGGTATTTCGGGTTCGGCAGTGTGAAGACAGTTATTTCAAAAACCGTTCCAGGCCTTGCCTGCAATATCAGATCGATCGCTGCACAGCTCCCTGCGTCGGATTGATCTCTAAAGAGGACTATGCACGGGACGTGCATTACTCAATGCTGTTTCTGCAAGGACGCAGCAACGTACTGACCCGTGAACTCACTACGACGATGGAACAGGCGGCCACTGAGGAGAATTTCGAGAAAGCGGCACGGTTGCGCGATCAGATCATCGATTTACGGCGCATCCAGCAGCAACAATACGTGGCGAATTCCGGTGGCGATGCCGACATCATCGCGGCGGAATTGGAACGCGCCTATGCCTGTGTACACGTGATCTATGTGCGGGCCGGGCGCATTATCGGCAGCATGAATTTCTTTCCGCGCTATCGCCTAGCCAACTCGCGACAAGACCTGTTGAGCGCATTTGTCTCGCAGGCCTACCTGGGTGAGGACAAGGCTGCCTCAATTCCGCCCGAGATCATCGTGCCTGAAGTGTTGGAAGACGGCGCAGAACTACAGACGGCGCTGAGTTATGTGGCGGGTCGCAAAATCAAACTGTCGATGAGGGTGCGTGGGCATCGCGCCAAGTGGCTGGAGCTGGCGACCACCAATGCCCGGGACTCGCTGCAGGGCCATATCAGCAACAAGCAGAACATCCGCAAGCGCTTCAGCCAGCTGCAACAATTGCTAGATCTGGAAGAACCGGCCAGCAGGATTGAATGTTTCGATATCAGCCATACCGCCGGCGAAGGCACGGTCGCTTCCTGTGTGGTGTTCGATGAGGAGGGTGCAGTAAAGAGTGACTATCGGCGCTTCAATATCCGTAATATCCAGCCCGGTGACGATTACGCCGCCATGGAACAGGTGCTCGACAGACGCTTTACCCGGCTCAGCAAAGGTGAGGGCAAGCTTCCCGATATCCTGCTCATCGATGGAGGCAAGGGGCAACTGAGTCAGGCTGAGAAGGTCATGGAAAAGTTTCAACTGCCGGAGATCCACCTACTGGGCATAGCCAAGGGCATCAGCAGGCGCGCCGGACAGGAAACCCTGTTTCTCAGCACTGAGCAAGGACCGAAAGAGATAGCGGTGGCAACGGAATCTCCGGCGCTGCATTTGTTGCAACAGGTGCGCGATGAAGCACACCGGTTTGCCATTACCGGGCATCGCCAGCGTCGCGGCAAGAAGCGCAAGCAATCCGTACTGGAGCAGATTCCGGGACTGGGCCCGAAGCGGCGCCGCGAATTACTCAAGCACTTCGGTGGTCAACAGGAAATCAAGAAGGCCAGCGAGGCTGAAATCGCGAAAGTTACTGGGATTAGTACGAAATTGGCCGAAAACATCTATGCGTATCTGCACAATAACTGACGATTCAGGCTAAAATCTCAGCACGGCAGTGTATTACCGTTATAGCGTTATGAAAATCTTGTAACGCTATGATATTTAAAAACAATAAACTCTCAGATCTAATCCATGAATTATGCAAACCTGGTCACTTATGCTCGTCTTCTGCTGATTCCGCTGGTAATCCTGTGTTTCTATTCGACACTGCCTTATGCCCACTTCTGGGCGGCCGTGCTGTTCACTCTGGCCAGTCTCAGTGACTGGCTAGACGGATTCCTGGCGCGGCGCCTCAGTCAGGCTTCCGAGTTTGGAGCCTTCCTCGATCCCGTGGCGGACAAGCTGCTGGTGGCGATTGTGCTGATCATGCTGGTGGCGGTGTACCCGAGCCTGTTGCTGGCCACGGCCGTGATCATCAGCCGGGAAGTCCTCATTTCCGCCTTACGGGAATGGATGGCGATAAAGGGCAAGCGCGATGCAGTAGCCGTAGCATTCTCCGGCAAACTCAAGACTACCGTGCAGATGATTGCCATCATTGCGCTGTTGCTGGTGACCCCCGAATACCCCGAATGGTTCTGGCAATTCGGGTACGCACTACTGCACGTGTCCGCCTTGCTGAGTGTCTATTCGATGGTTCATTACTTCAGGAATGCCTGGAATACCTTGCAGGGAGAACCTTGACTCCTTGCCAGTATCAGCTTGACTCCAATGGTTCAAGCATTAGAATAGTCGCCTCTTTTTTACCGCTGCATTGGCAGGTGCTTCCTGGCCTTGCAATTGATTGCCAAACAGCCGGTAAGTTGCACATAATGCCAATCTTCAAGCGGGAATAGCTCAGTTGGTAGAGCACGACCTTGCCAAGGTCGGGGTCGCGAGTTCGAGTCTCGTTTCCCGCTCCAATTTTTAGAAGAACTTCTGTATTCGCATCACTTCCAGGCAAGACTTATAGCTAATTTTTCTGGCAAATATACGCCCATAAAGGCATGCCGATACGGTCCAGTTTTGGTATAGTGCGCCGTCTTTCGTTAAGCCATTGAACGAAATATTAAGGGCTGGGTGGCAGAGTGGTCATGCAGCGGACTGCAACTCCGTTAACGCCGGTTCGATTCCGACCCCAGCCTCCATAACTTCTCAAGTAGTCCAACCCATGCCCGGGTGGTGAAATTGGTAGACACAAGGGACTTAAAATCCCTCGGCCGCAAGGCCATGCCGGTTCAATTCCGGCCCCGGGCACCAATAAAACCAATAGGTTAAATTGCTTGTTGAAAGCCAGCCACTATACAGACTAAGATTGGACTACTGATGGACTACCTAGGGTGTCTAAATTCATGTTTGTTCCAGACTCTCAGTTACGCGGCTTATATCAAAGAGAAAGAGCTACAGGCAACAAGTGGGTTGTTAAAGCTAAGCAGCGCGGTGTAAACACGCCAGTTACAATAACCCTCGGACGCGTCGATGTCATCGATGCTCGATTGGCTCGAAGACTGGCTAAAGAAAAACTAGCTATGTTGGCGGCAGGTATCAACCCTAATCTAGAAGCTCGGAAGAACAGAGAAGCAGACCAGCAGCTTGGAATTACGCTTCAAGAGGCACTTGAAGAGTATCTGGAACTCCGTGCTCTTAAACCATCCACTATAAAGTCCTACCGACAAGTGATTATCCGATCTTTCGGAGATTGGGCTGATAAGCCTATACGCAGTATATCCAGACAGGGGATTGTTAAGCGCTATCAGGCAATCCAGCAGGGCATTAGTAAGAGAGCACTCCAGCCTGAAAAGGCGAATCCTAGAGGGCTTTCAGACGCTCAAAAGTCGATGCGCTATCTCTCAGCGATTCTGAACAGTTATGCCAACGATACGTACCAAGGTCAGCCACTCCTCCCAGACGGCAATCCTGTTTTGGTGCTAAAGGACAAGAAGGCTAGGAAGAAGCTAAAGGAACGGAAGCGATTTCTGGAGAGCGCGGAGAGGAGGGCATTGTTTGCAGAGTTGAGTCGCGTTCGGCATCCAGGCTATGCAGGCAAGCTCAAGCCAGCACAGGCGGACTTTATCTTGCTTCTGATGGTGACAGGGCTTCGCTTAGACGAGGCTCGATTGTTGAAGTGGGAGAACATCACTGGCAGCACTTATACCATCACCAATACCAAAAACGGAGAAGACCATACCCTGCCAATCACCTCAACAGTGCAGTCTCTATTTGATAGAAACCAGAATGGTAGCCCCTATGTGTTTCCCGGCAAAGTAGTCGAGGTAGCGTCAATGTCGTCCGTAATTAAGAACGCCGCTGATGCTCTTGCAATCGAGTTTACAGCTCATGACCTGCGAAGAACTGCTGCCACCGTCGCGGCGCAACATGGCTTTAGCACTGATCAGATTGGCAGGCTACTCAATCACTCCAATAAAAACGTAACAGAGGGATATGTTCAGCGAACAGCGGAGGCGCTGAGGCCAATTATTCAGACAATTGAAGATGAAATACTTGCTACATATGATGTCGATAAAACCGAATCGACGGATGTGGATTTGAGGGGTGTTAATCTTGACGAAGCCCTATGACGACCTAACAACCTTCATAGCCTCCCAAATGCGTAGGACCACGTGTACCAGACTGTGATGCAGCTAGAGTTGCTGGCTAGAGACCCAATAGGCGTCGCTTAGCGGCGCCATACTCCTCATCACTAAGGATTCCTTCCTGATGCAGTTGATTTAGTTGGTTAAGGCTATCGACCAAATTCTTTCCACGCTCCGATGATGATTCAGAAGGAGATGAAGAAGTTGGGCCGATAGCGCTAACGCCTTCTTGATCGCAGCCGGAAGGTATCGCAGTGATCCTTGTCGCTGTATAATCCCCTCTCTGTCGAACGGATGTGTCCTTCCAGAAACCATTCTTCGTCATCACCATCATCACAGACCCTTCCAATATTCCATTGTTCAGCCGTCCATCTATTTCGAAGCCGCCAGCTGATTCTCTATAAACCAGGCTAAAAGAGCTGCCAACATAAATTGGAATGACTGGTATTTCAGAACCATCGAAGCTGATTGCGCCGTTTAGCGGAATTGCCAATTGTACCGATTCATTGGTTTCTGCGGTATGCATTCGCCATGAGCCAGCTAAACACTGTGAATCAGGCGGCAAGAAGCTGTTCTGGTGACGCTCTGCTGAGCGGCGCTCCTCTAATTGGGCATTGACCAAAGCTTGCTCGTGTTGCTGCTGTTGCTGAGCCGCGCGCTGAGCTGCGCGCTGAGCTGCTAATTGATTCGCGGTGTCGCCGATTGAAGAAATAGCACTTCGGTTTGAGGTAGAGCCTGTAGTAGATAGACCTCCAAGTGAGCTATTTGTGACACCCATGTCATGATAGTTGGATGGACAGCGTTGAATGTCATCCATAAATATGTCCCCTCCTGAAACACCAACACGAGGAGAGCATTTCCGCGCCGCTGAGGCTGGGTTGGCAAGGGCTATCAGTAACAATGAAGAGGCAGCAATGGTGCAGGTCTTGAGTAGTGTGTTGTTAAGAAGCCTCATAACTCGATATCTCTGAATGAAAGTGTTCGCGCCTTCCGTTTCCAGCTTAGCCTTAATCTAGACCGAGTGAAACAGCTAAACCGCTCGCAGGTGGTATGAGAATGTCTATATATGGTACCCACTGATTCGCCAATTAACCCTATTTCCGCTAACCCGTCTGCACAGCCAGGCCAGCAACCACGGGCACTGCAGGGCATTGCTACCCAATTGCCGTCACCCTTTGTTGTCCCTGATTTACCTCAATAGCTTGATAGCCTATATAGACACTGAATAGCATTGTCGGACTGCTGCCTGGTATCTAGACTGATCGCAGTCGCCTCATTGCACAGCCTTTAATGACTGCGTAGCTCTGTCGCTTTATCGGGGGTGGAAGAGAGCGCTGTAGACTGGAGAGGCTGAGTAGTCGCTACAGCTCTCGTGTTCTTGCACCTCGATAGCACCCAGTCGGGCTTCAATGAGCTATTGTGCTGAAGGGCGGATTAATCCCTATACACACTAAAGTTAATCAGCCACTATAGACAGAAGGTAGTGGTAACTACAGCTACTGGATGTAGCGCTTCTGAGCGGCACAGTCCCTATACACACTAAAGTTAGTAACTATCTGAAACCAATAAGAATAATATCTATAGGTTTAGTGTCCTAATGACAGGGTCCAGTAACATAGCCTCTAGTTCTACAGCGGCTATAGAGAACCAGAAGCTCCTCCATTCCTTGTTGGAGTCATACAGTGAGTATCCTCCTGATGACACCGACCACCACCGCTTCTTAACTCCATTAGTCCTAGATAAAGCTAAGCCTTCCTATCAAAGCATCGAAGGCTTTGTGCGGTTTTGCATGGGTGGTCTCGGCGGCAAAAGGGGGCCTAAGCAACTAGCAGAGCTAGAACGTCATCTACTCTATATGCTTCTTAATCTGAGTAGGGGTATGTACGTTCGTCAATGGACGCTTGTTGCTCTAGATAAGCATGCCTACGCTAAAGACTATTGGTTGAAGAGATACGGACTATCACAGACCTATATGAAAGACATCGTTGAAGCCCTGACCGCTCAGGGAGTTATCGAGAGACTTCCTGGCAAGAAATACAGCAAACAACCGCTCAGAACTCGCATCTATCCGACTAAAGAGCTGCAGAGAACGCTGTGGAAGTGCTTCCTCGAAGCTGAGCAACCTATAGAGCCTCCATACGTAACCATTAACGAACCACATGGCGGTTATGGCGAAGTGATTGCCGAGTTAGACGACGATCATCCTGACTTGGTTGGGATGACATTAATCAATGAGTTCTTGAAGGGACACTCTTGGGCTTGTAAAGCTCCAGTGAGGCTTACTTACAAACACGACCCATTTCAGTCAGGCAGGCTTACGACGCCTTTCCAATCTCTCCCAGACAAGAAGATGCGTCTCAGAATTAACACCCTCATCGACGGGCAGCCGATCTGTGAAGTGGACTTTAGTGCTAACCACATCAGATTGAACCTGGCTGTATTTGCAGGTGAGGATGCAGGAGAGAGTCCCTACGAAGACATAGGCGAGCTAGCAGGCTTTGACGACCGGCAGCGGATCAAGTCGTTTATAACAATTGCTATGGGCGCGAGTGATCGGGAGGGTGCTCTAAACGCTTCTTATCGAGAGCGTATAAGCAAGAAGCTGTTTGAAAAGCTAGAGGCCGCAACACTAAAGCGCTATCCGAAAGTAAGGCTATTTAGCGGCTTCGGTATTCTGGCGCAAAACCTTGAGGGGCAGATATTGAGGCAGGTGATGCTCGAAGGAGTTGATGCAGGCATCGTAGCTTTGCCAGTTCACGACGCAGTCGCTGTAGTGCAGTGCAATGAAGAGTGGGCGGAGGAAGCTATGTTGAGGGCGTGGCATGAGCACGCTAATTCGACAGGCTCGGTAGCTAAGTCGCGGATTAAAGTGGACTATCCAGAGAGGTAAGAAATTGTGACGAAGACATGGCAGGACCAGAACTTAGAAGTGAGGGGCTTTATAGTTTTGTGCAGCTTCCCATGCTAGCTAGAGACTGTATTAAATTCTGTGTAACTGCCTATCATTAAACCCGATAACGGGTAAGGATAGGCAGATTATGAATAGGAAAGATCTTCAAGCACTGGCCAATACGGCCGCAAAGAGCATCAAGACTGAAGCTGACCTCAATGAGTTCAGGCAGATGCTCACTAAAATCACTGTTGAAGCTGCTCTTAATGGTGAAATGGATCATCACTTGGGCTTTGACAAGCACGAGCACTCCGACTGCTCCAACAGCCGTAATGGCTACACCAGCAAAACCCTGCAGACCGAAGATGGCCAGTTCGATCTGAACACGCCTCGCGATAGAGAAGGCAGTTTTGAGCCCCAGTTGGTCAAAAAGCACCAGCGCCGTTTCACTTCAATGGATGACAAGATTTTATTCTTGTACGCGCAGGGATTGTCCACCCGAGAGATCGTCAAGACCTTCAAGGAAATGTACGGTGCGGATGTTTCAGCTGCGCTGATCTCGAAAGTTACCGATGCCGTGATTGAGCAGGTCATTGACTGGCAATCGCGACCTCTGGATACCATTTATCCCATCGTGTATCTGGACTGTATTGTACTCAAGATTCGGCAGGACAAGCAGGTTATCAGCAAATCCATTTACCCGGCTCTGGGTGTGAATATGGACCACCTCAGCGCACCAGTGAGCGCAGCAAGGCACAACGCCGATAGCTTATCGCCTCAAACAGATCGGCCTCAGTGACATCCTGCCTTTGGTTGTAATCCGCTATCGTGCGCGCCACCTTGATGACGCGATGGGTAGTGCGGGCGGACATACCGAGTTTTTCCATGGTTTGCGCCAGCCGCGAGCGTCGTGCAGCAGGCAAGGGGCTTACCGCAAGCAGTTCTTCTACCCCAAGATCCGAATTGAGTTTGCCGCTGCGCTGCAGTTGCAAGGCACGACAGTCGGCGATGCGCTGCCGAATCGACTCCCAATCCATGGGCAACTGTTCGGGTTCCAGCAGTTCAGCCGGGGATAAAGCAGGCACCTCTATCAGTAGATCCAGGCGATCCAGCAGGGGCCCGGATAGTTTACCCACATAGTTGCGCAGGCGATCTGGTGAACAGCTACAGGCCTGGCGGGTGTCGCCGGCATGGCCGCAGGGGCAGGGACGCGTTGCCTTTTTACCATTTGTGCGCACTTCACTTAACTCATTGATATCTAAGCCTTATGATTTTGAGCCAAGGACCCTTGGGGAGCATATAAAGAGAAGGAGGCTATATCTCGGGATTCAGCAGAAAGAGTTGGCCTTAATAATGGTAGTGACCTCGGAGACGATTTTTAATTGGGAAAATGACATCACTAGACCAGAAATTCACCATATACCGACCCTGATCAAATTCCTTGGCTACGACCCAGAGCCGTCTAACCCATCCACCATTGCTGAGCGTCTGGCCGCCAAGAGACGTGAACTTGGCTGGTCTCCGCGAACCGCTGCAAAACACCTGGGAGTAGATCCCTGCACCTGGTCGAACTGGGAGAACGGCGGAACGATTATGGCTATAAAGCATCGACGACTTGTAGCCACGATCCTTGACCTATTCGAAGCGGAAGTACATGCCGAAATGAAGAAAAAGTGGAATGGCCAGCATAGCAAGTAAAGAGAACCCCTAATTCTACTTATGGATCCTGTGGTTTCTAGGGGGGATTACCGGGACTGTCCGAAAAGGTGATACATATCAACAGGAAGCATCGGTGGAAGGGACCGAACAGAAACTAGAGGTCGACCTTCAGCCGCCCAGATTAACGATCAGTCTTTAATCCGGATACTACTCGCTCGGCAGGTACGGGTGCCGCAACGCACGAGATGGGTATTTATGTAACGTTTATTCCAGGTCTGTAAATGTTAGCCAGGCTTGCTTTGGCATTGCAATCCTTCTATTCTGGGCGCTGTCTTTCTTTCTGCCAAGTGGGGGCTTGGTCAGCATATTTGATGCTATTCGCCTTGTTCGTATTTTCTGACTCGTAACTACAGGCCCGGTGTACTGGATAACTCCAGTTCTGCTTTCCTCCTGACAATAAGACATATAAAAAGGGGACCTATATGAAACGCGCTAAATCCGTAACTCTGCCGTTGACAGTCGCAACCACTCTATTCAGCACAGGCTTTACCCAGGCTGTATTTTCCGCCGAAGCAACACCGGACAGACAAATCGAAGAAGTCATGGTAACTGCAGAACGCAGGGAAGCCTCGATACAGGATACTTCCATATCGATAACCGCATTTACATCCGAGTTTCTGGACGAATTCGGTATTAGAAATCAGGAAGACCTACAGAATTTCATTCCTGCTACTACCATTCAGCCTTATGACTCAACTATTCGCGGTGTAGGGCGTAACTTTCGCGCATTGGGTGGAGACCCCGGCGTTGCAACCTACATGAATGGTGTCTATTCAGAAGACCTGCTCACCGCGACCGCAGCCACTTTCTGGGACGTGGAGCGCATCGAGGTTTTGCGCGGACCACAAGGCACCCTGTATGGCCGTAACGCCGTCGGCGGCGCCATGAACATTCTCTACAAGGAGCCAACTAACGAACTGGATTATGGCTTCAAGAGCATCATCGGTAACTTCGGCACACAGGAATACTATGGCATGATATCCGGCCCGCTTGTCGACGATGTTTTAACCGCACGGCTCAACTTCAGTGTGCGGGATCGCGATGGAGTCGTTAAGGACATTGGCCCTCAAGGAGGTGGCCTGGACGGACTTGGCACAGAGAACACGGCGGTTCTGTTCAAGTGGACCCCCACTGACTCTCTCACCTTCGACCTCAGAATGAACCAAATGCGTATTGATCGGCCCTTCGGTGGCGCCGATGGCGCCGGCCTGGTAGTCCTCAACGAGGACGGCGAACCGACCCGAAACACTACCGATCTTGTGCCCGGCTATCGCCGGATTGATACGACGAATACCGCGATCGCAAACTTCGAGCAGAGCAACTTCTATGATGCCTCCCGGCCGATCCTGAATTTCACCGATCCTGCTACAGGCGCTATGGTTCAGGCCCAGCGCAATCGACCCGGCATTGATGTAATCGCCAACGATGGATTCCAGAATGCCGCCGCCTCAATCGACGGCTTCAACAACACCTCGGCAGCCAGCGCAGCGATCTATAACGCCTGCGTATTCGATAGTGATGTTGATGGTGATGATGTTTGCGCGGCAACCAATGGTCTTAACCGGGAACAGTTTGACCAGGATGGCACCCAGTTCACTGCGACATTTGAACTGTCCGAGTCAGTGACGGTGAAATATATCTACGGACACAACGAGCTGTCTTACTATCGCACCACCGACGACGACAACACCGGCAGCCTCTTCCATGATCGCCAGTTCTACGTAAATCATGAGGCCACCTACGAGTCCCATGAATTGCAGGCGTTCTATGAGCTGACCGACTCGCTGTCGTTCACGTCCGGGATATTCTCCTACGATGCGACAATCGATCAACGCGGCGACTTCTACTCCTCGCTCGGCGAGGGGAAATTTGCAAACGCCTACACCGACAACACCGGTCTGGATGAACTTTCCTTCTTTGGAAACAACCGTCCTATGGCGACTCTGCATTCCGCGAGAACCGTCTGTCGAACGGCGGCAACTCCGGCCGCGTCCTGTGCGGTCAACTATGCCGTACAAAATCCAACGCGGGCCAACAACAATCTCTACATATCTTCATGGCAGGGTGACAACGGTACCCTGTCTGACCTGGATGTATCGCACGGGCCGAATACTGTGGCCACGGATCTGCTTTACCACACGCAAACCAAGCGAGAAGCGTATGCTGCATATACCCAGGCCGTATGGGATATCAATGATGTCTTTACATTGACCATGGGTATTCGCTACGCGTCAGACGAAGTGACCGCCGAAGAGAATCTGTTTCGTTATACCGAGGGCGGTGGAGCCGCTTTTGCCGGCGGCGCGTTCGGCCTTTCACTCGCGACCTACAACAAGATTAATGGGGGTCTTGTTGCCGACACAGCCGCTCCCGGTGGATTCCGTGCAACTCCAACCGTCGTTAACGGTGGTGTACCGATAGCAATCAGCGTGTATCGCCCATTCAATCGAAAAGATACCAAGGTGACCGGCCGCGTTAACCTCGACTGGAACGTTACCGACAACACCCTGATGTACCTGTCGGCAACTTCCGGATATCGTTCCGGAGGTTACAACCTTGTATTCTTCAGTCGGTCTCCAACTTACGAACCTGAAGAATTGGTCGCCTATGAACTCGGTTACAAGAGTCAGATGCGCAATAACACGATCCAGTTGAACGGCTCAATCTACTACTATGACTATGAGAATATTCACACGGTCGCTACCGAAGTCGCGCCCGGGCTGCTGCCCGGCTCACCTGCGTCGGCTGTAACCACCTCGACGCTCGCAGCACCTGGCGCTGAAATTTACGGTGTCGAGGCGGAACTGATCTGGCTGGCATCCGACCGGACCACCCTGGGAGGTAACTTCAGTTTCACGCCAAGTGAATATACAGAAGATCTGTTCCTCAGCGACCCGTCGAATGTCTCCAGGCCAAGTTCTCTGTTTCCATCGTTCGAAGGCCTGGTAACCAACATCAAAGGCAATCAGTTGCTGCAGGTGCCGGACCTTAAATACACCGCATGGGCGGGTTATCGCATCCCGCTGTCGAGCGGATCCATTGATTTATTCGGCGTCTATAGCTGGATTGACGAGGTCTATTTCTCATCCTTCCAGAGTGAATATGAAAAAGCCCCTTCCTACGGCAGGACAGACGTCAGGGCAACCTGGACTTCTGGCTCCGGCAAGTGGGTAGTCTCCGGCTTCGTCAACAATATCTTTGACGAAGTGGGCAAACTGCAGATTCTGAACAATGGCCAGGCCGAGTTCTTCCGACAGACAGCCGCAACCACGCTGCCGCGCCTGTATGGCATGGAGTTTACATACTCGCTGAACAACTAGTCTGGCAGCTAGTGCTGTAACAAAAAGGGGGCCTGTGCCCCCTTTTTTATGGAGCTTGTATAGATAGCCAATGCTCTTTCTTACTGCTTGGAAATACCCCTTTGATATCCGATAAATTACATTCCATGCAACACCTAGAGCGAATTTGACAAGATTTCATGGGATCTTCGCACCGAACAGCAAGCATAGGGGACTGGTCACGCCCTCAGGGCGAGGTAAGGGAGGCAAACGAGCACAGCAGTCAATTCATAGTACTTTGAGAAGGTAATCTGTTAATTTGCATTTAAAACTGACCCAGGATTTGCATCGAAAATTGACCCACCTGAGTTAGCCAGATTATGGCT
>JAQBSZ010000066.1 GCA_027623555.1 Pseudomonadota bacterium | reverse complement strand
CTGTTTATTGCCCTAATCCTAATATTGGCTAATCGTGAGTCGATCATTTTTCTAACGAGTTGCTAGATGTTTCGTGAATAGAATCGACCCTGTTTTCCCCACCTTTGAAGTCTCGACTCCGCGAACTGCCTTGAGCAGCAGGTAATTCAAGCCAGGGCTGTTATATACCACCCAGCTGAGGAAGGCGACCCTCGACCTCCAGTTCAAGCGCACCTTGCCCGGCTTTTTCTATGGGTGGCGAAATTCACCATTTCTCGGCTTTTCTCCCCTATTCGGACCAGCCCTTAAATTGTAACTGTTTGTTTTTACGCGTTTTTTAAAGTTGGCACACTATTCGCAATTCTTAGAAGGCTGAGAGAAAAACTGGTCAGTTTGGACATTAATAAATAGCGCAAAGGCAAAATCACATGAAAACTCTTGGAAACTTAATTGTCATCTTCCTGGTCATCGTTGGCCTGCTGGCGTTGCTGCCCCTGGTTACCTTTGGTTTTGCAATTGTCTGTGGCATCGCGGTATTTGCCATCTGGTTGCTACCGATATGGATTATCGCTACTTCGGACAAGACCACGGGTTTTGAAAAGTGCGCCTGGATTCTGGCTATCCTGTGTCTGTCGTGGTTCGCGTGGGTATTCTATTTCTTCCTGGCTCCGCTGAAACCGAGACGCCACTACGATTACTACTATTAGTTGTGTTGGATAAGCCCGGCAGGTAAATCCAATCGCTTTCTGAAAACCAGGTCCTGTTTTCCCTGCCTGGCTGAAATCCAAAGCAATCGACACGGTGAGCCTTTTTACACTGACTTCGGTTATCATACCTGGTGAATGCAACAGGGAGTAAGGGCGAAGTAATCTTATGCCAATCATCGAAGTCGAAAATTTCGCAAAAAAATACCCACTGCCGGACAACAAAAACGAAACTTTTTTTGCCGTCAATGGCGTTTCGCTGCACATCGACAAGGGTGAAATTTTTGGCATCCTGGGTCCGAATGGCGCCGGCAAAACAACCACACTCGAGATGCTGGAAGGCCTGGTTGATATCGATGGCGGCCATGCGACGATCGATGGTATCGATGTACAGTCTCATCCTTTCAAGGTGAAAGGGATTATAGGCGTGCAACTGCAAGCCAATGAGTATTTCGACAACCTGTCTCTGGTTGAATTGCTGACCTTGTTCGGTGCGCTGTATAGCCGCGAGATCGATCCCGAAAATCTGCTGGGGAAGGTCAATCTGCTGGATAAGGCCAAAGCCAAGCCAGCCAATCTTTCCGGTGGTCAGAAACAGCGCTTCTCGATTGCCTGTGCCCTGGTTAACGACCCGAAGGTGTTATTCCTGGATGAGCCAACTACTGGACTCGATCCCCAGGCGAAACGCAACCTCTGGGATCTGGTTACGGAGTTGAACAACACCGGAATGACCATTGTGTTAACAACCCACAACATGGAAGAAGCTGAATCCCTGTGTCATCGCATCGCCATCATGGACCACGGCAAAATTGTGGCCGAAGGCACTCCGCAGCAATTGATTTTACAACATGCGCCAGAGCCCCCGGAGGCACCCCTGCACGGTAATCTGGAAGATGTATTCCTGGCCCTTACCGGTCATGCACTAAGGGATTAGGAAAAGCTTATGCCCAGTAAATTACAGCTGCATTTATCGAAAGTTTTCCTGAAGATTTTCTTGAGGGATCGGCAATCCATTTTCTTCAGCCTGTTCTTTCCAATTATTTTCATGACGGTGTTTGGTTTCGTGAACAGCGGCGGACAGGATCCGATCAACATCGGTGTCGTCAACGAGTCGAACTCGGTTGTCGCCTCCAACTTTGTGCAGGAACTGATCGACAGTCCGATCTTCAATGTCACGATTGGCACGGAGGAACGGCTGCGTGAGGAATTGGAAGCAGGCGACCAGACCATGGTGTTGGTGTTGCCGGAACTGTTTAACAATCAGAGCCTCGCACAAGACAGCACCGAGCTTCGCTTGTTAGTAGATGCTGCGCAGGTGCAGCAGCTGGGGCTCATTCTGCCAGTACTTGAACAAACCCTTATCGAGATCGAACGCGAGTTTCGCAACACCGAGCCAATGTTCAGCCTGGTGATAGAAGATGTACAGGCGCGCTCCCAGAGTTATCTGGATTTTCTGCTACCAGGATTGATGGCGTTCACGTTAATGCAATTGAGCATCGCCGGCAGTGGCTTCAATATTGTGGAATATCGTCGCAAGGGCATACTGAAGCGCCTGTTTGTCACGCCTATTCAGCCGAAAGACTTTATTGCAGCAATTGTTCTGGCAAGGATGTCGATAGTACTGCTGCAACTCACCGTATTAGTTGCCTTTGCCGTGTTCGTACTGGATGTGAGTATAGTTGGCAACTTTGCGGCATTCTATTTTCTTATCATCCTCGGTACTTTCATCTTCCTGAATCTTGGTTTCTGCCTGGGTAGTGTTGCCAAGACTCAACAGGCGGTGATGGCGGTAGGCAATATCGTGATCTTCCCACAAATCTTCCTGTCGGGCGTGTTCTATCCCATTGAATCCATGCCAGCGCTAATTCAACCCATCGCTTATGTACTGCCATTGAGTTTCATCTCAACTGGCATGCGTGACATTGCTAACGAAGGAGCCTCCTTGCTGGCCATCATGCCAAGCCTGCTGGGCATTGCAGTCTGGTTAGTCATCGGCTTTGTGCTGGCAACGCGCCTATTCGTCTGGAAAGAAGTCGCCAACTAGCGAGCAGATCAGCGCCGTGAGCATCGCCTTTTATACCTGCGTTACCGGACCCGGCAACGGGTATGTGCATGATGTTTCCAACCTGGAGCAGGGCGGTGTCGACTTTATCGCCATCCACGATGCTCACCATTCGGAATTTCCGGGCTGGCGTTCGATAGACATCGACGCCGTCTATCCATTTGACAAAGAGCTGCATGGGCACAAGCAGCGCTATGCCAAGACCATGCCGCATCTGTTTCTGCAGGATTACCAGTACAGCATCTACCTCGATCCCAAATGGGAGCTGACCGATGAGTTTCTCAGGCTCTGTAAAGAACAAGTTTCCAGGCAGGTTCCATGGCTGGCGTGTTCCCACCCTTCCAGGACGACACTCTACGAGGAATTCCTGTATCCTTTTACCAACGGTACACTGAGTTATGAGGAGTGTGTCCGGGTAATCGATACGCTGGTGGATGAGGAGGTGAACTTTGACAACTATTTCTCCTCACTGAATACCTGGATCATCAGGCAACATAACGATGCTAACCAGAGGATCGGCGAGCGCTGGTTTGAACTAATCCTCAAGTGCTACACCAATCATGTGCGCGACCAGATTGTGTTTCCGTTCGCTCTCGAAAACCCTGGCCAGGTAGTAAAGAGCCTGTCCATCGAACAACTGTACCGAGCTGGGGTTCGCCTGAACTACCCAAACCAGACCCGAATCAGAAAAGTTAACTGGCAGAAACAAGTCTACGATCTGATCGCTTACCTGCATAGCCGCACTGGACTGTTACCGCAGCAACAAATCCCCCGAGCACTGAAAAAGAAATAGTCATTTATTGTTACAAATTGCGCGGACCAGCCTCCCGGCAGTGACAGCGATAATTTGTTTGTAATATAGTCCCCAACTAGCTGGTCCAGTGCCTATCCAGGAACGATTCATTGGACAAATAAAACCCATAAAAAAAGATTCTGGGCGTTGTTTAACCTTCCCTGTAATAGACAGTTTGGAGTATTTAGAGATGAGAAGAATAGTAGTATGGATTTCCGCGTTAGTGATGGTCATTTCCGGTATTCTGTTCACCGCCTCAGCGCAGGACACACCGAGCCCGGAAGAACAGGCAGCGACTGCCATCGACCAACGTAAATCCCTCTTCAAGACCCTGCGTTACAACCTCGCCCCCATCGCCGGCATGGCCCAGGGAGCACCATTTAATGCGCAAGTGGCTGAACGGAATGCACGACGCATCGCCGTTATGGCAACCATGATCCCCGAGATGCTTGCAGTAAACACAGCAGCCTTCGATAACATCGAAACCACAGCGCTCGATATCATCTGGGATAACCAGGACGACATCGCCGTCAAGGCACAGGCATTGATTGACAATGCTAATGCCTTCGCCGAAGCCGCCACAACTGGTGACATGGGCGCTACTCTGGGTGCATTCCGAGCGTTCGGTGGCTCCTGCGGTAATTGCCACGACGCCTATCGAGTAGACACAGACTGACCCCTATTCCTGGTATTGAGAAAAGGGCAGCTATGAGCTGCCCTTTTTATTTCCGCGACGAAATTCTTCACCGTAAAGTTGCTTTTGGGTAAGCACTACATAGAGATAACCTCCAGCAAATGGAAGCGCAGTACTTCCGATCGTGCGGAATAAGGCGTGAAATTCAAATCCAAATTTGTTTACAAGTATGTACGACTCGATAGCAAATAGAGTCACAACATAGGCAAGAATATTCACGTTTAGAATACCCAAGTATCTTCCAGTTCTACGGTCTCGAATTGCAGTTGGAACCAGCACGATAGTATAGAGCGAGATTATCAGTGCATTTAAGAACGTGTAATCCATATTAGCTCCAGATTTTTGGATAAAAATTGGGCGCTGCTTAAGATCCTACGACACCAGCCAGTATTCCAGTTTCGACAGAAAATGCCCCGAACATAGCTGTAGTCAACCCCGATGAATAAGGAGACAACGCTATTCCACCAAAGAATCCAGATACGCCACCTAGAATTGTGGCTCCTACGACTTCACCAACGCTTCCACCATTAAATGCGGTAGCTCCACCAGCAGTTACAGCTGTAAAAGCGGCACCTAATAATCCAACCCCACCATTAACCAACTCCAGCTCATCATCCGTGAGTTCTCTCATTTCAATCTCCTTTTGAAACAATTAATAAACCTAGCTCTTTGAGTCTAGACCCGACTATTCAAAAAATGAAGTTTTCCGCTAAAACAAGAAAGTTTGGGCTGCAAGAAACTGTTTGTGCCTGGTGTGATTTTAATCTACCACCATTTGGTGAATTTAATTTCGTTACCATATAGTTCTTTCTGCGTGTATTTGACGAATACCAGGGCACCGAGAAATGGCATTGCAGAAATCGAGAGAACACGAAAACCCGCATCCAAGTTCAATCCATATTTTTCGATAAGAAAGAAGGACTCCATACACAGAATTAGAATAAAGTGCATTGCGACCGTACGATTCCTAAAGCCTAAATATTCCCCAGTTTTTCTGTTTCGAATAGCTTCGGGAATAAACCAAGTAGCAAAAAGAGGCAAAACTGCAGCATTTAAATAGATTGGGTTCATATTTCTACTCAGCAACTATCCAATTGTCAGTTCAGTTTCTTAAGAACCTGCTGCACCACTCATGATTCCAGTCTCAATAGAGAATAGACTAAAAAGCCCGCGCGATATTCCTGTTGCATAACCCGAAGTCGCAATTCCACCAAAGAAGCCCGACACACCTCCCAATATTCCGGCGCCGACTATTTGACCTAAATTTCCGCCACTGACCGCAGCACCTCCTGCGCCAATTGCAGCACCTATTCCGGCTCCTACTATCCCAACTCCCCCATGCACCAACTCAAGCTCATCTTCCGTGAGTGCTCTCATTTCAATCTCCTTTTGAAATAATCTATAAATCCAGCTCTCTGAGTCTAGACTCGACTATTGAGAAAATGAAATTTTCAACAAAAAAACTCACGAGGGTAGCTAGAAACAGTCTTTTCGGCGATACTTTTATCTACCACCATTTCGTAAATTTTATTTCGTTACCAAAAAGTTCTTTGTGAGTATATTTTACAAATACAAACGCACCCACTATTGGCATCGCCACATATAAAGCGATCGAGTTCATCGAGTACGTACTCACTCCATGCTGTTGCACAACTAGAACCGTTTCGAGACTAAAGAGCGAAAGAACAAGACTTGCAGCACGTTTGTTTACTATGCCGAGATATTTTCCTGTTTTTCGATCTCGGATCGAAACTGGAAGAAACCAAGTAGCGAACAATGGCAGTACCACTGCGTTGATATAGGTTATATCCATAGCTGCCCTCTTCGAGTGATAGCTAAGAGCCAGATGCTGCTTCAGATCCCAAAAAACCAATCTCTATTGCATACGCACCAAACATATATCTAGCAGCTCCTGTGGTAGCGCCTGCTATACCACCGAAAAAACCTGAAACTGCACCCAGGCTTGCCGCTCCAATAATATTCCCAATGTTCCCACCGTTTCGAGCCGATACCACCGCTCCTGTTACTCCTCCAATAGCAGCTCCTACTATCCCAACTCCCCCATGCACCAACTCAAGCTCATCATCCGTGAGTGCTCTCATTTCAATCTCCTTTTGAAATAATCTATAAATCCAGCTCTCTGAGTCTAGACCCGACAATTCAGAAAATGAAGTATTCCGCAAAAATAGGCTAGTATCGCCCGATGCCCATGCAAGCGATCATCCAGCACAGATACGGAACCCCTGATGATCTCCGACTCATGGAAGTCGAGATCCCTGTTCCGAAACCCAATGAAGTACTGGTCAAGATCCATGCTGCAGCAGTCAATGACTGGGAACTGGGGCTTCTTGAAGGCAAACCGCTATTCATGCGGTTGTTTCTGGGTTTGTTCCGGCCCAAGGTGAAGATCATGGGCTGTGAAATCGCCGGGGTCATTGAGTCAGTGGGTGGGGACATTGCCAGGTTCAAGCCCGGGGACAAGGTGTACGGTGACCTGAGCGCCAGCAGCTTCGGGGCCTTCGCCGAGTATGTCTGTGCCCGGGAAGACGCCGTTATGCATATGCCAAGCAACCTGTCCTTTGAGCAGGCCGCTGCCATTCCCCACGCGGCGATGCTGGCGCAACAAGCTCTGCAAGACATCGCTGGAATGCAGCAGGGCCAGTCCTTGCTCATCAATGGTGCCGGTGGTGGCGTCGGTACACTCGCGGTACAGATGGCGAAACTGCACAAGCTTGGGGTGACGGGAGTGGACAGTACTGCCAAGCAGGAATACATGACGCTGCTGGGTTTCGATCGGGTCATCGATTACCTGCAGGAAGACTTCACCCGGACCGGCAAGCAGTACGACCTGATACTGGATACCAAGACCAGTCGCTCGCCATTCGACTATGCTCGCGCACTAAAACCTGGTGGCACCTATGTAACCGTCGGTGGCTCCATGCCGCGAGTCTTGCAATGCCTGGTTTTCGCCAAATGGATCAGCATGACACAGAAGAAAACCCTGCGCGTGCTCGCGTTAAAACCGAACAAGGGTTTGAATCACTTCACCGGACTCATCGAAGCCGGAAAAATTCTGCCGGCAATCGACAGCCGTTTCCCGTTGGCCGAAGTTCCCCAGGCGCTGAAACATTTCGCTTCGGCCAGGCACAAGGGCAAGGTAATTATTTCAGTAGCGAGCGCTACTGATTATGACGCGTAAAATACGCCGCCAATGCATCCCGATCTTCGTCCGTTAGCTTGCTGGTGTTGAATTCGATAACTTCGTTCATGTCGCCACCGACAAATTCCCCATCGGGTTTGAGGCCGATTAACATGAACAGGTCGAAATTATTAAAGGCCCAGTCGGCCAGTGCTTCGGCATCGATTGCTTCGATAGTCTTCTCACCAATTTCCGCGCCAGCGTATTCGCGTGCGAAGTCCGGGATACCGAGCCCATTGCGTGGTGTATGGCATTCGCTACAGTGGCCGAGGTTCCTTGCCAGATAGGCACCGCGCGCGACCAGTGAATCGCCGAACGATTCCGGTTCCGGCTGGGCAATGTCAGCGATTCTGTTCCAACCGGCGATAGTCCAGCGAAATAACCAGCCTGGAATTTCATGATTCGGTGCCTGGTAGCGCACCGGTTCCAGAGACATCAGGTAGGCCGCCATGTCGAGCACGTCCTGATCACTTAACCCGGCGTAGGCACGATAGGGAAAAACCGGGTAATAGAAACTGCCGGTCGGTGAACGGCCATGTTGCAGTGCCTTCAGGAAATCCTCTGCAGCCCAGTTGCCGATGCCCGTTTCGACATCCGGTGTAATATTAGGCGCGTAAAAAGTGCCGAACTCAGTTTCCAGCCCCAACCCACCGCCGAAGGATTCTTCATCCTCGATACTGCGATGACAACTGATGCAGCCACCGGCGGTAACCAGGTACTCACCGCGGGCGATCGCTTCCGGCGAGGAAGAGATGTCCACATCGCTGGATACAGAGGGCGATGCAAACAACCAGTAGCTGATCAGAACCACCACCAACAGGCCAATTAGGAGAGTGAATTTTTTCATCGTGTCGTTCTTTTATACTAAAAGCTTCCCTCAGCAATTCCAATTTCTTCGAGCGCAAGCATTCTATTGCCTGCAGGTATGGTTGTCGAATAGGACAGAGGGCTTGTACACTTGTGTACAAAGCTGTCCCGTCTATTCACAAGCAAATGCCATGGTGATCACATATGACCCCTGCACTGATTCGCAACTGCAAGCATAATTCAGGCCTCTACCTGGTAGCTCTGGCTGTGATCGCTTACACAGGCACAGCGTCGGCACAAACCTACCGCATACTTCTCTCTAACGACGATGGCATAGATTCCCCGCTTTTACATATCCTGCAGCAGGAGCTGGCTGCCATCCCCGATGTGGAAGTAGTTGTATCCGCCCCCAATGAGAACAAGTCCGGAAGTAGTCACTCCAGTGATGGCGGTTCAATGGTGGTAGAACGCATTCAGCAAGACGGGAAGTTTTTCGGCTATGCCGTTCACGGTCGGCCAGCAGATGCCGTGCGCTTTGGACTGATTGAGCTCGGCAAGGATGATCCGTTTGACCTGGTAGTGTCTGGAATCAATCGCGGCGCCAATGTAGGTGACGTATCGCATTTATCGGGTACCGTCGGTGCGGCGATGGAAGGCATCTATCAGGGCGTATCCGCGATCGCGATTTCACAGGCAACAGAAGATGTGAACACCGTAACCTCAGCCAGGTTTGCTGCCCAGTTAGTCAGGCGCTATATGGCAGAAGGAGCACCAGAAGATACTGTTATTTCCATCAACATTCCCGGTGGAGAATTGCGGGGAGTTCGGGTAATGCCAATGGGCGACTCTTACCTGCAAACCTCACACTACGAACTGATTGAACAATCAGGAAGTCGCTCCGTCTATGAAGGACAGCGCATTATTGTGCGATCTACCAACGACGCTACCGACACCTATGCCTACCAGCAGGGGTATATCACGCTAACGCCTTTGAAGTTCGACTGGACCGATCAGGAAGTAATGAGACAGGCAGAGTCATGGAACCTGCAGTTGATCGAATAATTAGAAACTCCTGGATTTGCAATTGCTTGAATTCGAACACATCGTCCAGGTAAACGACCCAGGTAACAGCGATTTTGTTGTATTGACTCGCGACCAGCTCTGGCAGGGACTGGTACTCAGGGCGCGCAATCCGGAAAAGTTTAATCGAAGCTTGCAGTGCCAGTCAGAAACTCCCGAAGGCAATGAGTTTATTCGCACGATCGAAGCGGGGGGCGCCAGTTTTTGTGAGCGAGTCATTCTGTATCCACAAGAGAAGATCTGCACCCGTACGCTGGCAGATCAGGATCAGATCAATGCACAGAGCACTACCTGCATCGAGGAGCCCGAGGAAGGCTACTTGTTTGTGCGCTTCACCTATAAAAGAGACCTCGATAGTCGTGATGATCGAGTCGATGTTGGCGAGCATCTCAAGTCAGCCTATGTACAGATCGACAGGGTTGCCATCGCCATGATTCGCCTGCTCACGGAAAGCGAGATGTTTGACCAGTCGATAAACTGAGCGGTAGGGCCGCGATTTCTCCCGTGCAGTGGTCTACTTTGCCTCACCGGGCAAATGGTTTATGCTCTCATCCTCCTTTGCGAGGATTCTACAATGACGACAAAACGAAGAATTACAGCACTCTGCCGTTTATTGGGACTGGGTCTGGCTCTGATGTTCCTGAGTACTGAATCTCTTGCCGATCGCCAGACAAGCGACGATGAGAGCCATATCGACGATCCCCGAATACAACATCGAAGCTACACCTTTCCTGCCACCAGCGAAACGATCCCTTATGCCCTGTTCGTCCCATCTACTTATAATGAGGGCGACGCGGCACCTCTGATAATTTCCCTGCATGGGCTGGGCAGAAGCTATGACTGGCTGATGGGATACCATGGATTTCTCGATCAGGCAGAGGCCAGCGGCTATATCGTAGTTACTCCACTGGGTTACATTCGCCGCGGCTGGTTCGGTTCGCGAGTGACCGAAGATCCTGATGATGCGAAGTATAGCGAGCAGGATGTGATGGAAGTTCTTTCTCGCGTGCGCGATGAGTTCACTATCGACAATGACCGAATCTATCTGTGGGGACATTCGATGGGCGGCGCCGGAACCTACCATATCGCCGCCAAGTATCCTGACTTGTTTGCCGGACTTGGCGTCGCCGCACCGGCACCGGAACGCGACCATCCTATCGAAGCCACCCTGGAGAGAATCAAGCACCTGCCTATCTTCGTTCTCCAAGGTGACGAGGACGGCCTGGTTACTCTGACTCGACGCTGGGTAGCGAAGATGCAGGAGCTGGGCATGCAACATGTCTACGTAGAAATTCCCGGCGGAGACCATTCGCTGGTAATCTCACAGAACAGTCAGCACATGCAAAAATTCGTAGACTTTTTTAATATTGTGCGGAAACGATATTAGCCGAGTTAACGAATGAAGAACCAGGGTTTAGCAATGTTAAGCTGGCTGCTGGGCAGCCTCTGTTTTACCTCACAGCTGATCGCTGCAGAAGCCGCTGAATTTGACGCCGCGGCGAAGTATCTGACTACCTGTTATGCCTGTCACGGTACTGGTCAGGCTCATGCACCGGTGGTTGGTGAGGTTATCGAATGGGAAATTCGCCTGGAAAAAGGCATGGAGACTCTGGTCCAGAACACAATTAATGGGCTCAATGGTGTAATGCCTGCCCGCGGAATGTGTACCGATTGCAGTGATTCAGACCTGATAGCGATCATCGAATACATGCTCGAACAGAGTAAATAACAAAACTCGGACATACAGTACTCATAAAGATTGCCACCGCATAAAACGAAATCAGAACATTGGAGTAAACCGATGCACGCCAAATTAACTATGAAGACGAAGTTCTCTCTCCTGCTGCCAAGCCTGACGGTGCTCTTGATTGGCTGTTCCCAGGAAAGTGATACCACGTCAATAGCCGTGGGAACTGGTAGCGCTTCCACCGGTGGCGCCGTAGAAGTTGAAGGCAATGGTGAGTCTTCGGTCACCAACCTGGAATGGCCACTACATAATTTTGATCTGTATGGTTCACGCTCAGCTCCCACCGATCAGATCACACCGGAGAATGTTGCCACGCTGACGCCGAGATGGCTGTTCCAGCACGGTGTGATCGATGGCGTTAGCAATCAAACCACACCGGTAATTGTTGGCGAGATCATGTATGTCACCGATTCCCGTGGCAGTGTCTATGCCGTGAATGCGCGCGATGGTCACTTGATCTGGTCTTACGATGTAACGCGGTTGTTAGGCGGAGGACTGCGAGAAGGTTATATATTCCGTCATCGCGGCGTGGTTTACGATGAAGGAGTTGTCTATACCGCCGCCGGCTCCTTCCTATTCGCACTCGATGCACTAACCGGAGAACCCCTGGAAGGATTTGGCGACGGTGGTCAGGCACCGGTGATCCTGGATGTTCTGCATCTTAAAGATCCAACTATAGAAACAGCGATTGAAGTCGGTTACTGGTTTACCACGGCACCACAACTGTATAACGACGTAATCTATATTGGCACCACCCGTAGTGAAAGTCATATTGCTGGTGGCTATGTACTGGCGATCGACGATCAGACTGGCGAAGTGCTATGGCATTTCAATACGGTACCTCAGGACGAGACCGATCAGGGCTGGGACATTGCCGGCCCAACCTGGGTGGGTAACGAACGTAATGGCGGTGGCATCTGGGAAACGCCATCTATCGATGCGGAACTCGGGCTGGTGTACTTCGCGGTTGGGAATCCCTTCGGTGACAGCACCGAGCGCGACGGTATGAATCTGTTTACCGATTCGCTTATTGCGTTGACCCTTGATGACGGCCAGCTGGAATGGTATTACCAGCAGGTGCATCATGACGTGTGGGACTACGATTCCGGCAACCAGCCCGTGCTCTTTGATATGGAAGTCAACGGGGAAACTGTGAAGGCAATGGCGCAGGCGAACAAGAATAGCTGGCTCTATATATTGAACAGGGAAACCGGCGTGCCCGTGCATGACATCCCTGAGGTTCCGGTGTCCACGGTTACCGCACTCGAGGGTGAGGTCCCTTACCCAACCCAGCCTATTCCGAATAAGGCCAACGGCGAGCGCATGGAACCGGTGTCTCCGGTTTTCCCAACCGACATTCCGGCGCAGCATATGGAAGCCAATACCCTGGTCGAGCAATTCACGCCAATGGGGCCAGGCCAGATCTTCGCACCGGGCATGGGAGGCGGATCCAGTTATGGTCCCCTGGCCTACAGCAATCAAACCGGCTTGTTGTATGTGGCTGCCATCGACTCGCCATTCAATTCCGGCCGCGATCCCAAAGGGTATTTCTCGGCTTACGACCCGACTACCGGCGAGCTGGTGTGGCGACAAATATTTGAAGGGTACGGTCAAGCGGGGCCTGTAGTTACCAACGGCGGGCTGGTATTCGTGGGAGCCGGCAGTAACACCGCGGGTTATTTCTATGCCTTCGATTCGAGCACCGGTGAGGAGTACTGGAAGTTTAATACCGGCTCTGGCGTGTTTGCCTCGCCGGCGGTGTATTCAATCGATGGTCAGGAATACATCACCGTCGCATCCGGTGGTGGGTCACGCGGCCGTCGCGGTGGTGACCTGATTCTAACTTTCGCACTTCCAGAACGATAATTCTTAACGGTGTCGGAGTACTACTTCGACACCGCCTCCTTCTGTTTCTATTCTTTCTAGGGAGCCTCTGATCAATTATAAGATCACTCTGGCTTACCGCCGATGTCGCTATCAAGGCGCACTATCGCGGTCGGTCGACCTGTCAAGATAG
>JAQBSZ010000023.1 GCA_027623555.1 Pseudomonadota bacterium | reverse complement strand
ATTTGGGTCAATGCCTACAAAGGCGGAGGACCCGGCCTGTCCTATCGGGTGGATTTGAAGACCAACCAGTGGACACCGGTTACTCACCTGGCCGGAAGTCCGCCTGCCAATGCCTACGATATCGTGGCCGACTCGCAGAACAACATGTACGGCATGTTTTTGTACAACGACAATATTTGGAAGACGGATGCCAAGACTTTGGAGACCACTTTTTACCAGATACCGACGCCCGGCGCGGGTGGACGGCGAGGCCATACCGACTCCAACGACCGCCTGTGGTGGGGTCAGTTTCGGGGCAACGGTATCGGCATGTTCGACCCGGTGACGGAAACGATCACAGAGTGGCAGATGCCCACGCCATGGACGAGTCCCTATGACGCGGAGTTCGATGACAAAACCTATGTCTGGACAGGCGGCATGAACAATGACCTCGCTGTGCGGCTTAATGTCGAGACCGGGGAGTTCACCGAGTATCTGTTGCCGTTTGAAACTAATATTCGTCATGTGGATGTGCAGAAGCCTAACAATCCAAACAACCTCTCTAGCTTCTGGGTGGAAGGCCAGCTCAATGCTCATATCATCCATATCGAGCCGCTGGTGCCATGATGATTAGAGCTAGTCGGGAAGCGAAGCCAGATATTATTCAATTCAATTGCATCGGAATCTAAACATGAAAATTATCGTGAACTGTTTGCTGGGATTGAATTCTATAAGGCATTAATCCACAGGGTAAGCCGAATAAGGCTTCCTAAACGTGGTCTGTCCCGCTAACCGTTTGGTGCTCAGGGCAGCCGAAACACATACAAGGTATTGCCTTCGCCACGTTGTCGAATTTCCGGAGTGTGTCTTAGATAATTAACACCTAAACCTGCGGCGATGGCAATATACTGCTCGCCATCTACGCTGTAGCTCACAGGAAAACCTCCAGCGGCTGAGTTAAGAATTTGTTCCCACAGAATTTCACCACTATCGGCGTCGAAGGCTCGAAGTCTTCTCGCGTCGTCTGAGACAAAAACCAATCCTCCGCCAGTTGTCAAAACAGATCCCCCGATGCCGGCTCGTTGACGATAGGTCCAACGTGTTTCGCCAGTTGCAACATCGATGGAGGTAAATTGCCCCACCTGACCTGTATCTTCGGGTCCAAGTGTGGGCCTAAAAATTGCAGAGGCGTGGTGAAGTCCGACGGTGGGCTCAACGGCTGTCAGGAAATAGTTCATGCAGGTATTGTTGGTGGGCGTGTACAGGGAATTGGTTTGAGGGCTATAGCCGACGGAGTTCCAGTTAATTCCGCCCTGATTAGTCGGACAAATCAGTTTCTCCTGTGAAATTTCGGTGATATCGATCTCTGGGTTGGTGATGCCCTTGCGACCTTCAACATCGATGCCCACGATAATGTTTTGATAGCTGGTTTCAGTAGCCCAGAGGAATTCACCAGTGGCTGCATCGAGTGTCCACACGATTCCCGGCTTGCCTGGAACGCCAGTAATAACTTTTTGCCGCTCACTGGAAGCGATGTTTGGATTCATCCAAGATACAGCGTCAGCGTCAGGCATGACTTCGGTTTCAACTATCAGACGTTCGTAAGGGTGATCCTGATCCCAATTGCCGGCCGGGATGTGTTGGAAGTACCAGGCGATTTCGCCAGTGTCGGCATTCAGAGCGAGCGTTGAATTGGTGTATAGAACATCCCCTCCCCGAGTGTCGCGTTGTATAGTTCCCCAGGGGATAGGAACGGCTACGCCGATGAAAATCAGATTGAGTTCGGCATCAAAACTGGCGGGCATCCAGGCTGAACCGCCACGGCGAAACTCGTTGGGCAAATCGCCCCAGCTTTCCCCATTGGGTTCACCGAGTCTCGGTACCGTGTTGGTGCGCCACAGTTCTTCGCCCGTGTCGGCATCGTGAGCAGTAATCCAGCAACTGGTATTGATGTAGTAACAACCGGACATACCGGTGATCACTTTGCCATTGAACACCTGCGGTCCGCCGGAATAGTGTTGCCCTACTGTCCAGTCGCCAATCTGTCGTTCCCAGGTGACTTCTCCGTTAGTGGCATTTAAGGAAACGATGTAGGCATCGTGTGTGGCGATCAATAATTGATCTTTATAAAGAGTGCCATTGCGATTTGCGCAGGATAAGGGCGCCGGATGATCGACGGTGGCCCGGCGATATTCCCACAGTGGCGTGCCATCGGTAGCGTCCACTGCCTCGATAAAGTCACAGGCCTGTGGGAGAAACATGACACCGTCGTGTACCAGCGGAGTGGTTTCCTGCTTGCCAGGCTCCATGGTCCAGGACCAGGCCAGGCGAAGACTGCCGACATTGTCTGTGTTGATTTGATCCAGCGGGCTATAACCCCAGTTATTCGCGGTACGACGCCACATTAGCCAATCACCTGGTGGAGGTTCCTGCAATTCAGCCAATGTCACCGGGCTGTAATTGTCCAGCAGTGACTGCGCTTGAGCTGGCGCTGTCGACATGAAAAGGAAGGCCAGGCCCGCAGTGCTTAAAACAGTTCTTTTTATTTTCATTGTGTAAACCTAGTCAGGCAAACTAAACACATACAGTGCATTGCCGTTACGTGGATAAGTAATTTCCGGTGCTATCACACCGGGAACGGTTCTTGGGCTACTGCCGCCGAGCGCAGAATTTACGGCGATATATTGCTTGCCGGCGACAGAAAACGAAACCGGGTGACCCTGAACCGAAGTACCAAGTCGAGTCTCCCAGAGAATTTCGCCATTAGTGACATCAAATGCTCTGAAGCGTCGATCCAAATCCCCAACGAAAACCAGGTTGCCAGCAGTGGACATGGTACCGGTATGGAAAGAGGCGCGTTGTTGATAGCTCCATACTTCTTCAAGGGTGTCTACGTTGTACGCGCCCAATTTACCCAGATTACCATCGGAGCCAGGCATTTCGAAAAATCTACGGGAGGCTGAACCAGTGCCGGAACCTTGCACCAATGCCACTTCACGCGCAGCATTTTCCAGGCAAGTCTGACTAAGCGGGGCGATCAAGGTTCCGGTTGGTTCATGATAGGTCATGGAGTGCCAGTCTTTGCCGCCGGCACTGCTCGGGCAGGCAGAAATCCACTCGTCAAGCCCGGCATTTTGAATATCTTCACGATAAGTAACCATGCCGGTATCGGGATCGATATTGGTGAAAGTATTTTGAAAGACGGTTTCGGTAAAGTCTAAAAACTCGCCGGTAACCCGGTCATTCTTCCAGAGAATACCGTGTTTGCCTATGGAGAAGACGAACTTATCATCACCGCGATTCACCAGTACCCGTTCGAACGCTTCATCAAGGTCCAGTGCTTCAGCAGGCACATGCTGGAAGTACCAATTAAGCTCGCCCGTTTCCACGTCGACAGCAACAGTGGAATTACTATACAAACCAACGTCATTAATGGTCAGATGTCGACTAACTGGTACCCAAGGTTTCTGCTGGGCAGTTCCCCAATAGGTGGTTTTCAAGTCCGGGTCATAGCTACCGGTAATCCACGTATCGGTGCCAGCGCGAAAAGTATCGGTCAGATCTCCCCAAGTGTCACCACCGGGTTCTCCCGCTTTGGCGACGGTGATGAAGCGCCATTCCAGTTCGCCGGTGTTGGCATCGTGCGCACTGATATAACAGTCGTCTTCAGTATAGCGCCCACATCCAGCCAAACCCAGAATGATCTTACCGTCAGCGATAATGGGACCACTGGTGTTGCCGAATCCTTTACTGGGGTCGGCCACTGCTACTTCCCAAACCTGCTCACCCGTTCGCGCATCGAGGGCGACTAAACGAGCGTCGGTAGTGGCCTGAATAATTTTGTCATTATAAATTGCAATGTTCCGCATATCCTCCCGGTTGGCGGGCCCGGTCCAATTCTCCCAAATCAGCTCGCCAGTGGCGCCGCCAAGTGCCTGGATGACATTCCCGGGGTTGATCATATAAATAATACCGTCATAAACCAGCGGCGCCGGCTCCGAGTCGCCATCGTGCATGCTCCACACCCATTCCAATGTCATGCCACCCACGTTTTCAGTATTTATCTGATCGAGCGGGCTGTAGCTATGGGCGTAGTAATCTCTGCGGTGCATGGGCCAGTCGCTCGGATCAGGATTTTCTAACATGGCGTCGGTGACCGGTACAAAATTTTCTACCGTCCCGGCTATAGTCACGCCTGAGGGAGGTTCCGGCTCACTGCGCTGTCGATTGGCAATGCTTGAGATATTTTCTGTGATAATGAAATCAGTCTCTGCTGTAAGCGCGGTAATCGCACCATCGACACCATTTACATTGAGAATATGGGCAACAATATTGAGATAATCTCCATCGCTGATGCCGTCATTGCCACCAGGCGGCATATTGGACTGGATGTTGTTTAATAGCAGCGCCGGAGTCTGTGTTCCCCAGCGCTGAAGAAAAAAATTACCGGATAACAGCGGTCCCAAAGTCGTACCTTCCAGGTTAACGCCATGGCAGGCCGCACAATTGCTGCCAAAAGCCAGTGCGCCAGCATCGGCTTGGGAACTGAAGGTTACTGTCTCTACCGTTTCTGCCATTGGCGTGGGGCTCTGTTCACCTCCGCAAGCAACGAGGCCAATAATCGCAGCCAGGCTGAGCAGAGCCTTTTCCGTATTTCCAAAGTGGAATTTCATTTTGTTTTCCTCGACTAGTTATTGGCAAAAACCCAATCGCGTGATTTGCCGGCAGGATTAGCTTCAGTTTGAATTTGGATCTGGCGAGCCGTCACTGTTGAGTCCCATGGATTCAAAACGTCTATAGCCGGCGAGAATGCCAACCAGGCCGTAATTACCTTCGTGACAGGCATATTCATACAAAGGATCAGCCGTACGTCGCAATGGGAATTTTCCAGACCAGGTCTGGTCCCATGTGAGTGAATCTTCAACTGTAAAATCGTAGTCCAGAGTATCCGCATCGATTCTTCTGAAACGTTCGGTTACCTGAGCCTGGTCAGACATCCCGGCGTAATTATAATCGTGATAGTAATGCTGAGTGTGAACAACCAAAGTGTCATTTTCCCAGTGCGCAACAGAATCTCCTTCCCACTTGAGCTGTTTGGTGTGGTGTTCACTGTCGAGTCTTATTATTCGCGCTGTATGAACCATCTCATTCACAATAACGATAGTGTTTTCAGTTTGGATGAGCTGCATATTATTGTTATATTCGGCGGGAATCATCGGCGGACCGGCATTGAATCCAACCAGGCAGCGGTCATCGGCAGACCGACCTTCGGGACCGGCAGTTTCGAACACCGCCTGTTCAAAGGCGGCGCCACGTTCTCTACCCGCGGCGTTTCTCACCGGTTGTCTGCCATTGGGCGGATCATAAATAAGCGAGGTTCGGCGATCGGCAACAGTTTGCACGCCCCGTTCATACCAGAAATTGTTGTAGGAGATAACTCCCGGCGGATATCCGGCACCGCCAACAGAGTCAATAATCAGGTCTCGGTTCTGGCGGCGATTCTCGAACGCCTCCCACTCCCTGGCCTGCTCAGCGGTGAGCACTTCAAAGTCTTTCAACTCTTCAGGACGATTCAGAGGAGTAAGCGTTCTAAAAGTATAGGTGCCCTGTAAATCAGGATGGCCGAACTCGGTCCTTGGAAAATCAACAGTTTGTGCCGAAATCAAGGCAACAACCAAAATGCTGGCCAGTGCCAGAATTGATTTTACTAGAATTCTGCTGTTCATTTGAAACCCCATATTTTTCTATTTCTACCAGGATATTAAATGAGCCAATCGCATGGAACTACCCTGGCGGCGCGTAGGGATTGTTTTGTAACGAGCGTTTACCCTGATCAAATATTAGTCCCTCCGTCCCCTTTGTTGCCTTTGTTGCCGATCAGCGTCAGGGTTTAGCTTCTGCGATCCGGGCAGCGCGCAGTATCGAAGGCAGCGAGTAATTGCCTTCATGGCATGCATACTCATAGAGTTTCTGGTCAGGCTCCATTCTCTTTAAGGGCACCTCGGCTGTTACCGAGCGGCTATAGAACTTCGGGTCACTAAGGGTGTAACTGAATAGCAATTCATCAACGGCGTTTCGGGTGAATGTTTCGGTAATTTCCATTTGGGCTGACGAGCGCAAGAAAGAGTTGCTCTGTTGTAGTCTGAATCCCCTGGTATGAACTTTTAGCGAATCTCCCTCGTACCAGCCGACTGAGTCTCCTAACCATTTGCTCCCCTGGTTGTCGATATGTTCAGCATCCAGGCGAATAATGCGCACGGTACTGAAGTACTCAGACAGAATAACCACATAACCCTCAGTTTGAACAATCTGAATATGGCGCAATGGATTATCGCCATCGATAGAATTGAAGGTGAAAAGCAGGGGCAGTTGTCCGCCGGAATTTAAACACCTTTCCTGTCCGGATCTTATCTCAGGTCCATCATAACGACCAAAACCCTGATCAGACCATTCGGCATAGATGTCCTTGGCGCCTTCAAGAGAAGGCAGACGACCATTGGGTGGATCGACAATCAACGAAGTACGAAATTCTTCATTCACGCGGGCGACAGCGATGGGCATGATGTCAAAATTTTGATCAGCCTGGGTAGTAATCACTGCGCCAATCTGAGGCGCAGACCTGTCAGGATCAAGCGGTAGCTTACGAGCACTATCAAGCGTGCGTGCATTTTCCTCTAGCAGTGCAGCCTCAGCGGCTGTATAAGTGCTTTTGTTGCCCAGGGCCACTGGCCGTTGAAACGGCGTTTGTGATGGATTGGTCCATAATCCCTGCAGGTTCGGATGACCATATTCAGTGCGCGGGACTACCCAGGCCTGATCCGCCGCGAATGCAGTTGCAATCGTTATACTCAGGACTATGACTAAGAAAATGCGCATTTCGCATCCCAATTCATTTTGGTTGTCTTATTATTACTATCTTATGTGTGCGCTTTCGGTCATGCGTAGAAGGAGGCACAAATAAGTTAATAATTTACACGTGTCACTATTAAATCTAGTCAGCAGGAACAAGCCGGAGAATTCGGCCGCCGGAGTTATTTTCCAACAGCAGGTAAATATTGCCATCCTCGCCGGTTTCGATATCGCGAATTCGGCCGAGGCCTTCTACAAGAGTCTCTCGATTGACCAGTACATTATTCTCAATATCAAAACGGAATAGAGTGCGCGCCTTCAGGGAACCGACAAGAAAGTCCCCCCGCCACTTGGGAAATTGATCACTGCTGGAAATGATAAAACTGGAAACCGCTGGTGAAGGTGTCAAATCCACAATCGGCTGCTCGATATCAGATAATTCAAAAGCAATGCCCAGGTCCCTGCCATAATCGACCGGTGTGCCATCGTATTTTATGCCCAGAGAATACAAGGGCCAGCCGTAATTACGCCCGGGCAACAAGCGGTTCACCTCATCACCACCCCTCGGCCCGTGTTCGGTGCCCCATAACTCGCCGCTGCGCGGATCGAATTCCAGACCCTGGGGACTGCGATGGCCATAAGTATAAATGCTGCGATAAACCTCATCGCGATTGGCAAAAGGATTGTCTTGCGGAATACTGCCGTCGTCGTTAATCCGATGAATCTTTCCCCAGGGCGTGGACAGATCCTGAATGCCGCGAGAATTCGCCTGCTGGGTTTTCTCCCCTACACTGAAAAAGACATGCCCGGCGTTATCGAAGGCAACCCGGCCACCAGCAGCCACATCGTTCGATGTGCTGTAGTGTTCCCGATCGGCTTGCCAGATTGTTTCCTCTTCAATCCATTCACCCTCTTCGATCTTGCCGCGCACCAACTTGTTCATGGATACCGGGCGGTCTTGTTCCCGGCTGATGTCATTGCAATCTTCACAGCGATCAGTGAACTGCAGATAGATCCAACCGTTTTCCTCGTAGTTGGGATGCAGCACGATATCGAACATCCATCCCATGCCTCTTTCTATGTCCAGACGTAAGTCATTTCTGTAGATATCGTCGTAAACTCTGGGTGTACCGGCTATCAGCTGTGACTGTTCGCCGTCAGTGCCGATGATGGTGACGCCTTGTGTTTTTTCGGTTAGTAACAGCCGCCCATCGGGCAAAGGAGCAATCGAATAGGGGAGCGGGTTCAAGTTGCTCGCCACCGTTTCCAATCGGAAATTATGTAACTCACTCTCGAGCTCACCAGCGGGGATTGAAACTGGCATGTCAAAATTGGACGTCACATAGTCAACGTTGGCGCGAGCCTCCAAAACATACATGGCGATGCCGCGAATTTGAATAGGGCTAAAGATGTCACGCCAATTAGGCATGCCCGAGGCTTCGTAGCCACTACTGATACTGGCGATAATCTCTGCCATGGATTCGCCATGGTTCAATTCACCTCGAAGTGGTGTTCCCTGCGCTGCGCCTTCAAGGTTTTCACCATGGCACACCGCGCAGTTCTCCTGGAACCGCAGCATAGACTCAACGACCCCGGAATACGCCTGGGCTTGCCCGAAGGCGGCAGTGGTCAAAAACATATTGCCTGAAAGAAATAGAAGCAGGCATATTCTGTAACGCAGGTTCATTTTCAAATATCTTTCTCCAGGAACCGGATAATTCTACAACAGTTTTTTGTCAGATTTCTTACTGCCTAGTGTATTCCACATAAGCACGCGACAACCATTCAGCAGTACTGGCATCCGCTGCTGCATATCCATCAGCCGGTTCAGTAGCCACCATCGCCTCCGGGCTGAGGCCTTGCACCTTCGCTCGCACCAGATTGCCTCGGATGATAACCATCATGTCGCGAAAGTCTAATAAGTCACTGCGAGCCAGTAGCGGTCCGTGACCAGGAATAATGATGGTGTCGTCATTGATCAGGCCGGCTAGATTCGAAAGTGCATCGATCATACCGTCCAGACTGCCACCATTGTTATGATCGATGAACGGCAAACTACCATCGGCATAGCGTACGAACATGTCACCGGTATGGATGACGTTGTCTTCGCGGAAATAAATTTGTACATCGCCGTCGGTGTGGCCGGCACCTGTATTTACCAGATCAATCGTATCGCCGTTGAAATAAAAGCGCATGGTGTCGAAGAAGGTAATCTTGGGCATACCTACATCTTCATAGGCTTCCTGCACGTAGCCATTGGAGAGCACCTGGGTAGATTCCATGCGACGACGGGCGTTGTCATGGGCAACTATGTAGGCACCGGCGCGGCCGAAGCTTTCATTGCCATCGGCATGATCGTAGTGAAAGTGTGAATTCGCTACGAAGGTCACTGGCTTATCGGTAAGTTCGGCAATAGCCGCTTGGATTCTATCTACCAAGGGCGCAAACTTGTCATCAATAATGAATGTGCCATCATCGCCAATAGAGACACCAATATTTCCACCACTACTTCCACCACTACCCTGCAGCATGTAGATATTGTCCCGCACCGGTATCGTTGTGATTTGAACGTTAGTGAAATCCTGTGTCGTTGCCAATGAAGGGATTAGCAGCACGGCAAGCAGGCTCAATCGAAATTTATTCCTGATGTTTTCTATGGGCATCATAATAAGAGTCTCATTAGTGGAGTAGCCAGTGGCTGCTCAGGTTCGCGAAAGGTCGTTTAAAAGAGGAGAGCGATCACTGACCGCCCTTCCACTTTGCATCCTCAATCTGGTGTAAACCTGGGTTCGATGTCTAAAAATCCATGCAATCTGGGATAGGCCACGTTTTGCCGGTCCTGGTTACCTTTGTCTTTGGTTACCTACGGAAAAACCTGGTCTGTCCCCAATTTCCCGACAAGATTTAGAAAATCAAAGTACTCTGACCCCTTTGATTCAGTCAAGCAAAGTGTCTGCCGGCCAGGCGGGGCCAGATCGTAGTTGTTCAAGTGGTCGCAAGCCTCGGTATACGAATTTCTGCACGCGTTTACCTTCATAGGTTTCAGTTGTGTAAAAATTGCCCTGCGAATCGGTGTCAATGCTATGGGTGCCGTAAAACAAGCCAGGTTGCCGACCACCCTCACCAATGGCATACATGACCTCTAACGTGTCACGGTGCACAACATGCACTTTCATATTGGATCCGTCAGCGACGTAAATAAACTCTTGACCATCGTCCTGGGAAAAAGCGATGTCCCAAGTAGCACCGGCACCGACTGTCAGTGGGGCGATTTGTGCTTCTTTTATGTAGGTACCGTCCGGTCGAAACACCTGGATTCTGTCCGCACCCCTGTCACACACGTATAAAAGCCCGTCATTCGACGGTTCGGCACAATGCACGGGGCCAACGAACTGCTGCGGCAATGGTTCACCAGGGGTGTATCTGACTGGGTCATCTGAAGGCCGATTACCATAGGCCCCCCAGTAGCGTTTGAAAGCGCCCGTTGCGACATCCACAACAGCCACGCGCTTGTTGCCGTAGCCATCGGCAATGTAGGCCTCGTTTGCGCCCGGATCTATTGCTATTTCGGCTACTTGGTTGAAATGAGTCGTGCTGTTACTGTCAACATCCTCTCCGGGTATACCGATTTCACGGACAAACTGGCCGTCATTGGTAAATACCACGACATGGGAATCACCACCGCCATTACCACCTATCCAGACGTTGCCGTTGGGTGCGATTTCAATGCCATGATTTGTAGCAGGCCAGGTATACCCTTGCCCAGGGCCGCCCCATGCATTAACAAGTGAGCCATCTGGATGGAATTCCAGAACCGGTGGCGCTGGCGTACAGCATGCCGATCTACCACTATCAATACCGATTTCAGCTGCGCCAAAATTTGGTTCATCAGTTCGGTGAACGATGTAAACATGATCACGTGCATCTACAGCTACGCCAATAGCGCTTCCCAATATCCATTTATTGGGTAAGGGCTGGGGCCAGAACGGATCCACTTCAAAATGAGGCACCATCCGTCCATTGCTGGCGGCAGTTACCGAGTTCTGCAAATAGTGTTGAGTAACACCAAGGACTACAAGTAACGAGAGGACTAGAGTAGCCGTTATAACGAAGCTCCTATTATGCTGCATGATTTGACCTTTATTATTATGCGGTTGATTAGCTATATACCACTGGGAAAATCGGGGGCGATAGAATTCTGCTTATCTTGTTTTGTCTGAACATCTACTTTCAAAAGAAAGTGATTAATATTGTGTTTAGCTTGCCCTCCACGATAACTAGCAATGGTGTATCAATTTATACATTTGAATAATTTCAGTCAAGGCAAAAGTTGACTGAATTTCCGTCTATTTATCCAATTAGAAGTTTGTGGATATCGTAAAACCATAGCTAATTCATCTCAGCTTGTTGTCGTATTCACAACATGGTTTCGGCATAAGTTCCAAACTAACTATCGTCGTCAAGTCTTCTTCACGACATGGGCCCTTCAATTGGGTAAAGCATAAACAATAAGCTCTGGCGCTGGCTGACCGGAAACAGCGACCGCTATGTATTGCTTATTGTCGACGGAGAAACTCATAGGCGCGGCATTGGGGTTGCCAGGAAGATCAATTGCCGCAAGCTCCTGCCCGGTCAATTTATTTCGCGCGATCAATTTAGTCCCGTCACTGGTGTTTTGCGCATGCACTAAGAGTGTGGATGTCACCAGCACTGGATGCTTGCCGCCACCGCCAAGTGGTGGCAAATCGATCCCTGCCACTGCCGGATTGTTCTCAACTTGAGCCATCCCATCGCCATTGGCAACCTGCCACAAAATCTCGCCACGATTCATGTCGTAGGCGGTAATCGTGGAATAAGGCGGCTTTAATAGGGGTAAGCGTCGCGGCCCTAGAACCCCTCGATTAAGCAAGCGAAAGAATCGGAAGTTTGATTCATCCTCCGGCAGCGTTCCCATTAAAGGTGAGGAGGCAGCATTAGATCCTGGAACAAACAAAATATTGTTTTCAGGGTCAACTCCAGCACCCTCCCAATTAGCACCTCCGCCGATATCGGGAACAAATATTGAACCGCGGTGACCATCGTTGTCGGGCAAACTTGCTGGCGTGTATAGTGGTCCCCAGGTATAGTCTTCCAGGATTTCTAGCGCTTCAGCTCGCAGTTCCGGAGTGAAATCGATCAGGTCATCTTCGGTTAACCCTTGCACAACAAACGGTGGGGGTTTAGTCGGAAACGGTTGGGTTGGTGATGTTCTCTCACCCGGGATTAAACCTTTAGGAACCGATCGTTCAATAATTGGCCACACCGGTACGCCAGTAGCCCGATCGAATACGTAGGTAAACCCCTGTTTAGTGACCTGAGCAAGGGCTTTAATTTCTCTTCCATCAACATTAATATCAATCAAGTTTGGCGCCGCTGGAGTATCGTAATCCCATATACCATGGTGAATCATTTGAAAATGCCAGACCCGATCACCAGTGCTCGCATCAAGAGCGACAACACTCTGAGTAAACAAGTTATCACCTGGGCGATGGCCACCATAAAAATCATTAGTTGGTGCTTCAGTTGGCAGATAGACGTAGCCCAGTTCGAGATCGGCACTCATCTGAGTCCAGACACCGCCGTTGCCGGTATAGCGCCAGGACTCTTCCTGCCAGGTTTCAACGCCGAACTCACCACCCTGGGGAATTGTGTGAAAGGTCCAGACCAGCTCCCCAGAAAGGATGTTATAACCTCGAATCCAGGTGGGAGGACGTTCTTTATAGTGGGGCCGGTTTGAAGTGATTTGTTGAACTACTAATATGTCGCCTACCACTATCGGGGGAGACACTGCCCCTACTGGTTGCGCTCCCGCGTAGTCGAAAGAATCGCGGTCGGCCCTGGGAATGCCGACTGTCATATCCACGCGACCGCCGGCAAAAGCGGGATCGACTTCACCGGTTTCCGCCACCAATGAAATAATGTAGCCATCATTGGTGGTAACTAATACTCTAGAGTCTTCTCCATCACTCCACCAGGCCACACCCCGATGATGAAAACCCAATGGGCTGATAGGCTCGCCGGACAGGTAAACTTCTGGGTCGTAGGCCCACAGCATTTCTCCGCTGGCCGCATCCAATGCTGCCACTTGATTCAAAGCAGTAAGCATATAGACCACACCATCAATCATCAGCGGAGTTGCCTGCAAGCGGCCGAAGCCAATATCAGCATCAGGGCCTAACAATGCTTCGAAATCTATATCAGCATCGATGGAAGCCCAGCGCCAGGCAATTTCCAGTTCAGCAAAATTGTCGGCATTGATTTGGCTGAGATTGGTGTACTTTGTGGAGCCGGCGTCGGCAGCATAACTAGGCCACTCCCCGTCGCTGCTCCCGCTTTGCGCGAAAACCATCAGGGTTGTAGAGAAAAATAGAGCCCCTATTATTCGTGGAAAAACTACAGCTGAACTTAACATTTCAATAAAAGCCCAATGACGGCTGTGTTGCATATTAGCTGCTCCATCTTTTTTATTCCTTGTCTATCTACTTGTTTACCGCGAAGATTGACCTCATGGATTACCTTCGATATCAGACCTGACAGCGCCAAATTCCACAAGCACTTCGCTTGGTTTTGGTCCGGGTTTAGGTCTCAGATCAAAGTTAAAAAAATCGGTGGTATTTTCCATTATTATGGCGACATCAAGCGGAGTTTGGCCTTCGCCATTCAGCGCGTTGATATCAGTGCCTCGTTCGGCTAATTCTCGCACCACGGTCGGTAGGTTTCGTTCTGCTGCGTAATGCAGTGCTGTTGATTCGTTGAAGTCAAAGTGATTTAGGTTAACGCCGTGTTCCGCCGCTACAATGACAGCTTCGAGGGTTAAGCGTTCTTCGCCAACCGGATCAGGATTTGGAATGGTATTGAACCGTTGGCGGGTACTATCCCCTCTTATGGCTGCCTGCACTGCACTAGCAAACCCGTCCACTGCTTTTGGTTCGGGTGGATCCAGGCGATCTGCACGGGATGTTCCTTTTTTGTAGAAAGTTTCTTCTGTGGTCAAAAGGGGATTTGCCCCACCTTGCTCGAGAGCACTCATTATTTTTGCTTCGCGAAAACTAGCGGCTAACCAGTAAGGCGTTGCACTGACCAGGGGAGTTTTTAGTGCCCAATCTTCACTTGCCCGTTGCACGGGAGTGGGTCGTTTGAGTCTGACATCAGGATCAGCGCCATATTTGAGGAGTGCTTCTACTGTTTCGAGATCACCGCGCAACGCGGCCGCATGCAACGCGTTGTAACCGGCGCCAATTGCATCGGGGTCGGCGCCAGCGGAGAGTAATAGGCGCGCAAAGTCAGGGTGACCACTGTGGGTTGCAACCACTAACGGGCTTGCTCCATTACCAGCGACACCATTAACGTCAACTTCTGAACGTATAAGCAGTTGACCTACTTCGACATGGCCTCGTGCTGCTGCAAAAAGCAGCGGGGAATAACCGCCCAGTTGCTCAACTATGCCTGGATCAAACGAGTACCCGTTAGTAGCTTCGACATACATGAGTCGAGGACGTACTTTCGATCTGGCTTCTAAATTTGCGCCTGCATTGATCAGCGCCCGCGCAACGTCAACATGGCCCTGAGCAACGGCCCACATTAGTGCAGTTTGCCCTCGTGTTTTTTCATTCGCATTGACGTCTGCTCCTGCTGCAAGCATCTGCTGTACGCCCTCTACAGTACCTGATCGAGCCGCGGTCATGAGAGGTGTTTCACCAATTGGCAAAGCGAGATTAGGATCGGCGCCGCCTCTTAGCAGATTCTCAATTAATTCGGCATTACCATTCTTGGCGGCCAGGTACAGCGGCGAGGCGCCTAACCGATTCGTGATATTGACGTTAGCTCCGGCTTGGATTAACGCCGCTAGCATGTCGACGTCTTCTTGATACACGGCCCAATGTAACGCTGTGGCGCCGTCGGACTGACTTACGTCCGGGTCCGCACCTGAGGCTAATACTAGTCGTACAGCTGCTGCATCTTGATGTCTTGCTGCTTCGATTAGTGGAGGGTTCTCGGCCAAGGCGATGGCAGATGAGATTGTTAATGCCAGGGCTGTCAGCACTTGCCTCACAATCGACCGATTTGAAAAACCTGAATTGATAAGCTTTCTCATCATTAACCTCAATCTATACATCACTTAACAGATTGAGCGCACCGGTGCTGTTACCAATCTTATCCAGAGGAATACCCATCTTATCGAGCATGGTCAAATGCAGATTGCTAATGGGTGTGCCCTCGGTATAGCGAAGGTGTCGCCCACCCGTAACCGAGCCGGAGCCACCACCAAGCAGCACTAAGGGCAGTCCGGTGTTATCGTGTCGATTGCTGTCAGACATGCCAGCGCCATAGAGCATCAGCATATTGTCCAGCAGCGAACCATTACCATCAGGCGTAGCGTCGAGCTTGTCGAGGTAGTAGGCAAAAAGGCTGGTGTGGAATTCGTTAATTTTGGTGATCTTCTCGTAGAGCCCGGGATCATCACGGTGATGGGAAGTTGGATGGTGAGAATCAGGCACTCCGATCTCGGCATAGGTGCGACCACTTAGTTCACGCCCCATCATGAATGTTATAACTCGAGTAAGATCAGTTTGATACGCGAGCACCTGCATGTCGAACATAAGCTTGGCATGTTCCTCGTAAGTGGCAGGCACGCCAGCAGGTTGTTCTACTTCTGGTAACTCACGATTGCTTTGTGCCTCTGCCATTTGAATCCGTCGTTCCACGTCACGAACCGCATCCAGATACTGGTCAAGCTTGGCGCGATCGCCAGCACCGACTTTTCGATTCAGCTCAGACACACGATCTGATACTGCATCCAAAAGGCTTTGATCTTTGCGAATCCGTTGTAAGCGCACCGCTGGATCGGTAGTGCCGGTGTCGCCAAATAATCGTTCAAAAACTGCCCGCGGATTGGTCTCCATTGGTAGTGGTGTGTTGGCATCTCGCCAGGCAATGGTACTGGTGTATTGGCAGCTGAAACCGATGTCACAGGAACCAAACACATCACTTTGATCCAGCGCCAGCTCCAGGGAACCAAGTTGAGTTTGCCGGCCAAGCTCTCGAGCAACAAGTTGATCTATTGAAACTGCGGCCTGTAGATCTGACTCGGTGCGAGCAGGAATTGTTCCGGTTAGAAAGCGGGTTGATGCACTGGCGTGTACACCGGCGTTACTGGTAGTGCCGTTAAGCCCGGTCAATACCAGCATTCGATCCTGATAGGCAGCCATCGGTTCCAGGATGCGGGTAATTTCGAAGCCCGTACCTTCTGTGGCTGGAGTCCATGACTTCATCGCCATACCGTTGGGCACATAAACCACGCCGAGTCGTTTCGCCGGTTGCGCTGTTTGTGCTGAAGCAGAGGACAGTGCCGGGATCATGCTGTCGAGCAGCGGCAATGCCAGGCTCGCACCTATTCCACGCAGCAGTGTGCGTCGAGGCAGGGTCTTTTTAAAAATATTCATAGCTCAGTTCTCCGCATTTGAAATGGGGCGCTTTCAATGACGCCAAGAATCACTGACGACCATCGATAGTCGTCCTCCGCGGCGGCGCGAACAATCTCACGCACCTCGGGCATATCGTAGTATTCGAGACTGCGCCCGAGGGCGAATCGCATTAGCTTTTCTGTAATGGTGCCAACAAAATCATCAGGTCGTTCGAGCAATAACCCGCGTAAACCATCAGGGCCATCAAAGGTGTTGCCATCAGGAAGTAGTCCGGACGCGTCGATCGCTTGGCCGGCAAATTCAGTACGCCATTTACCCACCGCATCATAATTCTCTAATGAAAAACCAATCGGGTCCATCGCCGCGTGACAAACCCGGCACGCCGGATTTTCCCGATGCATTGCCATGGCTTCGCGCATAGTGAGTTGCCTGCCATCGCTGCTGGTTTCCAGCGCTGGCACATTGGGTGGTGGCTCCGGGGGTGGCCCACCAAGCAGATTCTCGAGCACGAACTTTCCGCGTAGCACCGGTGAGGTGCGATTGGGATAGGAGGTCACCATCATCAAGCTGCCGTGGCCAAACAGGCCGCCTCGTTCGGCGCCTTCCAGCATTACCTTTCGATAGCGACTGCCATAAATTTTAGGGATACCATAATGCTCAGCAAGACGTTCGTTGACATAGGTGTAATCGGCGCTCAACAATTCGCGCATACTTCTGTCGGAACGGATCTGATCATCAATGAACAACTCTGTTTCCTTCTGGAAGGCTTCCCGCAAATTTTCATCAAACTCAGGAAAAGCCGCGGGGTCGGGATAGATGCCATCTAGATTACGTAAGTAAAGCCACTGACCGACGAAATTTTCGATGAAGCCTGAGGAGCGAGAATCGGTCATCATTCTTTTTACCTGGGCCTCGAGCACGCCGGGATTCCTTAAGGCGCCGCGCTCAACCAGATCTAACAATTCGTCGTCCGGCAGACTACTCCAAAGAAAGAAGGATAAGCGGGAGGCCAGCTCGGTGTCGGTGATGGCGTACGCGCTTCCGGGCTCCGCATCAAGCGGATCCTCTTCGATACGAAATAGAAAGTCCGGTGAAACCAACAAACGTTCCAGAGCAAACTGAATACCGGTATCGAAACCGCCTTCAACGTGACCCTGGTTGTAGAAATCAATCAGTCCTTGTACATCACTCTCGTCTATTGGGCGGCGATACGCGCGTCGCGCCAGCGAACTCAGTATCTCGCGTGCACAGGCAGGTTCCTCATCAGCACTCGCCGGTTGGCAGCTGAAAATACGTTGTCGGCTAGGGGTATCGCCGGGCCCCGTTACTGATAAGGGTCCTTCTATTGCTATGCTGCCAATACTGGGATTAGCATCTGGCATTTCGTTCACTGCCAGGTGATAGCCGAATAGTCGGGGTTGCTGTACACCTTCGATTTCCCACGTCTCCCGCGGGAAAGTGGCACCAATAACTCGCGGGCCAGCCTTAATGGGTAGCACTAATTCGAAGCCTTTATCCGCGAAGGCCATCATAAACTCTTCCCAGTCGTCGCTGCCGCGGACATTTCCTGCATAACCGTAGGGTGATGGCATGCCCGGAGCATCGCCACCGAATGCATATTTCTGGAGATACTCACCGTCGAGGCTAAGTTCCATCTCGTGGGCTTCATCGTATCCACGGACGAAGTCTACATAGTTGGTCTGCAGTTTCACTGTAATGCGATACTCACCGTCCACAGGAAACAGGTGCTCAATTGCAGTTCCGCCGCGTGAGCCGAAAGGTAATTCCTCACTGAGTCGATCGTCTTGAATCAGATTTAGCGGAACGTCGTAAGTCTGGATGGAAGCCCCGCGTGGTGATGCGCCAACTGCTAGTTCCGCCACCTTATGTGCAGCAGTGACATAGCGCGCCACACTCAGCGGCGACAGCGCCAATACTTCAGCATTGTTATCAAAGCCGTACTGGTCTGGTGCATCTGCTGGAATTAGATCTGATACATCGATGTCGAGATCAAGCAGGTCACGGATAGAGTTTCTATATTCAGTTTGGTTGAGTCGATGAAACGCCTGAGTACGTCCTGGATTGACCTGCCTTGCAGCTATGCGGTCGAGTTCGTTCTCAAGCCAGGCACGAAAACCGTCATAGCTTACTTTGTCTGGACGAGGGTAGTTAGGAGGAGGCATAACACCCACTCGAAGTTTGTTGATGACCTTCTCCCACACTTCGGGGTTTGCCGCCAAATTCGTCACATCCTCAGTATCCAAAGTCAGGCCAAGATTTCGCAGCTGTGTGGTTTGAAGGCCTTCATTGGCCGTGGCTGCTGAATTGACCACTGCCTGGTTGTGACAGATGACGCAGTATTGATCCAACAATGCACGATTGCTCGCCGAGACACTCTGATTCACCGATTCTGCCGCAAAGAGCAGGCATGGAACCGCCATATATAAAGTTATTAGGAGAACTTTTTTCATTTCATGTGCCTGCCGAAACCTGAGAATTAATTGTTACGTCCAGTGGGATTAGCCACGGTGCCGCACTCGTCACCAAGATAGCCATTGCCACCGCAGTAGCTACTATCCTGCAGTTGGATTTTTATGCCATCTGGATCGGTAAAATATAACTCTGGAGTACCCTCAACTGCACCACCGCGATCAGCTCCACGCATTGTTACGTATGCTTGTAGTGGCAAGCTCGATCCTCCAGCTTCTCCGAGTATCGTCAATCCATAGCTTTCCAATAAAGAAAATAGGCGATCAACATCAAAATCATCTACCGCTAGCGACACATGATCTATGCGCCCTGCCCTAGCGGGTTGGCTTGACAGCGCTAAAAACTGGTTGCCACTTCCAACTCTCAATACCGGCAAAGCACCCTGGTAGGTATCAATAGGCATACCGAACAGGCCTTGATAAAACTGGATGGAACGAGTCTGATCTGAGACATATAAAGTAAAGTGATTGAATTCTCGAATTGATAGCAGGCCTTTGGTAGGCACAGGTTCTGGTGTGGACAGACAATTTTCACCCAACAAGCCGGCGCCGCCACAGTAATTTGTGTCTTGCAATTGAATCACGATGCTATCGGGGTCACCAAAATAGAGCTCTGGTGTGCCGCCAGGTGCGCCGCCAAACTCCTCTCCCCGCATTCTCACTCGCGACTGCATAGGACCAGATGCGTTAGCTGCCTCAACACCATTTTCGGCAAGGATTCGCACAGCTTCGGTGTGGTCGAAATTGTCCACTGCCAGGCAATAATGATCAATGCCAGGGTTATTGCTGGGAGTACTACTGATAGCCATGAATTGTGGACCATCACCAATCCGCAGAACAACCGTTCCACCTTGGCGTGCTGCGATGGGCAGTCCAAATAAACCTTGATACCAGGCAAGTGATGCCGCAGGGTCAGACACAGCAAGGGTCATGTGATTGATAGCACTTATTGGTATCGCCGGCGAATTTTGTGCTGCCAACACCGTCTTGCCGCCCATACCAAACGCCGCCGCGAGTGTGGCCATCGAATTGACAAAAGTGCGCCGACTAATTGCGTTTTCAGTGCGGTTCTTGGTTTCGTCCTTATTGCTCATTCTTTCTCTCTCACTAATTTCGAGGAAGAACCTTTGCGCCCTTTAATTTGCCAAGGGGTCAGGTCTAATCTGAAACTTAACCATCTTGCTGGTTGTGCCTTTGCCACCTTCTGTGTGCCAGTTGAAATTAGTACCATAATTGGCCCATACGCCTCGACCCTTCCAGCCAGCGTCAGGATCATCGATGCGACCGTCCAGTCCGCGGGAGTAAAATCCCAATGGATAGGGGACGCGCATGCGTACAAATTCTTCAGTCTCCGGTAACAGGGCGACGAGGGAGTCAGAGCCAGAGCCGTTGGCGATGGGCACATTCTCACCCAGGCCAAGGGTGTTAAAGATGTCCACCCAGTTGTAATAGTGAAAGTCAGCTTTGCGGTCAGTACCTTGCATATTCGGGCCGGGTATTTCATGCAACGTCCAGCCTTGCTGGCAATGCTGAGAGTCGATCACAGTGGGACCGTTCAGAATGTCGCATTTGCTGCGATCGAAACTGGCGATGTGGCTGCTGCCAGACAAGGCAGACCAGATAATTCCATTGCTGTCCATGTCGATGCCACGCGGTCCGAAACCCAAGGGCTTGCCATCGACCACAGGCAGTTCGTACACCTCAGTGATGCAGGTCTCCGGCGGATTGTTGCCGATGTCGAGACGGTATATGCGACCTGGAAATTCAGTACCCACTCCCCAGGCCACACCTTCTTCGAGAGTGTCGGCGATAATGCCGTAACTGCCGGGATTCATGCGGGTATCCAGTGCTAAATCCACATCAACGAGGCGACCGCCACCACCACCTTCACTCTGATCTCGCATGGGGCCAACCGGTTGATTCCAGGGTTTGCTGATGCGGCCATCGCCATTGGTGTCTACCACCATGGGGCACCAACCCTGGGACAATTGCTCGTCCTGTGTTCGATCCCAGGTTCGGGTATTGATAAAACCAATCACGTCTCCTCCACCACTGAAATAAAGCATGCGGTTTTCACCCCAGCCGAACTGCAGATGGTGGGTACCGAAACAAGTAGCGATGAGACTGAACTCTTCGGTAGAGGGATCATAGTAAGAAGCCTGACGTTCGCTGCCACGTGTTTGATAGTACTGAGCGAATTTGTTGTCGGAATCGGATTGGCACCATTGCGGCACATTGTTGCCCTGCACCTTGGTAGTCATCCACACCCGGCCCAGTTCGTCGAACATGGGATTGTGTGGATCCGCCGGTCGTTGCCACAAGGCCTCATTACCGTAGTAGGCAGAAGGCACTGCAAACTGTTGGGCAAAGCGAGTTTCCGCCGGGGTGTCGGGATTGTCCTTTACGGCGATGACTATTTCTTCCCACTCATGGGTAACCGGATCCAGTTCCAACAGTGCCCCGTGTCCGGCATCGACGCCATACACTTTGCCCCCGGCGTTCAGAGAGGCATTGCGCTTGTCGGTGGTGATTTCGTCATGAATATAAGAAGACTCGTTGCCCCAGTCCCACTGGGTAATCACCACATTGCGCTCGGTACCGCTGGGACGTGGTGGTATGGGAGGAAGTTCGCCTGCCGCAATACGATCGGTCCAATCGGCATACACCTCCATACCCCGAGGACCAAAGCGATTGGCATAACGCGTCATGAATGGACCACGGATACCCATTGCGGTTCTGTATTGCCAGGCTTGTACACTGGACTCGAAGTCAATGTGGCTCAGGTGATCCAGAGTGCGGGTCGCTTTGTTACCTAATTGATGACACAGCTGACAACCTTGCTTGGTTAGATCGAGCCAGCGGTCCTGGCTGTTCATCATTTCACCGATGCCGTTGCCATCACGCCCGGTACCAGGAAACTCATCCTCAGCGGGAACTTCCATCAGCGAGTACCAATAGTTGGCCGGATAGACCTGTGCGGCCAGCAAAGGATCGTCTGCAACGAACGTACGCAGCTTCACATTATCGGCCCCGATTCTTAGTGGCACCGGGTCGGAATCCACCAGGCCATAGCCTCGCACCCAAACCTTAAACAGGGCATCAGGCAATTCAGGCAATACGAAGCGGCCTTGCTCATCGGTCACCACGATTTTCGTGAAATGCGTGGGCAAATCATCGGTTTCAGCAATGACCCAGACCCCGGCTTCAGCGCCATGGCCACTCACAACACTGCCGGAAATCACTCCGGAGTTAATATCCTGCTGGGCCGAGGCTGGCAGTGACAGGCATACCGTAAAAGCGGCGAAAAATAATGACATCAGGCTGTGAGTCCGTAACCAGCGGCACGAAGTCTGATAAAAAATAGAGCGAATGCTAACAAACATGAATCCAACCCTTTGTTTTAAGTGATTTTTAAACCCCTAGTCGAGTTGCCAGATTAGCTGGCTTGCTTACTTGTGCTCCCTTGCTTCCCTTTTACCCAAAGGGTGGCACCGCAGCAGGGCTTCGAATTAAATTGCAGCTACGGCTTAGAACAGCCCCTAGCGAGTTATTCAATTGTATAATGAGCCTGTAAAAATGTACATGTTTATTTATTCTGCTCAGCTAAGCAGCCTGCGAATATAAGGAGTGAAATTGCCAGAAGCTTCGTTGTTTCGAAATTCAAACTAAAAAAGCCGGAATAATGAGGCTGATACCGGATTCTTGGGTGATTAAGAGGTCACACCTGGGGTAATAAATCAGGATTTTTGGCTGTGCAGTGCACGATACTGTTTGGGCTCACGTCATGCATGGTTTTGAAGGCTGTAAAAAAGGGAGAAAGAGATTTGTAGATAACCGCGTCTGCTCGGCGCGGTTATCTACACTGCAAAAACTTACTGTACGTTTACAGTAACGAATGCATCAGTGGCTTTGTTACCGTCGGAGGCTTGAACTCGAATTTGATATTCACCCGGCTCGGTGAAGGTAATTTCGGAAGTAGCGCTACCATTAACCACTTCGGAAAACATCGGCTCAGTGCTAATGTCTGCCGGCCCTCGCCAAACTATATAGGAAACCGTAAGCTTGTACTGCGGAGGCAAGGGAGTTAATTGGGTTCCCCTCACATTAGTATTCAAACGCGGAACATTCGTAGGGATTGGTACTGCGCTTTCTGGCCTAGTCAGTAGCGGCGTACTGTCCCATGCGCTAGGAATGCTTTCCTGCGTCCGCGCCGGCGCGGGTTCCGGCATACCATCGTCTGTCGCAGAGGCAATCAATGTCAATTTGGCAGGCAATCTGACTGAAGCGGCGCTCACGACGGTTAATTCGGGTGGGTCGTTTGGTGGCCTTTCCAGGTCGAGCGTCATCTCATCAGCATCCGGCCTACTTAATCCCGTAGCTTCCCACTCCCACTCCGGCTGCAACCAGCCAACGGCTTCCAGGGTATGACCTTGACTGGTCAGTCGCCAGACGATTTCTCGATCACCGAAGTCCGCTGGTACTGTCACTGTAAAAATATCCCGATTGACGCGGGTATAAAAATAGGTTGGCTGGTTCGGGATGATGTCTAGCCCGGCCATATCAAATTCGTTATCCGCACCGATGGGGATGTGCAACTCCTCTGAATAATTCCGGTTTAGGTAGCCGAAATGCAGATTGAAAGTTCCGTCTTCATTTGCTGTCCAGCCCTGATAAATGGGCTGGATAGTCTGGCCCGAGACGTATTTATGCTGATAAGCAAATTGAGGCGGTTGTGCCATCGCCACCTGAAAGGAGCTGACGAGGATTACCAGGACAAAAAAACCGAACAAACCATTAATCGTGCGCGTTAACATGTCATTTTCTCCGGCATTAGAGCAGGATCCTTAGGGTGCTTCTTCACCGCGTAAAAGGTATCCAGCCCCCAATGTTCTACTATTTCTATTTCGTTTGTTTTAATTATGCTGAACACCAATGGCCAGCTATCCGCTATTGCCTGCTCGGTCAATCATTCGATGAGGCAAGCCCTCTGTTGAGCGCATTGCGGCGCTCCATCTCCGCAAGATACTCTTCATCGGTCATCGCGTACCACCCAAGAAAGGCGAAAGCCATTTCGTCTATCGTGCGACGGCCGTCCCCGGCCCAGTTCCTGGCATCCATGTTGCCCGGGTTGGAGTCGGTATTATCAAAATAGCTGATGATATGCGCCACGGTGCCGGCTGGAACCAGCGGGGCAACATCGTCAGCGTAGTTGTAGATAGTGTGCCAGTTGTAATCCCAGTTGGTGCAGCTGATCATTTCTGTCTGGGCAGAGGTTCCTGAAGACGGATAAATCAGCTCCAGGCACTGGTATGACCCCATACCATGCATGTGTGGCTGGAATGAGGTAATGGTGGCATTGTCGTGGAAGTACACATAACCGTCGGTGCGAACGATCTCGCCAGCCGGAATATCGAGCAGAGACCCACTGTACCCCAGTAACTTGGTCCAGCGGCGATGTTCAGGTACAACATCCTCGGGATAGAAAACGATACCCATTTGAATTTTGGCGTCAACCACTTCGCCTATAGAATGCGTGTGGTAGGACAGGCGCACTAGGTTGTCGGGATTAAGCAAAACGCCCGAGTTATCGGGGTAGATTTCTGCGCTTTTACCCGAGGCATAATCGATCAGGAACTGGTCGTTGTCCGGGTTGGCACTGCCTTGGGAAGTGTAGGACATGGCATGGTGCACAACTCGACGTGAAGCATCGTCCACGGCGCGGATCTGAATGGCTTTAATGTAACGGGGTTTGTCCATTTGGTCGAACAGATCCTGGGAATAAAGTTCGCCCCACTCGTCCGACCCAGTCGCACGTACCCTGTAGTTCCATTCAATGATTACATCAGGCTCCCCGTAGCTCCATTCGCTCGCGTCGGAGAATTCTATTGGCGACGGCATGTCGGCGACATTACCTAGAGGTGCACCGGCGTTGGCCCATGCAGAAATCATCGTGACTTCTTCATCACTCAGCGCGAGGTCGTTTTTGAACTTCTGCAAGCCAATAGCGCGATCGATATGCCAAGGTGGCATTTCCCGGTTGACAACTTTGTACTGAATCAGTGGTGCCCAGGGCCTGACTTCTTCATAAGTCATCAGCGACATGGGGGCGATACCCGCGTCGCGATGGCAGTTCTGACAATTTTCTTGCAGTATGGGAAAGATATCCCGGGCAAAGGTAATATCCTGGTCGGCGCTCTGGGCTGATGTCAGTGTTGGTGGCAATAAAAACATCATTCCCAGCACTGCCCACGAAATACCCCCCCGCGCTTTCATTTTGCGACTCGTAACAGCTGTCATAGCGATACTCCTGCGGTGTTGGATTGTTAAACTATCATTCAATTTTCTTGTTGCATACTCTCAATGTGGCCTAAACTGCTTAAGCACCCTTAACCTCGTAGCAGAGGCAACAAAAATAAAAGACAACTCCCCTCATGGGAGGGCGAACACCCAAATTGTCGCGGAGATATTCTTTGGGTTTTTATGCTCTTCATTCGGATCCAGCCGGTAAACTTCATTTCTATCACCGGTAGTAACCCCGATATATTGTTTGCCCGCGATTGAAAAACTGATGGGTGCGCCACTAGGGATACCGTTGAGGCGAGCCCGCCACAGTTCATTGCCATCTGCAATATCGTGAGCAGTAAATACACGGTCTGTTGATCCATAAAATAAAAGATTACCAGCAGTTGCCAATACACCAGTACTCGGTATAGCTCGCTTGCGATGGGTCCACAAGGGCTCTCGGGTTTTTAAATCCAGAGCAAGCAAACCGCCAAAATTTCCGTCACTGTCTGGCCGTGGCACAGTTTTTCGACCATAACCACTGTATACATCATAACCGGGTAGGTGCGGGCCTATGTTCATGCAGGCTTCCCTGTAGGGTATGTAAAGTATGTTTACATCAGGGTCGAGTGCAGCAGGACGCCAGGTTCTGGCCCCGTTGGTATCGGGGCAGGCAAGGCGCAATTCATCGACTGTGGGGAATGTCTCCTGGGCTATTTCCTTATCCCCGGTTATCGGGTCTATCGCCTTAATCACATTCTGCAGACCCGGGTCGATGGAAAATTGATAGTCACCATCATCGATGTTCAATGTCTCAAAAATGGCTTGCTTGCCGGATGCAACAACCATTTTATGACTCGAGCCCATACCAGGAACACTGGTAATAATTCGCTCATAGGCCCAATCGTAGTTCCACTGGTCGTTAGGGAAATGCTGAAAACTCCAGACCAGCTCTCCCGTATCTATATCAAGAGCAAGTGTAGAATTTGTGTGCAGCCCATCATTGCTGGTCGCGCCGTATTGGGATTCACGCAATACTGGCGCGTTGTATGAGTTGCCGGTGCCAAAAGTATCAGCTTTAACTCTGGATCATAGCTGGCAGGAACGTACATGCCTGCTCCTTGGCGCTGATCTTCGCTGGCACGGTTCCAGGTATCACGTTCTCCACCCGGCGACTCAACTGTGTAAAAGCGCCAGATTTCCTCCCCAGTATTTGCATCAAGGGCAGCAATAAAATTTTTCTCAAAACGCTCAGCCGTTGAGGTGCTTACCAATACCTTGCCATCTGCAACTAAAGTTCCAGCCGAGAAGTAAATTGGAAACGCAGAACTTCCATCTGACTCTTCTGACTCTTCTGACTTCAAAACCAGACTGTTCCACACAACTTCTCCGGTTTTTATAGCCAGTGCGATAACCTGCCCGAGATCGGTTGTTAGAATGATTGTTTCTTTGTAAATTGAGATGGCGCGAGGTCCAAAAGGACGGGGTTGCAATGCCAGCTGATAACGCCAAAGCACATCACCTGTTTGCGCATCAAAGGCATAAACATTGCTGCCAGCACCGTACATAAACATGACACCATCGCGTACTAACGGCGTGGTGATATTGCGCCCGGCAGGCATGGTCCAACTCCAGACCATTTGTAAATCTTTCACATTATTGCGGGAGATTTGATTTACTGGACTATAACCCTGCGAATCATAGGTGCGGCGCCACATTAGCCAGTCGGCGGCGGGAGGAGCAGACAAGGTGTCATCAGTGACTGTGGTAATGTTGTCAAGCGGATTAGCGACTGTTGTTGGCGGCGGTGGAATCTCAATCGTTTCTATGACAACCAAACCACTGGCTGGAATCGGCAACAGCTGTGTATTTGAATCCAGAGAAAGAGCCTGCTGCCCCGCTGGTATCCCATGCTCCTGAAACATATATGAAACAAGTTCAAGCGAAGCTGAATCACTCAATTTTTCCGGTGAACCTGGCGGCATACTTTCCTTGATATATTGGAGCAGCTCAGCCACAGAGCGCCCACCCCATACACCATAAAAAAGATCACCTGTAATCGGTGGTGCGAACGAGCCGTTATCAAGGTTGGTGCCATGACATGCGATACACGTCTGTTGATAAAGAATCTCGCCTTGTTGAGCCTGGCTACTTGTATAGCTAGGCAATGCTACCGCTGAGGTGTTCTGAGCATAGGCAGCTGAAAAAACGCAATTTGCAAATGCATAAAGAATTACAAATAGGGCCTGGTACTTATTCATTTAGGTATCGCTTGCAGTGAGTATAAATTGAAGAACTAATATTCTGCGCTGATGCAGCCAGCTTTTTTGTGCCTGGAGTCTTTCTAAATGCTAGCGTAACGGCGAGTAGTCTGTAACGACCATATAGCGTCGTTCGCTACTACTAACTATATTTCCATTGGCATTGGAGGCTGCAAGCAGTTCCTGCCATTCGAGAATTTTGGAATAACTTTGCCTTGAACGGCATTATATAACTGAATAAACAATGTAAATGCAACATTGCACTAAAATGCTTCGTTTGTTTGATAGTGATTTGCTATCAGATGACGACTACTCGGGTTATCACCGATACACGCTCAGCCAGGCTTTCATCATGTCACTGACGAAGTCGGGTTTGTCATGATGTGGCCAGTGGCTGACGCCTGGCATGGTGACCAGCGTCCAGTCCTGTGCCAGATGATCCCAGGTGTTGTTAAGTCCTTCCGGCAACAAGGCATCATCCGCCAAGCCGTGAAACTGCAGCACCGGTGCCTGCACCTCGGACAGCTCAAAGAAGGCGCCCGAATCATAGGGTGGGCGGGGCCAGTTCGCTCGGTAGTAGTTCATCATGGCCTCGACACTGCTGCGACTGAAGGCCTCGAAATAATGCGCATACGCCTCCTCCTCGCCTGCGTCCTGCACGTCCTGATAGGTCAGCGGGTATATGCCCTGAAAGGTCTGTTTGTCTAATACAAGCCTGGCGGCATAATGCTCGCCCCCCCTCCACTGTGTTTCAGAGTTCGGTTGCTGATAATCCCGCGCGTACGCCGAGGCCTCGTGCTGTTGTTCGAGACGGGCCAGCTCTCGCACCACGTTCCTGGGGTGAAGCAGGTTGAAGATGATAAGCTGATTGGTCATCTCCGGCCGGTGAGCGGCAAAAAACCAGGCAATGCCGCCGCCCCAGTCATGACCAACGATGATGGCGCTGTCCTCGCCTTCGGCTTCAATAACCGCCGCGACATCGTTTCCCAGTATTTCCAGTTCGTAGTTCTCCACCTCGGTCGGCTGGTCACTCAGATTGTAGCCGCGTGTGTCCATGGCGACGACGGTATAATCACCTGCCAGCGCTTCCATCTGATGGCGCCAGGTGTACCAGTAATCAGGATAACCGTGCACCATGACCATGAGCGGACCGTCGCCCATGACGACGTAATGAATACGCACACCGTCGTTGTCAACATAGCGATGGTCAACCCGTTCGGTGATGTCCTGTGCATTTATCAGGCCGGTAACAAGCAACGCGACCGCTAAGAGGGAAAAGTTGTGTATTCGAAAGAACATGAGTAATTCCTTTGCAAACTCACTCAAGTGCCTGGTAGACCATCGTGTTGAATTTCACGCGGATGTCAGATTGGCTAGGGCGGACCTGGGACATAAATACTGCGATCAGGTTTTCGCTTGGATCGATCCAGTAATCAGTAAGGAATGCACCACCCCAGGAATAGGAGCCAATCGAGCCCAATTCACCGGACTTCCCAAGATCATTAATAACTTCAAAACCTAAACCGAAATCAGGAATTTGATCGCCGTCCGAATCGATGCGAGCACTTTGCATAAGTTCCACAGACTTGCGACTCAATATTCGCGAGCCATCCAGTTCTCCGTTGTTCAGCAGCATTTGCAGAAAACGTGCGTAATCATAGGCCGTGGAAGACAGGCCTGCACCACCGGAAAAATAAGTCTGTCCATTTCCGACCGGATAACGTGGGTTGTCGAGAATGATATTGGATTCATCTCCCCGCGAGACGATCAGTCCTGCTTCATCGACCTCGGCATAGAGTGTGACAAGACGGTCGAACTTGGCTTTCGGTAGGTAAAAATAACTGTCCTGCATGCCCAATTGAGTGAATATTTCCTCGTTAAAAAATTGGTCCAGTGGTTTGCCGCTGACCACTTCGATCAGGTATCCAAGCAGATCGACACTGAGGCCATAAGAGTATTCTGAACCGGGTTCGAACAGCAGCGGTTGCGCGGCCAGTAGCCTCATCTGCGCAGCGAGGGTAATGTCCTTGCTGGTCATTCCATCGATTATTCCGGCATCTACATAGGACTTCTGTAAACTGGTGGAATAAAACGGATAACTGATTCCAGATGAGTGAGTAAGCAGATCAATGATCTTGATTTCGGCAGTTGCGGGGACTGTGGCAGACACGTTACCATTGGCATCCACCTCCGATACCACCCTCATATCGGCATACTCGGGAATGTACTTCGAAACCGGGTCGTTCAGCTGGAAAAGTCCACGCTCGTAGAGGATCATCACCCCCACTGATGTGATTGCCTTGGTCATCGATGCAATGCGAAACATGTTGTCTTTTTGCATCGGTGTTTGCGATTCGATATCGGCAAAACCGAAACTTTTGAAATAAGCGATTTTGCCGTTTCTGGCAACCAGGGCAACCGCACCCGGAATCTTGCCGCTGGCAATTTCGGCATTGATTACCGCATCGATTCTGCCCAGACGTTCCAGCACGAAGCCAGTGCTGTCGGGTGAGTCAGATTCTGTAAATTGCGCCCATGCGGTATTAGTTGCAAGCAGCAACAGGACGATTACACAATTCGCATTTCTCATTTTTTCTCCACTAAGCAGTTCTTCATTTTTGGGTTCGTCTTAAATTTAAATCTGAAAATAGAGAACTTCTGTACATTCTCATAAACAGAAATAAGCCGGGCAAAATCCTCCGGCGTGCGCGTTCTTATGACAAGATTAAGTGTTATGGGATCAAGACTGGAACGAAACGGGTCATGCCCTTAAACACTCCGAGATCTCCAGCATAAACATTGCCATCTTTGTCTGCAGTAACTCCTTCACCCATAGCACCAATACCACCCATACCAGACGGCCGAATTGTGGACTCATGTGGGGAAACAAAATACAAGACTTCGCCGTTGCGCGCATTGCCCACACGCAGTCCTTTTCTCCATCCTCCCGGGTTGTAGTTTTCATCAGATTCAGAATCAATGGCGTAAAGTAAGTCATTAGTAGGATCTATGTAGATTCCAGAAGGTCGACTGAATTGGTACCAAGTGTCTAACCACTCTCCGTCTTGGGTAAAGATCTGAATACGATTGTTGCCACGATCTGCAACAAATAAACGACCCTGCGAATCCATTGCAAAACCGTGTGGCGTACGGAACTGGCCATCATCCCAACCATACTCACCGAAGTGACCTATATAAGTGCCATCTGGCTCCCACATGGTTATTCGATCCTTGGGATCAGGACCAGGTTCATTTGTAAACTGAGAATTGTGAGTTTCAGCAATATAAATACGGCCATTCGGCGCGATCAAAACATCGTTTGGGTCAGTAAGATGAGTAGGTGGATCACCCACCTCGCCTGGCGTACCGATGGTCATCAGCAGTTCACCGTCAGGACTAAACTTCAGTACTGCACTGCCTAAATTCGCCGCCGCAGGGTTTTCGTTGATTTCATCTTGGTTCGCAACGCGCGCATCAGCAATCCAGACATTGCCTTCATGATCCACATCCATGCCATGTGGCCAAACCATTAGACCGGCACCGAACTGCTCAACAACACGCCCATTCGGGTCGAGTTTAACAATAGGCTTGATATCCGGAGTCGTGGCACATTGATTTGTACCGCAGCGATCTCCTGCCCACACGTGCACGCCGTCAATATCGATATCTACCGCGCTGACCGAACCCCAGGCACGACCATCCGGCAAAGTGCCAAAATCACGCTGTGTGGCATAAGGATTCGGTAAGTTATTGATAGGCCGCTGACCCGCATGCGCAGCTGGCTTGCCTGTCTCTGCCATTGACCCTTCAGTCTGTGCCATTGGATTGGTTTGCGCCATTGCACCTGTAGATGACAATGAAAATATGAGCCCCGCCAATCCAGCCTTTGCTATGAGTCCTACCAGGGAGCTATTGCCTTTAATCATTTTGACCTCTCTTGACTTCTAGGGTTTTGAGCAACTCACTAACAACAATTGTGCTGCTGTGCTTGTCCATTGCGGCTAATGCTGATATCTATAATGGTCAGTATATTTACTTTCTATACGTCAGGTTCTTTTTCACCAGTTTTCCACATTAGAGGCCGCAGTAATAATTCGCTGATATGCCTTACAAGACTAGTTGGCTAAACTACAGACTAAATAAACATGTACATTTTTACAAGTTATTTATACAATTGAATACAAAGTTATTTTCATCTCGAAATCAACCAAATTAGCGTAGCTAATTAGACAATGAGACAACACCATGAAAATCAATGTGAGCCGAATCCCGCATTATATACTCTGTATTTTTACGCTCGTAACCGCTAGCGCCGCGTGCGCTCAATCTGGTTACCAGGTATCACGAACTAGCGACGGACAGCCCGATTTCCAAGGCGTGTGGGCCAACAACACCGTCACTCCTGTGGAGCGACCCGACCTGTTCGAAGGCCGGGAATTTCTCACCGCGGAAGAAATACAGATTATTGCGCAGCGAGCTGGCGAAATTACGGCAGAGACCGATGACGCCCTGTTTGGCGAATCAGTGATTACATCAGCCTTATCCGGAGATGTTAAATCCAATGATCCCACCACCGGTAACTACGATCAGTTCTGGATGGCGGAACGCAGTATACATAACCGCACTTCGCAGATTATCGATCCGCCCAATGGCAAATATCCTCCACTTACCGATGAGGGCATTGCCAGACGCGAGCGCATGGCCCAACTGAGAAATAACTCGGCCGCCGCTGGTGAGCGTTTTGAGACTCTAGACTCCTACGACACTCTGAGCTTGGATGACCGTTGCATCAGCAACGGCGTGCCCTATCTTGATTCCGGCTACAACAGCTACTGGCAAATCATACAGTCCAGCGACTATGTCGTGATCATGCAGGAAATGATGCATAACGCTCGAATCATCCCCATCACCGACATGCCCCATGCGCCCGAGGCTATCGAGCTGTGGCATGGCGATTCCCGCGGCTACTGGGACGGCGACACCCTGGTAGTAGAAACGCGCAATTTTTCAGACAGGAGTGAGTATAGCCACAACCGCGCCGAGCTAAATGTTGAGCGCATTACTCGCATCGGTGAGAGACAGTTGCGTTATCAGATCACTTCGCATGATCCCGGTACGTACTCTGCCCCTTACACTCGGGAAATTATTTTCGACTATTCCGACGGAGAGATTTACGAGTTTGCCTGTCACGAGGGCAATTATGCGCTGGCTAATATGTTGCAGGGTGCGCGGGAAGAGGAACGGCGGGAACGGGAGAGTCAGTCGTCTCGCGACGGGAATTAATTTACAATTTGGCTTGATTATACCAACAATGAGGGGGAGCGAATCATGTCAGCCACTCGGCCACTCATTACCGCTCTTGGCACTTCTATAATCCTGGCCGGATGTGCAACTACCGGCAATATCATCACCGGCGCAGGTCTGTCTAACTCCAATTCGGTAGATCACATATTCAAGTTCGACGGCGACCCCTTGTTGGTAGAAGCGAAGGATACATCACCAGGCGCTGCTTTGCAGCATCCTCCAACTCCTCAGCGGACGCTCGGCTGGCAACTCGGCGAGCCCGATCTGATCGTGAAACTCTCGACGCCGTACTCGCTCCCGCCGGAGGGTTCCGACGTATTCCGCAATTTCGTGATTCCGAACGTGACCGCGTCCGATCGCTATGTGCGCGCGCTCGAGCTGCGGCTAGACAACCGCGAAGTAGTCCACCACGCCGAGTTTCTACTTGACGAGAGTGACGCCTCATGGCAACGCGATCAGGAGAAACCTGAAACCGGCTTCGGGGGCATGGACAACACAACGGCGTTTCATCCCGACGGACATTTCGTAAATTGGGTTCCAGGAAAGCGAGCCTCCGAGTTACCCGAAGGGCTCGCCTGGCGACTCCCGGCCCAAGCCGATCTTGTGGTCCAGCTGCACCTGATGCCATCGGGTTTGGAGGAGGTCATCGATCCCCAGATCGGGCTCTACTTTGCCGACGAGCCTCCCGAACTGAGTCCCCAGATGATCTGGCTCGGCTCGCGCTGGCTGCCCATCAGAGCGGGTGATCCCAAGTTCACGACTAGTGACAGCTACGAGTTACCCTACGATATCGAAATTCTGAGCGTCCTGCCTCACTGCCACTTCATCTGCAAGGACATCAAGGCGTGGGCCACGCTGCCAGACGGCAGCCAGCAGTGGCTCGTGAGGATCGAGAAATGGGACTTCTACCGGCAGGAAAAGTTCCACTTCAAGCAACCGCTAAGCCTGCCCCGTGGCACGACCGTGTCGATGGAGTTCAGCTACGACAACTCCGCCGACAACCCGCACAATCCCAACGATCCACCGCAAGACATCAACTTCGGCCCCCTGTCATCCAACGAAATGGCAGACTTGTGGGTCCAGGTCATGCCCCGCAATGATCTTGAGAGTAAAGGCCTTAGGCGGAGCACTGCTCGTCACCTGGAGCTGAAGATGATCGAACGGCAGGAACGGCTGGTCGAACTCGAGCCCGACGTCAACGGCTACATCGACCTGGCGCAGTATTATCGGCGTGCTAGCCGGCTGCCCGAGGCAGTGACTCAACTCCAGAAAGCGCTGGAGCTCTCGCCCGAGCAAACCACATTGCTGGAGAAGCTTGCCATCGCGTTGACGGATGTGGGACGACATAACGAGGCGCTCGTTTACTGGAGGCGCTATGTCCAACTCGCACCGAATGATTCGCGCGGGCATCTCAATCTGGGCACGGCCCTCGGTTTCTCGAGTCAGGTCGCGGAAGCCGTGCCTCATTTGAAACGCGCCACGGAGCTGGATCCAAGTTTTGGACCGGCATTTTTTCGATTGGGCCGCGCTCAGTCCTACCTGGGTAATTTCGACGACGCGCTAGTAAGTTTCCGCTCCGCCTTAGTTCTCAACCCCAATGAACCGTTAGTCCTTCAAGACACGGCGCACCTACTGGCAACTCATCCTGATTCCAGCAAGCGCAGACCCAGCGAAGCCCTCGAACTGGCAAACCTAGCATTGAAACTTCTCCCCAAACCCGACGCCATGTCACTGAGTACACTAGCGACTGCTCAGGCTTCATCAGGTGACTTCGAGCAGGCCGCCACGACTGCAAGTCTGGCTCTGAATCGAGCCACACCCGATGAGGAGAGATTACTGGGTCCCATCATACAGCGCCAGCTCGACCACTATCAGCAAGGTCGGATCGTGGTTTCAATAGCCGCGGGAGCCAAGCGATTTGTGGCGCCCGGTGAGCGGCAATTGTAAGTCAAGCCTGAGAGACAGGCGTATGCCCGATCCTCTTTTTCATTTCCCTGAAAAACATAAATAGAAAAGCTGTGGAAAAAACACAAAAGGCCATTACAAATAATAAATAACTATCCCAACTGGACTCTGCCAGTCTTCCTGCGACAACATTAAAAATAGCTGACGAAATATAACCGAACACATCTACTAGACCGAGTGTAAAGCCAATGTGGTATCCGCCCAAGCCAGTAATATAAACATTAACCGGCAACCAATAGGCTGGTGCGAAGGTAAAACCAAACATAAAAATCAAAAAGAAACTCAGATTTTGTGTTGCATCTGTGCTGAGCCCAAACGAACTTAAAGACCAGAGTAAACCAACACACAAGGTGCTTAAACTGAGGCAACCGATGACTAATACTCTAACGTTTCCAAACTTTAATTTGTCGTAAAGATAACCAAAAATCACCAGAGAAAAGAAAGCGCCAAGTGGGAAAAATGCCGATGCTGTTGCGGCATCTGCAGCGCTTAAACCCGTAGCTTGGTTCAGGTAAAGAGGCGCGTAACCTAAAAAATCGTACAAAACATATAGCATCATCATCGTGAGTGATATGTAAACGAAACATAAATCCTTTTTCAAAATTATGAGCCACTTAAAAATACCTTTTAGTGTTTCAGACAAACTTTTATGCTCAACGCCGTCACTCAGATCTTTAAGACCTACTTTTGTGGGAGATGATTCAATCAAGTACAACAATATAAATGAGGCCACCAAGTAAAAGGACCCCACTATCACAAATGAAGATCTCCAACCAAAAGCGGCAACTAAAACCCCTAATAATACTGCTGCTACCGCGGTATGAACACGAGAGCTCGTTGCTGTAATCCCCCAGGCTTTTCCATAATGCTGCTTCGGAAACCATTGATTAATTAACAAGCCCGCAGCGGGCCAACCGATGGTCTGCGATATGCGCAGAACAAAATGGATTAAACTAAAAAAGAAAACCGATGATGGCAGCGAGAAGGCCATTGTTGATAACGCCACCGTAAATACACAGGCAAATAAAGCACGCCTTCCACCAATAATGTCAGCAACAATGCCTGAAAATATCTTTCCAACTATTGAGCCCACTGCGCCCCAGGCCAATATTTCGCCAAGTTGAGATGCAGTCAACATAATTTCCGGGTCTTCGGCCATAGCAGGACTTAACGCGCCAATCGCAGTACGACATAGCATTGTTCCGCCATAGGCCAGAAATATTAACCCGAGGGTTTCCCATTGCTGGTACTTTATTTTGATACTTGCTTCCATCTAGCAGCCTTCAGTTTATTCAAGCGCTATAGAATCCGTCCATCAGCTCGCAAGAGTTACGCTCAACGATGTTAAATTTCCGTTAACCAGCCACGTGTATCTTCGGTAACGCCGTTGACCAGATCGAAATATGTGTTTTGCAGTGTCCTGGTTAAGTCACCTGGCTTTCCTTCTCCAATAGGCGAACCATCAACGTCATTGACTGGCGTAACTTCCCAACCCGTCCCACAGAAAAATGCTTCCGAAGCGTCATAGAACTCACTTCGATCCATATCGCGCTCTTGCACTTCGACACCCATTTCCTTCAATAGAACAATTACCGTATCACGCGTAATACTCTCGAGAATATCGCTGGTAACCGACGGTGTAATAGCAACGCCATTACGAATGATGAAGATGCACATGCCTTGGCCTTCAGATACCTTGCCTCGACTGTTCAGCATGATGGCCGCATCGTAACCATCGATCTTGGCCTGAATACCGGCATATCGAGAGTTATTATAATTAGCGTTCGACTTTGCTCGTGCTGGCATAGAGCGATCAGAAATTCGCTCCCAGGATGAAACTTGTGCGCGCACACCATCCTCGACTTTCTTCGGTGTACCGCGTGGAATTGCAGTAATAAATTGACCAATAGGCCCGCGCGCAGATGACTCACCGTATTCATCGAGATAAACCGTTGGTCGAATGTGCACAGACGCTTTGAAATTATTGCGCCGCATTAATTCAACCGTTGCCTCACACAGCGGACCTGCTGGCGCAATTTCACCGAACCGCATTATGCGTTGTGATAATTCGATACGCGCCATATGATCTTGCAGCCGGAATAAAAACAGTTTTTCTTTACCCCCATTCCAGTAACCGCGAATACCTTCAAACACTGATGCACCATATTTAACCGCCGGCGAAAATACATGCACATTGGCTTGATCCCAGGGTACAAACTCACCATTTAAATAGACGATCAAATCTTCAAATTTATCATTACTCATCGCGTTTAAACCTTTTCAAGAATGTCATCAGGGATTTCAACATTGTAATTTAAGCCAGAACGTCCACCATCTACATAAATCGTTTCTCCTGTAATATATGCAGAATCGTCACTGGCAAGGAATAGTACTGGGCCAGCAACGTCTCGCCCTTCGCCTAATCGACGCATTGGAATACGAGTTAAAACTTTTCGACGTGCTTCTTGATCGCTAAATAGACCGTCACGACTTAAATCGGTCAAAATCGTACCAGGACCGACTGCATTCACGCGAATACCATGTGGAGCCAGTGATAAAGCCATTGCATTGGTCAAAGTTTTAACGCCGCCTTTTGAAGTAGCATAAGGGGAAATACCCGGCATCGTCATACGCACACTGGTTGAAGACATATTGACTATCGCGCCTCCTTTACCCCTTGCAACCATGTGCTTGCCAACTTTCTGGCCGAACAAGAAGATTGATTTCAAATTGGTTCGGATAACTTCGTCAAACACTTCTTCAGGAACATCAAGAAAATCGCCGCGGCGTTGTATACCTGCATTGGAAACTAATACATCGATATGGCCGAAATCTGCAACCACCTTATCGACGGTCTCATCTACTTCTGCCTTAATTCCGACATCACATTTATAGAATGCGGTTTTAACGCCATACTTCTCAGCAATCTCAGCGGCTGTTTTATGTCCCACTTCTTCGAGCATATCAACAATCGCGACATTACCGCCTTCTTCTGCGAAGCGTTCTGCGCAGGCACGTCCGATTGAACGAGCTGCACCAGTAATTAAAATATTTTTATTTTGCATGCGCATGATTATTTTCTCCTACACCTCACGAAGTGCGTTAAATTGCTCGATATAGCCTGAACCATCAATACGGGCAGCGATTAACGTTGTGCGTCCTGTTTTAAGAGCTGCCTGCAGGGCATCACCGAGTTTATGTGCCGTATCGACTACCACACCATCGGCACCAAAGCCTTGCGCGAGCGCTTCCCAGTTTAAACCGCCGATACCAACGCCGTACCTTGGAATACCTTTGATTGCCTGTTTAATACGGATTAGTGCTATTTCTTCATCATCGAATACGACAACAATAATGGGTAAGTTTTCCTTAACGGAGGTTTGCAGCTCGGCAACGGCCATCATGAATCCACCATCGCCAGCAAAGGCAACAACCGGGCTTTTAGGTCGCGCCAAACGAGCCGCTAAGGCACCTGGTATCGCATAACCCATGGAGCCCAGTCCATTTGAGGTAAGGAAATTGCGCTCACCATAAGATTTCCATTTTTGAACAACAAGTAAACGACTCGCGCCCGCATCGCAGGTAGCCACGGTATCGCGCGGCAAAACATCAACCGCCGCTTCCATCGCCGCCTGCGGTGACAGGCCATTAGATGGTGTATTTAGTGCATTGGAAACGGCAATACGAAATTGGCTCGCTGCTTCGACTCCCCAGCCCTGGCCGCCATCACAAAATTCAGACAAGCCGTGAAGTATTAACTTCAGATCGCCCACCATTTCTAAATTGAAAGGGATTAAGCCATTGAGTGTTGGTACATTCGCCAGTGACAACACTGGAATATTGTACGGCCAAGGTTTAGGTTGCAGTTCAACTATATCCAGCCCGACGGTAATGATTAGATCAGATTGATTCACCAGTTCGCGCTCAATAGTGCCACCAATGATACAACCTGCACTCAATTCGTGATCTTCTGGAATCACACCTTTACACTTAGTGGTGGTTAGTACTGGTGCGCCCAATCGTTCAGCCAATGCAACCAACTCAGCAGAAGCCTTATCCCAATAAATACCAAGGCCAGCCAATATAATCGGCTTACTTGCCTTGGAGATCATTTCCATTGGCTTGCGCAATGCTTTCTTATCCGGTTCGATAGATACCCGCTCTGGCAATAACGTCGGCTCACCCATCAGAGGAGGCACTTCTTTGGTAAGTTCTGGTGACGGAAGGTCAATATGTACAGGACCAGGTGTCGGTGCAGTGGCAACCTGAATCGCATGGTGAATTTGCAGTCTGGTAGTATTCGCCTGCAACGTTGTATTCCATTTTGTAATCGGCGAGAAAATCTTTTGATGGTCGATCGTCTGTCGTAATCGTGTCTCGAATATATCTGTTGGGTATTGGTCAGTGAGCGCAATCAGTGGCGCGCGGTCTGCCCAGGCATAGGCAACACCGTTCACCATATTTGTCGCCCCTGGCCCACGGGTCGAAGTACAAACACCAGGACTGCCGGTAATCTCACCCCAGGTTGCAGCCAGCATCGCCCCCGCAACTTCCTGCTTCATTAAGATATAGCGCATATCACGCACACGAGCAGCCTCCATTAAGTGAACGGTGTCACCACCTGGATGACCCACAATAAAAGGAGTCCCCATATCCCGAAAAGCTTCCGCCAGCACTTCTACAGTAGTTTTACTCATGTATTATTCCTAAGCCTTATCTTGTGGATATTGGATATCGATAATCAGATTCAAGTGATTATCAACTGATATAGTCGTATCCGGTCCTGCAACCACAGTTGATTCACGCTCTTCTATCACCGCTGGCCCAGCAAAACGGGTGCCCGCTGCAAGGCCATATCGATTGTAAATTTTGCAAGGTGCGTAACCCGTCTCCGGGAAGTAAACCTGACGTTCACCTTTCTCAGCTGCGCCGCGGTCAATTTGTTGACCTTCAAAATTCAGCTGAATATTCGGCGTTGGGCCAGAAGCTGTAATACGCCATGTCACGGTTTCTATGGCAACGTCAGAAATGCTACGTCCGAACAATTCGGTATAACGCTCCAGGAAACCATCCTTAAGCAGTTTCGGGAGGTTAACACCGTCTAAATCATCTGGCAGATCCACTGCAATCTCAAAACCCTGACCCAAATATCGCATTTCAACACGTCGCTTGATGGTGATCGTATTAACATCACCGCCAGCTTCTACCAACGATTGAATAGCAGTTCCGGACATATCACGGTAAATCTTAAGCACTTTGTCTAAATCAATCTGATCGATACGCGACACATAACTACTAACCCCATCTGTGGCAGGTGCGGCAATTAAAAAACCAAGCGCAGAAGAAACACCGGCACCCAGAGGGCAAATGAAACGACTCAGTTTGAGCTGCTTGGCCACGCCATAAGCATGGACAGGTCCAGCTCCACCGGTGGCAACCAAAGTATAACGGCGTGGATCGCGACCTTTTTCTGCTATATGTGAACGTGTTGCCGCCGCCATATTGTTATTCACAATGGCATGAATTCCCGCAGCAATAGCAGTCACATCCAAGCCGGAAGGCTCTGCTAGTTTGATGGCAATCGCGTCGCGTACTACATCGACATTGAGTGACATTTCACCACCGAGAAAATAGTCCGGTGACAAATAACCCAACAACAAATCGGCATCGGTAACTGTGGGATCTTCGCCACCTAAACCATAACAAACAGGGCCAGGTTCAGAGCCGGCACTATCGGGCCCTACTTTTAACAGCCCCATGGCATCAAGGCGAGATATCGAACCACCGCCGGCGCCAATCTCAATTAAATCAATAACTGGAACTTTAAGTGGAATACCTGATCCCTTTTTAAAGCGACGCACTCGACCTGCCTCAAAAGTATTGGCATGTTCTGGTTTGAAGTTTTCAATGAGGCACATTTTCGCTGTCGTGCCTCCCATATCAAACGCAATCAGCGATTCGGTATTTGTTAGTTTGCCGTAGTAAGCGCCCGAAATAGCACCTGCAGCCGGACCCGATTCGATCATTTGAATCGGTGCCTCCTGAGCCACGCGAAGTGCCGCAATACCACCGCCAGAAAGCATCACATTCAACGGTCCCGTGAGCCCCAAGGCCGTTAACTTATCTTGCAGATCATTAATATAACGCCGCATCAATGGTAATACATAGGCATTCGCAACAGCAGTACAGGTACGCTCGTATTCCCGAATTTCGGGAGCTACTACGGTTGATATTGTCACGGGTAAATCAGGATGATTAGAAAGGATTATGTCACTCGCACGTTTCTCATGCTCTGCATTGATATAGGCATTAATGAAACAAACCGCTATCGCCTCGACTCCCTGGGCAACCAGTTCATCACTTGCTGCCTTCAATCCAGCCTCATCCAGTTCGACTAGAATTTCACCACGCGAACCAACACGCTCGTTTACTGTAAGACGCCGATTACGAGGTACTAATGGTTCAGGCTTTTCGAGGAATAAATCATACAGGTCGTAGCGCATTTCATGCCCCACTTCCAATACGTCACGAAAACCGCTGGTAGTAATTAACCCAACCTTTGCACCAAGGCGTTCGATAACCGCGTTAGTTACCAGGGTCGTACCATGTACGATACCATCAAGCGATGACATCTCGACTGCTGCTTCACGGGCGATACGCGCTACCCCTTCACAGATAGCTTTACCGGGATCAGTTGGCGTCGTTAACTGTTTACCGGTAAATATCATATCCCGGTATTCGTCGACCAATACAAAGTCTGTAAAGGTACCACCAACATCGACACCTACTCTAATTCTTTTCTGCATTTTAAGAATTGCTCTATTATAAATGTTCAGATGACTACTAGGATGTTGACGCCTTCGACGATTCATACCCATATTCAGCTTTCGCTGCTGCTATTGAAATATAACCAGCATCAATATCTCGCTGGATAGCAGCGGGATCACGTTTTTCTGGTTTCCCAAATCCACCACCTCCAGGAAAGTGCAGCTTTAGCACCTCACCTGGTTTCAAAATCTCGCGGGACTTTAGGTGGGCATGGGATCCATCGCTTAGTTCGACTTTCGAGAGGGAGCCATTTTTACCCCCGAGAATACCCATTGGAGGATATTTCCCGCGGTCAGCTAATGTAGACAAATTGACAGGGGATCTAGATAACACTTCGATTTCAATGTCCTGTCCTAAACCACCGCGGAATTCGCCAGCACCACCGGAGTCCGTCGTCAATTCTTTTTTCCATACACGCAAGGGCGACGCACTTTCCAGCGCCTCGATGCTACCGACACCCGTATTCGAAGGAAAAGCCGTACAGGCATAGCCGTCCATGCGATGATTCGCACCCAACCCGCCGCAGGCAAACAAAACTTGATTGAATCGATTACCTTGGAGATCAACACCACCATAGACCGTACGTAATGTCGGTGAACTGCCCGAGTCCGCACTCACTTTTTCGGGAACAACTTGGGCCAGGCATCTGTAGATAACACCAGGCAAAAAATGCCCGGTTAAATGCCGCGCCGCGGTTGGCGCGGGTGAAGTCGGATTAAGTATGCATCCTTCAGGAGCTGATATGGTAACTGGTAAAAACGAACCCTCATTACGCGGGCTATCGGGGTCGAGCGCGCACTTGATGGGATAGGTTGCATAGGAATAGGTGTACTTTAAGACTGAGTTAATTCCGCGGGCTATCTGCGGCGAGGTGCCTGCAAAATCGAGATGAAGGTCGGAACCTTTAATTGTTAGTTCACATTCAATATGCGTCTCTTCATCATCAAAACCGTCAGCATCTACCGAGGCATGCCAACTACCGTCAGGTACGGCTTCAATCGCCGCTCTCATTGCCTGCTCGGCTCGACTACGTAATGCTGCGGATAAAGAAGTGAGTTCATCCCGGCCGGTATCTTCAAGAAATTGCTGGACGCCTTTAGCACAAACTCGTTGCGCAGCTACCTGGGCATAGATATCACCGATTACTTGATCAGGGACACGAACATTCGAGCGAATCGTTTCGCCCACAAATGGGTCCTCTACATTTTCACGAAGGAATTTCACCGGCATGATGCGCAAACCTTCTTCGACCAGTTCGCGACAATCAGAACCCCAGCCTGCTCCACCAATATCCGGAAGATGGGCAATCGAACCGGAGAATGCCACCAGCTTATCTTTGTAGAAGATTGGTGCCGCCATCGTAATGTCTGGCAAATGCCCAGAGCCAATCCACGGATCGTTAGTAATAATGCAATCACCCGGATGCCACTGATCAATCGGTATGCGGACAATAAAATCTCGTACAGCGCTAGGCAGCATGCCAACAAAGGAGGGAATGCCACCTGTATTTTCCGCCAGACAATTACAGTCAGCATCCATCAATACTGTGGCAAAATCGTTGGATTCACGAACCAAGGTCGAAAATGCTGTGCGTAATAACGCTGCAGCGGATTCATCTGCAATACAGATTAGTCTCGACCAGAGGATCTCCAAGGTAACCGGATCAAAATCATTCTTAGCTTGCTCGCTCAATGGCGGTATATCCTTATATTCTTGATAACGTCGTCTTACTTGATGCGCACATCAAAAGCTTGTATTCATCTTGCAGAAACGTTAATTTATACATTTGAATAATCACAGTCAAGATAAGATTGTATTAAAATGCTTGATTTGATTGATCTTGATTTTCTATGAAATGATGACTGCTAGTGGTTTAGGGTTATGATTTTACTTAATTGTTAAGTAGCTCCCATTAACAACACCACTTACCCAACAGGAGAGCATTTGGTGAGCGAGACACTAAAATTTTATATAGCAGGAGAATGGACCACTGGGGGTGGCGAACCATTTGCCTCGATAAATCCTGCAAATGGTAGTGAAATTGCGATGATTGGCGGTGCTTCTACATCTGATGTCAACAGTGCTGTTAAGGGCGCTCAGCAAGCATTCAACAATCCTCGCTGGCGTGATTTAAAACCGCATTTGCGTGCTCGAATTCTCTACCGAATGGGTGAGCTGATTGATGTAGATGCCGACAACCTCAGTCAAATTCAAATGACCGACAACGGCAAAACCATAGGCGAATGCCGTGGAATGATTGCCGATGCGGCAAACTGCTTTCGTTACTATGCTGGGATTTGCGAAACCTTAGAAGATCTTGTCACTCCGTCTCGCGGAGACTATATGTCAATCGCGGTGAGCGAACCCATCGGTATAGTCGGCTTGATCACTCCCTGGAATTCACCAGCCCTGCTTGAAGCAAACAAACTTGCGCCGGCCCTTGCTGCGGGTAATTGCGTGATACTTAAGCCCTCCGAAGTCACACCACTGATCGCACTTGAATATGCGCGCATTGGCGAACGAGCCGGCTTACCCCCCGGCGTTTTGTCGGTCATCACAGGTGCCTCCGACATTGGCCGAGCGATAGTCGAGCATCCGGAAATAGGTATGATTAGCTTCACCGGTGGTCCAGTGGCAGGGAAACGGATCGCTGCAAGTGCTGGCGCATTATTGAAACCCGTAGTATTAGAATTGGGTGGCAAATCACCGAACATCGTCTTTGCCGACGCCGACTTCGATGCAGCATTGAAAGGTGTAGTAAAAGGAATATTTTCTGGCGCCGGGCAATCCTGTGTTGCGGGTTCTAGAGTTTTCTTGGAGCGCGCTATATACAACCGTTTTGTATCTGCATTGGTAAAACGCGCCGATGAATTAGTCTTAGGTCCGCCTGATGCAGAATCTACGGATATAGGTCCTCTGGCCAACTTCCAGCACCGAGACTTGGTACATAGTCATGTGACGCGTGCAATTGAGCAAGGAGCAGAACTACTCTGTGGTGGGAAAATTCCCAAAACTAGTGAGCTCAAATCAGGTGCCTATTATCCCGCAACGGTAATAAGCAACGTCACCAATCAGTCCAGTATCTGTAAGGAAGAAGTGTTTGGCCCTGTAGTTGTGGTATTGCCTTTTGACGACGAGCAAGATTTGCTCAGTCAAGCCAATGATAGTGTCCATGGCTTAGCCGCCGGAATTTGGACAAACGATCAAAAACGATCCTGGCGAATTGCGCGAGGATTACAAGCGGGCACGGTTTGGATCAATACTTATAAACAACAATCGATCTCGACACCTTTTGGTGGTTATAAAGAGAGTGGCCTGGGACGAGAAAAAGGCACGCAAGGCATCCGCATTTATATGCAAACCAAAGCAATCGTATGGGCTGACTAAACCAAGGAAGCATCAGGGTTGACTATGCTAAGGAATCTTCGGGGATGACTATACCTAGGGATCTTCAGAGATGAGAATGCCATCACCATGAACGATTTTGTTATTTGAGTTTATCAGTCTCTAATTCTTCTTTCACAATGGCTGCCACACGGGTCCGTCCGGAATTGCGCACATGTTCTTCCGCCGCCGCCTTGGCAGCTATTGGGTCACGTGTTCGCAAAGCATCAAACAATTTGCGGTGTTCTTGTTGAGCCAACTTCCAGCGCTTATGGCTACGATAGACAGGCTTCCATATTAATATTTTCGCAGTATTAATCACTTCTTCTGCCTGCTTAAGAAACCGATTTCCGGAAATATCAAATATCATTTCATGAAATTGCTCATTGCCTTCGCCCAGTTCGCTCCCGGTTTTTTCACGCCCGTCCTCTAATTGCAAAAGACTAAGGTCTAAGCGCTCAATATCAAAGTCAGTAATCACCCTGGCAGCCATCTCGGCGGCAAGACCCTCAATCATTTCTCGATATGCATAGAAGTTCGATACCTGTTTATGATTCAGAGCTGCTACCGTCATGCCTTTCCATGGCTCAATCACGATTAATCCTTCAGCCTCCAGAATTCGAATCGCTTCTCTGATCGGGGTACGACTAACTTTAGCCTCTTCAGCTATTGTGCTTTCTCGCAGCCGCTCACCAGGTAGGTATCGACCCTCTGCAATTCCATTTCGGATATGATTCCTCACCTCATCAGTCAATGAGCGCTTTAGCGGTTTTGATGTACGTGTTGTCATACTGAAAACTCAACCCATGAAAAAGTTCGAGCCTATTATACATAAATGGCTCATAAAGTCGGCGACCATCGAAACTCTTCCCTAGAGTGTTTTGAGACCTGATACCAATTTTGAGACCTGATACCAATAAGGGTGATTTAAGTCGATGCACAAGGTATAAATTATGCCCTTGCCCCCTTGTAGTTTCCTATTCAAAAAGCTATTTTATACATATGAATAATAAATAGATACTTTTTAGGAATGTGAATCATAATTCCAGCAGTGGGAAGAATTACATGTCATTCGCCGTTCACGAGCCTTACAGCATACCGGCAAGTTATCAAGTCCAAGATTCTAGGGAGTTCGAAAGGGAGGCATTGCTTACTCCTATTCAAGCAGATGCCGTAGTGATTGGCGCAGGAATTACAGGTAATACCTTATCGATACACCTTGCGGACGCGGGAAAATCTGTCGTACAACTTGAAGCCAAGGTACCTGGCTGGGGGGGGTCTGGACGTGCTTTTGGATCAGTTGTGCCCTGCCATAAAAACAACGAAGAAGCGATAATCCATCACTATGGCCAGCAACGAGGCACTGCGGTAATCGATGCCCTGGCGCAGGGGCCCGCGCTGGTTGCAGAATTACTCAATCGCTACAAAATAGACGCCGCTTTTGATAGTGGTGGATGGGCTTTTGGTGCTCACACAAAGGCATTCGAAAAAATACTGCAAAAACGCGCCGAATACTGGCAATCACGTGGTGCCGACGTCGAGTATCTCAATGCCACGGAATTCAGCCAACTCATTGGAAGTGAATACTATCGTGCCGGTCTAGTTGATAGGCGCGCATTATCGATTAACCCATTGGCGTATGCTCAAGGGCTATTCAGGGCCGCTCATCAACTGGGAGCCAAGCAATACACCAATACCCCCGCTGTTGATGTAAAGCAAAAGCCCGATGGAAACTGGCGGGTCACGACTCCCCAGGGCAGTGTCGAATGCGAGAATATATACTTTTGCACGAATGCTTACACAAAGGGTATTTGGCCCGGACTTGAGAAAGGCTTTGTCCCTGTTCGAGGCTTTGGGGCAACCACCGCTGTTATAGATCCAGCTCAATTAGCGGAGGTTCTCCCCCAGAACCATTTCATCACCGATACCCGGCAACTCTGGTCTGGCATCAGAAAGCTCCCCAGTGGGCAAATACACCTGGGTGTCGGCGGCCCTGCAATGGGCGCCAATGGAAGAGCCGATTTAAAAACCGCTAGTAAGCGTCTCAAGCAGGTATTCCCCTCTATTGAGTTCGAGTGGCAAGAAAGCTGGAGTGGCTGGATTGCAATCAGTACCGATCAATTTCCACGAATTCTGCATCTCGCCGATGGCGCTTGGGCCGCTCAAGGCTACAGTGGTCGTGGTCTTGCGATGGCTACTTTACTCGGCAGAGAGCTCAGCTTATGCAACGGTAGTTCTGAGCGTGAAGATTTGATGCTGCCAGTGGAAAAAAACCCTCGCGTACCGTTTCACCGATTTTCGCCCCTGGGGGCCGCAATGTTGATTCGCTGGTATGCCTTCCAAGACTATATGGCTGAAAAGAATAAGTAGACAGTTAAAAAACCACGGATTATATTATTCAACTGTATAAAATTAATTATAATCTACCCGCCGGTCATGGTAAGGCGGCCTTGACTACGAATTGACTACAATAGAAACGATGGAGCCCAGCATGAATAATCTGGCAAAGACCTGCCGTAGCATCATCCCCTTCCTGGTAATTTTTCTTGCAGGTTTGACGAGTGTTCAGGCGGCAGAAGACTTCACGATTCCACGGACTGCTGACGGCAATCCAGATTTCGGTGGTATCTGGCAAGCAATGGGTAGTACGCATTACAACCTCGAACCTCATGCCGCAGATTTTCCACCACTGCCCGTGCTCGGGGCGGTTGGTGCGATACCCGCGGGCCTTGGCGTGGTCGAGGGTGAAACGATACCCTACACTGCCGCTGCCCGTACGCAACAACAAGCAAACAGGGGCGATTGGTTGGCCCTGGACCCTGTTGTTAAGTGTTATATGCCCGGTGTTCCCCGCGCCAACTACATGCCGTTCCCGTTTCAGATTATTCAGTCATTAGATCACATTGTGGTGGCGTACGAATTCGCCAGTGCGAGTCGCATTGTCTATATGAATCGACCGGATTTTGAGGCACCGGTTTTTAGTTGGATGGGTCACAGTCGAGGTCATTTTGAAGGCGACACGCTTGTTATCGATGTGACAGATCAGATGCCGGATACCTGGTTTGATCATGCGGGCAATCACCATACCGATGCACTGCGGGTGACAGAACGTTATACCCACATGGGCCCTAATGTATTAATGTACGAAGCAACCCTGGAAGATCCCAATGTCTACACCAGACCCTGGACTATTCGACTGCCACTGTACAGACGACTCGATACGAATATGCAGTTACTTGAATTCAAATGTGTAGAGTTTGCAGAAGAACTGATGTATGGCCATCTGCGCAAGGGTGCTGAGACACCCTGACGCGCTGATTCGAATCAATTAAGAGTCAGAGTTGTACATCGATTATGTCTATCTCGAAAATCAGCCAAATTAACGGAGTTCATAAAGGTAGTTCATTAGATAGGAGATAATGCCATGAAAACCAATGTGAGCCGAATCCCGCATTTCATGCTCTGTGTTTTTACACTCGTCACCGCTAGCGCCGCGTGCGCTCAATCTGGCTACCAGGTACCACTAACTAGCGACGGACAGCCCGATCTCCAGGCCGTGTGGGCCAACAACACCATTACTCCTGTGGAGCGACCCGACATAGTCGAAGGGCGGGAATTTCTCTCCGCAGAAGAAATGCAGCGATTGGAGGGACGAGTCAGCGAAATTGAATCAGACTCGGGGGCCGCCCTATTTGGCGACGAAGTTTATACAGCGGCCTTGTCTGGAGAAATTAACTCCAATGATCCTACCACCGGTAACTACGATAACTCCTGGTTGGTGGCACGGAGTGTGGGCAACCGCACTTCCCAGATTATCGACCCACCCAATGGCAAATATCCACCGCTTAGCGAGGAGGGTATCGCTGAACGGGCGAGAGTTGCCCAAATAAGAAACAAAAATGCCGCCAATGGAGAGCGGTTTGAGACCCTTGACTCCTGGTTGGATCTGCAAACTGATGACCGTTGCATCAGCAATGGCGCACCCTATCTGGATTCCGGCTACAACAGCTACTGGCAAATCGTACAATCCAGGGACTACGTGGTGATCGTGCAGGAGATGTTTCATGACGCCCGAATAATTCCCCTCATCGACATGCCCCATGTGCCCGAGGCTATTGAGCTTTGGCACGGCGATTCCCGCGGCTACTGGGACGGTGACACCCTGGTGGTGGAAACGCGCAATTATTCGGAAAAGCATAACCGTAGCGTGAACACCGCCGAGCTAAATGTTGAACGCTTTACCCGCATCGGTGAGAGACAGTTGCGTTATCTGCTAACTTCACACCAGCCCAAAACTTACACGGCCCCTTTTACACTGGAGCTTATTTTCGATTATAGCAACGCAGCTATTTACGAAGTTGCCTGTCACGAAGGCAATTATGCCATGGCTAATATGTTGCGAGGTGCGCGGGAAGAGGAACGAAGGGAACGGGAACGTCTGGAGTCCGGCAATAACAACTAAATTCCAGATTGGCCGGATCACACTGTTTTTCGAACTAAAAGTTTGAACAAGACCCAAGAGGGACTTCATAAATGTCTCAGGTCTGTCCAAGCCAACCTGACATCCCACTACAATTCAAAACCATGGTCTTTCAAGCTATTGTGTGAGGAGCAGAATGTCAAAATCACTAAGTGGATGCTGACAAGTTAATTGCCATAAAAGCGAAGGCAAGACGCTTCCGAAAAAATCAAATAGTTGATCAGCAATTCTAATTTGAATTCATTGTAACCAAGCTGCGCTACTGGTTTCGCAACGCAAAAGTTGAAAGTGAGTTTCCAGAAATAACAGATACGTATTGAATCCCATCTACCATATAAGTCACCGGTGCCATGACGATCTGTCCGCCTAGACCTAACTTCCATAGCAGATCTCCATTTCTCGCATCGATGGCGTGAAAATGGCCTTCTCGCCCTCCTGTGAATAACAGATCAGACCCTGTAGTTAAGATGCCGCTATCACTAACATCAAACTGTTCAAAAGACCAAACAGCCTCACCGGTTTGTGGGTCCATTGCCTTAACTGAGGTGTAGCCTACTTCGTTGGTCCAGGCGTTAATTGGATTGGTACGACCGATACGAATTGTTGGCGCATCTGGTGCTGGCGCCAGCACCGAGAAGCCACCACCGTAGAAAGCCTGGCCAGGTACATACTCAGATTCCTCCGGACGATAGATAGATGCATAACCTTCCCAGGCCGTAAAATAAAACAGACCGGTACGCGGACTATAGGAGGGCGGATACCAGTTAGTACCACCCTGATTTCCAGGATAGGTAGGCATACCTTCTGGCTGCGGTGTTTGAATAGGCCGGCCGTTTTCGTCAAGGCCACTAGACCAGTTAACAGTCACGTAGGGTTTGCCCTCTAAAAATTCACCATTTACGCGATCCAATACATAAAAATAGCCGTTTCGATTGGCCCACATCATTACTTTTTTCGGAGTCCCGCGCCAAACCATATCTGCCAGCACAGGAACTTGAACTGAGTCGTAGTCATAAGCATCGTTAGGCGTGAACTGGAAATACCATTTAAGCTCTCCAGTATCAGCGTCCAGCGCAATGGCTGAATCGGAATAGAGATTGTCTCCCGGCCTTTGACCTGCATTCCAGTCTGGACCGGGATTTCCTACTCCCCAATAGGTCAGATTGAGTTCTGGATCGAACGATCCGGTAATCCAGACCGGTGCACCACCATGTTCCCAATCGTCACCTTCCCAGGAGTCATGATTAGCTTCACCGGGGCCAGGAATGGTATAGGTTTTCCAGACTTCCTCACCAGTGAGGGCATCGAATGCAATAACATACCCGCGAATTCCATACTCACCACCGCCAACTCCAACAATTACTTTATCTTTCACTACTAAGGGCGCCATGGTCACTGAATAGGCTAGATCCACATCGCCCACTTCTACATTCCACAGTGGTTGCCCATTGACGCGGTCTATAGCTATCAGTCTCGCATCCAGAGTGCCCATGTACACCATGTCGCCCAATATGGCTACGCCGCGATTGTTAGCGCCGCAACATACAACCGCATTTTCCGCAGGGATATGCCGATATTTCCAGAAAACCCGACCATCAACAGCGTCTACTGCCATCACAGTATTGGGCCGTTCAGTAACATACATGACGCCATCAACGATAATTGGATTGGATTGCCATGCTCCAAATACTTGATTTTGTAGAGTCCACTTCAATTGAAGATTATCGACGTTGGTTGTAGTTATCTGGTCCAGCGCACTGTAGCGCTGAGCAGAATAACCCCCGTTATAGGTTAGCCAGTTTTCTGGAGCATTGGCGGCGTTGAGAATCTGCTCATAGGAAACCTGCGCACTGGAAGACGCACCTAGAAACACAACAAGCGCAGAGCTTGCGGAAAGAACTAGAGAATTGAAAATTTTCATTGCAGACCTCGCAGCGTAAGCAGGTAAGCAACCACATCCGCTACTTCATCGCTGGCAAGTGTTGTGGGTTGCTTGGAAGGAGCATCACCGATCTCGTAGGTCACCAGATCAGACTTGCGCACAGATCTTAGTTTCTCGTTAGAATCGATTATCTGTACAGAATAGCTGTCCTCATTGAGCCTACGACCTAATATTGTCTCTTCATTTCTAGTGACCAGTCGCACGGGTCGATTTATAGGCAATAACGCTGTCGCAGGGTCAACAATATTACGTTGCAGTGAGGTCGGTGAGCGGATGGCGCCAATATTACTGAGGTCGGGAGCAGTTCTTGGACCCACTCCATTCACTCGATGACAATCCGCACATTCCCCTTTGCCTTCAAATAGCAACTTCCCGCGAGCAGGGTCTCCAATCCCACTAGCGCCAATGCCTTCAGGATCAAATCCGGCTCTGATATAAGCGACAATGCCAATCATTTCATCGGTACTGAGTAAAAAGGAAGGCATGCGCCCTGCTGCCGACCCGTCAGCAATGACGGCACGAAGATCATCATCTGTAACTACAGTACGAAAAACCCCCTGGCTCAAATTGATTCCATCTATCGATGACCCGTTCGGTCCATGGCACAGTGCGCACTGTCGGTTATAAACGCCCAAACCGGCCAAAATTGCTTCGGAAGAATAGGTGTGATCGCCTGTATCTTGTGCCATAGATGGCTGGATAACTAACGGCCCAGTCACAATAATGGACAGCAGGATGGACAATCGACTGCGTGGTTTTAAGAATAGTAGCTTCATAGTCTTATCAGTCCGATTTGAATTTCATGGCATCTGCACTTTAACCATTATCAGTGAGGAAAAAATATCGCTAGTAATCACAGACCTGCTATCACATAAAGGTACTGGAATTTTCCCAAATCGCTCGATGTTGTGACGATTTAGCCGAACGAGGAATCTTGGTGCATTCTTGTCTTGACAACTTGTATTCAATTGTATAACGTGAGGATTATACATGATTAGAATAAGGTTTCAAATCGTGTATAACACTGGTATATGTCATACAACATTGTGCGTTGTGTTGCATTTATCTCTCTCCTCCGAGATAGTGGATTTAGCCCAACAACCCTGGTTGTTGGGCTTTTTTTTCCTCCTATACCAGCAGGAGTTTTGCGAAGGAAGCAAGCGCGATGCTGGCGGGCTGGGCCAGATCGGAAATATAAGCCAGGCTGCTTGATCGTCAATGCACAACCAGTGCTTTCCCTTCGATAAAAGATTCTTTACACTTAGGCTCAATGAAAAAATCTAACCAACCCAAGCCAACAAATACTCCACAAAATATGCCACTGACGGATCAGTCCCTGGTCTATCTCCGTAATGCAATCCGGACTGGGAAAATCAGTCCTGGTCAAGAAATCGATTTTGCTGCACTGGCCAAAGAGCTGGGCATGAGCCGCACACCTATTCGCGAATCGATACGCGAGCTATTGACTGAGGGTCTACTTGAACTGTTACCCGGCGGTACAGTGTGCGTTACTCAATTATCAGCTGAGGATGCAGCAGGTTTTTATGATGTTCTTTGTGAACTTGAAATTAATGCGGTTCGCGCTGCCGCTGTGCATATTTCAGAGTTAGAAATCGAAATGCTCAGGACTAATTTGTCGCTGTTTGACAACGCACGAACTGATCCCGAGAAGCTTTCTCAAATAGACAGCCAGTTTCATAATGTGATTTACGATGCTTGTAATAACGATTATTTATCACAAACATTAAGTCGCTTACGCATAAGAATTGGACTGCTTAAAGTACGACCATTTGATGAAAGTGTTCGTATCAATGAAGCTTACAACGAACACTTAGCTATTTTCAAAGCTCTCGAATCACACGATCCAGACCTAGCCGAAAAAGTGATTGCCAAGCACATTACCAAGGCGCGTAAATACAGGCTGTCACGTCTCTGACCGAAGTCAAGAAGGGATTGACAAGATACTTGCCAGTACTAGGTTCTGCGTCGTCCTTTTTATAACAGCCCAATACCAAATCGACGTACCAGAAATGCAAATAGAGCAAAGCAGACTAGAGTAATAATCGCAGACAATAGTAAAGTCACCCAAAAACTAAAACGCTAAAAAAGAATTGGAAACGCCAGGAACATCGGTAACGTTGGAATTACATACCACAGCGTGTACCAGGCATGATCGGAAATTCTTTGGTGCGGCTGCCCCTCAACATAAAGCCATATTAACGTTAACACCGGCCTGAGCAAATAGCCCGTAGTTAAGGCTATTTTCAATGAAAGCGATAGCGCTGCATCAGTAAGAAAAAGGGCAATTCTCCCGAAGGGATAAAACGAAGTGAAACCCGTAAACGCGCGCTCGGACGTCCAAGGCTAATACCAAAAATGGTTTATTTAAGGCAAGGAAATCCATTTCCCTAATTGCATAGGATATAAGAGCTAATTTTAAGAGTTCTTTTTAACTCAGGCATACTATTTTGAGGTGTATGAATTAATATTCCACTAATTCGTAATACCTGTCCTATGCGATTTGTTAATTATTTAGGTAAAACAGCGGGTTATCCTGGATTGTATATTTAGGCAAGCGACGTAAAATTGCCGATGGCTGCGTAACTATAGGAATTCGCATACCACAGGTGATTGAGCTGAAAAGTGGCAAGCTTGCTCATTGATAGAGCTCAACTACAAGATATAAAGTATTAGTATTGTGCCCTTATTGTACGTAATTGAAACATAAGCCCTATATCACTCAACTACAAGTGAAGTACGGTATAGCTTGTGCAAACGTCGTAGGTAATTGTTTTAGTTAAAGTTTAATTACGCTCACGCATTTTCATAATGCTGGGGTCGGTGGTTCAAGTCCACTCATTGCTACCATATATATCAAAGGGTTAGGAGAAATTCTGACTCATTCTCAGTTGCTCTAAAGACAGTTAAGTCCACGATAAGTCCACTACAAGGAATTTTCTTCCTGATGCCAGCGATCAGTGACTTAGAGATTCTAGAAATCTGGAAAAAGGACTTAGAGAACTATTTTCAGCAGCATCGTATCTCCCTCACTACCAACGATGCAGAATTAGGCGTTAAGAAATGGGTTCTACTGATCGAGGAAGAACTCCAAAAGCTTTGGCTATACAAAGTTGGCACCGGCTCATATCCACAAACAAACTCTAACATCAATCAAAGCCTCAATTTTAGAATCCAACTATTAGCACTAAGCGCTGAAAGAGCACGTGAGGCGTTTGATGCTCTGTTACAAGTGATTGAACTGTACACAGAGCGAAATATCCCGCTTCCATCTTCAATTGCAACATGGAAGGAAAAGTATGACTCAGCCCAATGTCAGCGGCCGCGGCAACATGGGCCGTCGAAGTATTCCAATTGGGGGCGAGATATTCACATCGCTTGGTCTATTTATGCATTGGAACTTGGCGGATTGAGTCCGACTAGAAATGATGCGTCAATCAGTATCTGTGGTTGTGACCTTGTAACCGACGCGTACATTGAGGTTACCAGGAACCCAATGAATTATCGACTGGCAAAGTCGATCTGGAAGCGGTATTCAAATCCCAAAGCTACGCTCAGTGAGTTCTGAGTAACTTTTCTCACGACATTCGGAATTGATTGAATCAGTCTTCTCTCCTTGAACCAACATTAGGAGAGGTTGACCATGAACGACCAGTCTTATCCAAACTCACTTCCCAATATTGATCCACTGCTATGCGACCAAGAAGCGGCTCAAGTCTTGGGAACGACCAGCGCCTCTCTCAAGCAATCCCGATATACAGGACAACTTTTTGGCAAACCTGCGCCCCGATTCATGAAAATGGGAAGAAGTGCAAGATATAGACTCTCCGTACTTTTGCGCTTTCGAGACCAATTTCCAGAATATCAAAACACTTCAGAGTTTCCGGTATCAGAGGAGGCTGAATAATGGGCAATCGCAATGATGAACTGACAAATCCCCAATTTTATGTCGGACTCGCGGAGGTTTCCTTATGAGCATTTACTGGTTGGTAAATGATGACAACAAGGGGCCTCTCGCTCTGGTAAAAGTAACTGAAAATACCGCCGTTGTTATCGCTGGAAGTAATCTTGCCTTAAAGGGGTTTGAGGGTGGCACACCCAACTCGTTAATCTCAGAATCATGGTATTTCGATCTGTTAACTGACAAACCTTATCATGGAATTGTCGGGGAATGGATAGATGAATTGGGACCTGCTGAAGACTCGGCTCTGCGATTGAAAAAGCTACGTGAGAAGGAAGCCAAACAAAAAACAGCAAATGCGAAGCGAGCTCGCGCACTGAATCTCAGTGAAGCAGAATTGGCGGAGATCCAGGAGTTGTTGATCAAAGACGTTAGTCAAAATCATATCGCTGATAAATATAGGGTCAGCAAGTCATTTATTCACCGTCTTGAGGCTTCGAAGCATCGAAATGTACCGAAGGTAAGGGGTAGCGATTCAGAGGCACTTGAGGCCACGGATATAGCCGCGTTGCAGGGGGCAAATATTGCCCGAGTAGGGGTGAGTCATGAGTAATGCAGAATTGCTTGTTGGTCAGCTCTCACATTGCAAAGAAACATCACCGCGAAAGTGGATTGCAAGATGCCCGTCCCATGACGACCACTCACCAAGCCTTTCGGTTAGGGAACTTGCTGACGGACATGTGCTAGTTAAATGCCATGCAGGTTGTGAGACCCAGGAGGTGCTCGAATCGGTTGGTCTTAGTATGCGCAATCTGTTTCCAGACAATCAGAGGGCAATAGATCGGAGAAAAATATGGGCAAAAAAGCACGAACTTATCAAGGAGCTACTTTCCGAAGAAAAAATGTACGTCCTAATTTTTAACGCTCATGTTGCGGCGGGAAAATCGGCAACTGAACTGGAAGTGAAACGGGTAGCACTGGCAAGGGTGCGGATTCAGAAAATTGAAAGGATACTCGGTGATGAATAATCAACAATCGTTTGCCGATCGAGTCAAAAGTGAAATTGACAGACTACCAGACCCGGACGGAACGTATTCTTCCGTGGAAATCAACAGTGGTAACGCCACCCGCATGGCTGATCCGATTGAAGGCAGCGAGATTCTGCTAAAGATACAGGAGTTCTTGCGCCGATTTGTTTCTTACCCTGATGAACATTGTCTCCTAGCCCATACATTATGGATAGCTCATACACACCTGATTGAATCATTTGAGTCAACCCCCAGACTCGCGTTTCTATCACCGGAGCCGGCCAGTGGTAAGACGAGAGCGCTCGAAATAACAGAGATGCTAGTTCCTAATCCTGTGATAGCTGTCAATGTAACCCCGGCCTACTTATTTAGGAAAGTTGGTGACGAGGGATCCAAGCCAACCATCTTGTACGACGAAATAGATACCATTTTTGGCCCGAAAGCTAAGGCCAATGAAGAGATCCGGGGCTTGCTCAATGCGGGCCACAGAAAAGGTGCGGTTGCGGGTCGCTGTGTAGTCAGAGGAACCACGGTTAGCACCGAAGAAAGCCCCGCGTACAGCGCTGTGGCATTAGCTGGCTTAGGGGGTCTACCTGATACGATTTTAACTCGTTCAATTATCATCAATATGAGAAGAAGGGCACCTGACGAAGAAGTAGAACAATTCCGTCGGCGAATCCATGTGCCAGAAGGAGACAAGCTCAGAGAACAACTCGCTCTTTGGTGCGAGAGTATTGTCAATGATGTTAGAGACGTTTTCCCAGATATGCCTGAAGAGATAACTGACCGTAATGCAGACATGTGGGAACCCCTGCTGGCAATAGCCGATGCTGCTGGCGGCGAGTGGCCTAGCAGATCCCGTGTAACTGCTGTAACGCTTGTAACGCAAGCTAAAGAGAAAACACCAAGCCTGGGGATTCAATTACTTTCAGACTTGCGTGAAATATTTATAGATCATCCAATGCTATTTACAGCAGACATTGTAAACAAGTTGAATAGTAAAGATGAGTCACCCTGGGGCAACTTACGAGGCCAGCCTCTTGATGCACGCGGTTTAGGTAGGCTACTTCGTCCATATGATATTAAGTCTACCACGGTACGTACAAACGCTGGTGTAGCCAAAGGATACAAAGCAGTCGGATTCCATGAAGCCTGGACTCGGTACTTACCCCCGCTAACAACTGAGGAATCAGTTACAAGAGTTACAAAGGTTACAGAGCAGTCAAGCAGCAGAGCAGGTGTTACTTCTGTAACTGATGTAACCGATTTCTAGTGACGCTATGACACGCCTATAGCTGCTAGAGCAGAGAGATAGAATGAGCAACTAGGAAGCTGGGGTATCCAGAACAGAGGAGTTATGAGCAAAGCTGATCTCCATCGGTGATTCGATAGTTGGCCCGTAAGTGTGTTCCAACTCGATCATCACTTCGGCCATCTCTATCTCCTGCGCTGTCCTCGCTGCCAGGTTCATCTGCTGTACCATTTGCTCGTCGCTTAGACCCAGGCGTATCGACTCCTCCCGCGCCAGGCTGGCCGCTCGGCTCTTGAGCGGTGCTATCCGTTCTCGGTACTCGTCCAGAGCTATCCCCAGTTCCTGGCTCTCCTTCAACCGCCGATACTCCTGCGGCCCCACCAGGTCCTTGATCTGCTCTTTGATTGTTGTTAGAAAGTTGCTCATTGGTTGCCTCGGTTTGCTTTTTGACTACATCAGTCAATGCCTGTATGGCAGCAACTAACTGGTCAGTTTGCCCTCCAGGACGTTCTTGTTCAGAGTCTTCACTGACTCCAGGAACAGCTCCCTCGACTCCCTCTTGAACACCTCCGCCTCTTCCGGAGTCATTTTTGACGGGTAATTGGCCTTGTAGACCTTCGGTGCTGGTGCTGGTATTGGTACTCTTCTGTTGCTCATTTGCTCCACTCCTTGCGCTAAACGCTTCATATACCTTTTTGCTTACTCGTCCCTCTGCGTACTCCTTCTCCAGAACGGCCCTTAAATCAGACTCCAACCGTTCAACATCATTATACCTAATATGAGTGTAGTTTGTTGAATTGCATCCGATATTGACCCTGGATTTGCAGTAAAATCTGACCCAGTTAGAAAGAGTCAATGCGGGGCTTTACGCCATCATGCATGGGTCAATATCCAATTACAAAAGTGTTTGGTTTTTGGATCAATTTTCGGTGCAATTAAACATACCGTGAAGCGAAGAATTTCGAATGTAGCCTTTAGGGGAAGAGACATATGGCAAAATTCACTATTAATCAAACCAAGGCTGGCATAACTCATTCGCTTTTGACCGGCAGTAAACTTTCAATAAAGAGTGATGACAACCGCTCTGGAGGCAGGCCTAGTAGTTACAGAAAAGAGTACGCAGACCAAGCTCGAAAACTGTGTCTGTTGCTGAGTGCAGAGGACAAGCATTTGGCCGTAATATTTGATGTGAGTGAGCGAACTGTTAACCGATGGAAGAAGGCACACCCTGAGTTTTGTCAGTCCATAAGGGAAGGAAAACTGATAGCAGATATGAATGTAGCTGCCAGCTTGTATAACAGAGCAGTAGGGATGTTCATCAAGAAGACTCATTTCAGCAGTTACCTGAATGAAGTGACTGCTGTCGATCACTACGAAGAGCTACCTCCCGATGTGAAGGCATGCATATTCTGGCTGAAGAACAGACAAAAGAATATCTGGCGTGACGTAATAGCTCGCAAGGCCGATGAGGGCGGAGCTTTCTCTATAATTATCCATAAAGAGCTACACCCGGATGATCAAAAGCGCCTTGATATGGAAAATTCAAAGTAGCCAACAAGTGGCCAATTAGCACCTTCCCTGGGAATTTCTAGGTGACAAATGATTGACCTTTAGCTGACGAGCGGGCGGCAAGTTTACAAGTGGTTGACAGGAATGTTCTGCAAATTTGATAAATCCTCAATTTCAACCACTCAGACCAACCTAGCGATACAGGCTATTAGCAATTCTTCTAATCTCTTATTCTCTTCCTAAGCCGCCATTGCCAGTCTGCGGGATGGAAGCTGAGCTCATCAGCGAAGACCCCGAAGTGGATACACTGGCCGTGGAGATCGTGGCCGGTCACAAAGCCGCGCCTAAGATGTCGGTTCCCATTCTGGATGAAAATGCGAAAGATTTTGTCTTATTTGGTTTCTATAAATTGAGCCTAGATACTTTATAAAATCTTTTTCATTATGAAATATTAAATATCTTCTCTTCTCGAGTGGTAGGCCACTAAAAACAGCCCACGTAATAATCCTCCAAATGAATACCAACGGTAATACAAAAATACTAAGCAACCCTAACTCTCGCCAAGGCCATTTGAAATAAAGCTTGTTACCTGTTATAACCCAATAGACATCCGTCAACTTAGCACCATCAAAGGGAATATTTCTTACATCGCCAAATCCTGCTACGAAGGACACATAGCAATTGTTGTAAAGAGTTGCGGAAAATACAGCAGCTATTGATGCCGGGAAGTCGGCCTCCCATTTTGATAACCTGTTTTTATGCGGGCCATCCGTCAAATCATCCAGCAAACTCTGGCCCTCTATAATTTGCTTTAAACAACTTACAAGGGGGTTCGACTTTTCGGAAAATTTTGGGCAACCCAGTAAAACCCTTTTCATTCCTGGCTCTCGTACCAAAGAATCAAACCAGGGGGCATAGAAATAGTTTGCGGCCCATTCGCCGCTTTCTTCTTTTAGAGCCATCTCGGTCCGATTATCTGGTGACGATACGATTTTTAGAAATGGCTCCACCTGTTTCTTTAACATTATTTTGCTCCAATGAAATGTAGTTTGAATGTAGTCAGCTAACACATTACTTACTAAAACTACTTTATGGATTTAATACAGTTCTAATTTCTCTTCTTAAGTCTTGTAGTTCGCCGATACGTTCATGGAGCAATTTCATATTATGGAAATTTGTCTCAATGCTAGTTTCGTAATTATGCACAAAACGTGTTAATAAATTTTCTACTCGGTTGTTTAGATCTTCATACTGCAACGCGTTCACAATTTTAAGATCCCTTAATGGCGCTGCTGTGTGTGCCATAGGAAAAAAACTGGTACCTAACGTTGAAAATAAAATACGAATTTTTTCTACGTCACTCCCGCTTAATAATGCTTCTGAATCTGGCTCAAGTTGTCTGTTTGAATACTCTACATATTTTAAAAGTATCTCTCCGCACAGCAATAAGAAATTTGCAGTCTGGTTAGGACACATCGATACTGTGTCACGACTAAATGTTTGCAAATTTTCTTTTAAATTTGCTGATATATGTTCAATTTTCATATAAAAAACCTTTAATATTTTGGGGCTTCACCGTTTCAGGTGGGTAGTTTACGCTTGGAAGCATGGGTCAATATTCAGTACAAAAATGTGCGGTTATTGGATCAATTTCGGTGCAATTCAACAGCTCATGTTTTTGGCTCTAACGCGCTAGTAGTTTTTTCATTCACAATCTTGATAGTCAGACTCAAGGCATCTTGTAGCCAATTCTTGTCCTCTGGCGAGTTGTTCGGGGGTTAGAGTTGCGGAAACAATGTCTCTATTGCCTCTTGCGTCATTGTCTCCTTGTGCAGCAGCCACTGACCACCAAACATACGCTCTGGCATTATTTTGCGGCACACCTCTGCCGCCGACATACATAAGCGCCAGATTGTACTGGGCACGTGCGTTTCCTTGTTCTGCACGTTCCTTAGTTTCTTCAAATGACTGCGCATAGGAAACACTGGCTAGTACCATTAACAAGAAGGCTGTAGGGGTTAGGAGTTTATTCATTTGGAGCCTCTTTCAGTCACTACAGGATAATGCCCGACCGAGTTAGAATGAGTCAATGCGGGGATTTACGCCATCATGCATGAGTCAATATTCCATACAAAAATGTGAGGTTTCTGGATCAAGTTTCGGCGCAATTCAACACATCAATAGATTTTCGGGAGGTACGCTGAGAAACAGCGTCGAAGGAGCGTATGGAGCAGAGTTTCACAGGGAAAAGATGATTACTGTCACTCAGAATCGACGAAAAGTGTCAGAATCGAAGAAATTAGCGTTGAATTACCAAATAAGTAATAACTTTACTGATGATTCATTGGTGAACACAGATGACTGCGATTACTACTGTACTTAAGCTGGTGAAGATATTTTCAATACCTACTTTATCCCCTTTCATTTGGGCCTCAGTCAACCGGCGGTGAATATATGCAGATTTATAAAACAGCCATTCCACTACTTGCTGTATTATCGGCACTTTCGATTTTTTATACGCAGCGGAATAAAGATCCTTTTTTACTCTACCCAAAGGAACCTACGAACGCAGAAGCCGAGTCTATATGTAACGCCAAGCCAGGGCTGCCTCAGGAAATAGCGGCGTGCATAATCGCAACTACTTACGGCGTGGAAGAGGCTAACATTGTTTGGGAAGAGCTTGAAATAGAGATCTTTGAAACGATAGACGATATTCAAGAGACTGCCTCTAAGGAACTGTCCATAGAGCTCATTGAAATAGATGGTGCTGAGATCAAAATACGTTGGGTATTGTTCGCAAGCGGCGGAGGTTTCGCACAGTCTGGAGGCATAGGAATTTTTACATTGCAATCGCCTATTCGCGTTATATTTCTAGGAGCATTGGATCTGTATTGAGTCCTAAGAAATGAAGGCGGTGTATAAAAATAATATTTTCTGGTTCTATTCTATGGGAAACAATAATACTTCTAACGCTGGCAGCAAAAATGCAACTGCCAAGCAGGGGTGGGGATGGTTCATAACATTAGTACCGTTTGTTAGGCATTTTTCAACACCACGTCAGAATATTAAGGAACTTTGATGGAAATCATTTTTCGAGAAATGCCGCATACATACGACGAAGTTGTAATGGGGCATAAGCTATGGTTTCCTGATTCAATTGAATCCGATGTGATCTCAGCAACCGCAAATATTGATGGGTTTACACCACTGACTGCAATTTCAAGAAGATATGGATGGAGTAACGACCTGCTAACTTCAGCATCAGCTCAGTGCAACAGTCGCAATGAAATTGCTGTTATCAAAGAGCTCAGTCCTACACTTCTCCTTGTGCCCTCTACTAAAGGTAGAGGCAACACAGATTTTCTCATCAAAGATCTTATAAAAGCTGCAAATGCTGTTACAGCTGATGTCTTGAACTTTACCCATTTTGGATTCATCCAAAACAGACTACAAAATACTGAGATTCAGTCAATTTTAGATGTTTTACTTGATGAAAAATTACAATCTTCAATTCGTGTAATTATTTGGGATATTGACTTCAGATTTAAAAAAGAAATGAAGCAGATGTGGAAACTTAAAATATCTAGTTTGTGAAATTACAAAATTTACTCACCCAAAAGTGTCCTGTCGACGCCCCTCTGATTGAGTAGCACTGCGATTTAGAGTCCAGTATCCTAGCAAAGGAGATTGGACGTGAAGAAACGAATTTCATAAGAACAGATTATAGGCTTTTTGAAGGAAGCTGATGCCTTTTCCCAAGTCGAAAAAGCACGCAGACGGAAATGCCGATGGTTTTCTGCGGATATTTAATGTCTATCCAGCCCCAGTATTTGCCCCCAGTCGCCGGCGTCCCACACATCCTCCCGGTCTCACTTCTCCCGAGCCATCTTCGCACCGACATCTGTAGCCATATAACGTGGATCAGGGGTAATGCCCACCCTGGGCAGATCCAGCCTGTCAGCGTCCCAGCAGGTGGCGATGGTTATATCTGCATTGGTAGTTTCGTGGGTGTGTCCAGAACAGGCTCTCTGCAGTTGCCGAAACTGACCATCACCCAGCGTGAATAGCTTCTCGAATCGCAATCTCTCAACATACTCAGCCGCTCGGGGCCCATGATCGGGATCTTCCCATTCATTCACCCGGCAAGAGTCATGCACAAACGCAAAAAGCTCAACCACCTCAAAATCAGCGTTGGTTTCCTGTGCCAGCAACAGGCCATTTTGCTTCACTCGAGCCCAATGGGAAGCACCGTGATCTCCGTGCCAGTCGAGGCAGAAGTCTTTGCGCAGTCTTGCTATCAATTCTTTGCTGAGGGCCATAGTGGATTCATTTTAAGACAACCCACGCTAAATTCATAACGAGGCTCAGCGCGTATCTTATATGAAGTCAAACTTCTATAAGGAACCTTCCCCATGAATAACCGTAAACCCCTGTCGGGCATCACGGCACTGCTCTGCCTCAGAACCAACACGATTGAATGGTGCGTGACGTCAGGCCAAAAACTCACTCGCTCCGGCGATTGGAACGAACTTTCATCGAACTTCCCTAAATCCACCCTCAACACAACCAAGTAAAAGGTCACCATGACCAAGAAAGCACCGGGGCCACGCTCCGATAAAATTGCTGTGATCAGAAAAGGTACCTGTAAGAACCTATCGGGAAGAGCACCCTCTGTTACTCAATCGGACAGGACGCCGAGAAAGCCATCTATATCGCGGTGACGGACAACGACGGTGGAGGTTCCTGGAGCGGCGAGATGGTTGCCTGGAAAAGGGTACTGAAAAAATTATCTTCTGGAAACCAGAGGAATCTTGGCTCATCAGATCAAGCTACCACCCTGTTACAGATGTAATGCGTGTGACTCACTATTTATGCAACACCGCGAGTAACATTTCTTTCTATCCGCTATGCCTTTAGTTTGATAAAAGAATGACTTAGCTCACGGGTTCAACTTCTACCCCGGCCATTCCAACCTCCCCAAGTCAGAAATTCGATTTATACGCTCCGTCAGTTTTACGATTCAGTTCCACAACTTTTGACAAGGATCTGAAAGATGAATATTTTTTTCAATTTCGCCAGTTCCAGAATCGCCTGGAACAAAGGTAAGTTGGTAGGACAAAAAGCCCCTCTTAAACTGAAAGAAATATGGGCGATTAGAATCAGACTCCAACTGAGCCAAAACGTACGAGAACTCGCACTCTTCAATCTGGCCATCGACAGCAAGTTAAGAGGATGTGATCTGGTCAAACTGAAGGTATCCAACGTAATGCAAGGCAGCGCCATTTCACATAGAGCCACGATCACTCAGAAGAAGACTAATCAACCAGTTCAATTTGAAATCACGGGTCAGACCAGAGACACCCTCCTGGATTGGATAACTAGAGAACGTCTAAAACACTCTGACTTCCTATTCCCCAGTAGGATCCGATCATCCCCTCACCTCTCCACAAGGCAATACGCCCGAATCGTGAACTCTTGGGTAACTAGCGTGGGATTGGATCAAACCGCCTATGGCACGCATACGATGCGCAGAACGAAAGCGTCGCTTATATATCGGAGAACCAAGAATTTGCGAGCTGTGCAGCTACTGCTGGGTCACACTAAGCTGGAAAGCACGGTGAGGTATTTGGGGATTGAGGTGGATGACGCTTTAGAGATTGCTGAGGCAACGGAGTCATAAAGATTAGGACTTTGGCAACCTCGAATTGAGGTTGCCAACTATCTGCTTTCTGGCCGAAAGCAGACAGTTGCAAGAGCGAGTTTTTAGTTCCAACCAAGGACAGCTTCCGACCCAAAGCTGCCGTTAGTGATTTCTTTGCAACCTCTCAATTTCAACTCCCTAAAGCAGCCGTTTAGGCCGATATTTCATGTGTGCTAGACTCCCCAGCCAATAAACAACAATAAGCAGGAAGCCTTCATGGGCAAGCTGTTCGAGGAATTGAAGCGCCGCAAGGTCTTTCGTGTGGCCGGAGTGTATGCCGTGGTGGCCTGGGTGCTTATTCAGGTGGCAAACAATTTGGTGCCAGCCCTGCAGTTACCCGCCTGGACTAACTCCTTCATCGTGTTGCTGTTGCTCATCGGCTTCCCCATCACCATCATTATGGCCTGGGCCTACGAAGTCACGCCTGATGGCATACGCTCCGATTCGGGAGTCCAGACCCAACTGCTGACTAACCAAAGCGCCGCCGTACAGCCCATTAACTACATCATCCTTGGCATTGTATTGCTGGTCGCCGGATTTCAATTGTCGGACAGGTTCCTCGGCGTCGATCAGTCTGTGCCCTCCTCGGCAAGCAATGAAGTAATAACCGAGGCCTCAGACTCCACTCTGCCCCGTCGATTCTCAATCAATATTGGCAATACCATACCATTTTTCCCGGGTTTACCTAATGCGGATATTGCTCTCTCAGCGGACGGCAGCAAGCTGGTCTATAGCGTATTAAGGCCAGAGCTTGGAAGACGATCTCTTTATCTCAAAAATCTGGATCAACTTCAGGAGCGGGAGCTGTTTGCTGGCGGCGCCGTCAGCCCTTTTTTCTCACCTGATGGTGAGTGGGTGGGATTTTCGCAAGGTAGCCCAAGCGCAGCTAGCTTACACAAAGTGTCAATCAGCGGCGGGGCACCCCAATTGCTCGCGGAAAACAACCGGGCAGGCGGCGGCTTCTGGAGCGTCGACGGCACTATTTTTCATACCTCAAACTTGGGCCGGCTTGGACGAATTTCTGAAAATGGTGGCGCACCGAGGCCCTTGGGCATTGATGAGGAAAATTCGGGTTCCGCACAATTATGGCCGCATTTACTGCCGGGAGACGATGCACTTTTGTATACGGTAGCTACAGGTAACAGTGTGCAGAACGGGCGCATTGATCTATGGGTGCAATCAACCGGCGACGTGAGAACGATTATTCAGAACGGCTACAACGCACGTTATGTACCAACGGGCCATATTGTATTTGTCCGCGCCGCCGCATTGTGGGCGGTTCCATTCGACGCGGAGCGTCTACAGACCACAGGCCCGGAGCGGGTATTGTCAAATTAACTAACCAAGTTGAAAAAACCTGGGAATTGGCGTTCTATATTGCCGCTGCCTTTTCCCAAGACGCAAAGGCACGTAGACGAAATAATTTGTAAGTTTTTGCCGATACCAAATGACGACCAAGGTTGAATAAGTTGTATACCGCGGCATGCACGTCCAGGAATCTCTGTGCCTGATCCATGGATTTGAACTTTCGCATACCCCGCTCTC
>JAQBSZ010000022.1 GCA_027623555.1 Pseudomonadota bacterium | reverse complement strand
TTGAAGTCGAAATTCATAGGCTTCGATTGCTTTCAATCCGCAAACATAAACGTAAAACAAGTTAATCCACTGAGTTAATTCGATATTTTCTGGGGGTACCTCCGTCCCCTTTAATTGCTGGATTGGGAATACTTCCACTGGACACAGCGCTAAAAATGGGTAACCTGATAATCTTGTTCAAGAAATTGGCTTTATGAAATACCAGAAATTACTAACGAACGTACGCATTTCATTTTTTGCGCTGCTTATTACCTTGCCAAGTGCCTGCAACAATTTTGCGGGAATGGTTCGCCAGGTAACCTATCCTCCTGATTTTAATTATGTCAGTACACAGGAATTGCGTTCAAGTATGCAAAGGTTGGGATTTCAATTGCAACAACTCGATGAGGCACTGGCCGAGGATAGTTTTCAGCGCATCGATCAACAGCAGCAAGTCCTCGGTATTCTGCGAGATATTGAAGACATTGGTAGTAATCTTCGAGCTGGAGATGCGGGATCAAATCATCCGTTTCTGCAGGATTACATGAGTGCCTTCCTGGTGGATGTGCGCCAGGCACGAATGGGGGCCTCCCTGAATCCACCCCATTACTACATGGCTGGTCGGGTATCCGGGGGTTGTGTCAACTGCCACCGAGTTAATCGTTAGGCAAAATAAAGGGTCAGATTTTTCCCAAAAAAAATCTGCTCCTTTTTCCAATTCCTGTCACTCTTTGTTTCCTTATTGATATTGCAGTAGCAACCCGCCTGAGGTACTGTTTTCCAGTTAGATAACAACACTTTAAACTGGCGGGGCTGTAGGGCTGGATTCAGTCGAAAGCCCCATTATTGGCCGCCTGCACGGGAAACAGCATGAACTCGAATGCCGGGAAATTGCTTGGTCTGATTGCCACTGCCGTCCTGGTTGGTGGCCTGCTATCGATTCAGCCCCTCAACTCCGAGTCAGTCGCACAAGAGCCCTTCGCCGCCGCCGATATGCGACAGGCGGTGAATACCTATTGCCTGGCCTGCCACAACGATGCCCTGGCTACCTCTGGTTTATCCCTGCAATCTGTGGACTTTAGCAATCCGGCTGCGCACGCCGAGACCCTCGAGGCAGTGGTGAAAAAACTGCGCGCGCATATGATGCCACCGGCGGGCATGCCGCGGCCACCCTTTGAAGCCTATGAAATTATGACCGCCTGGTTGGAATCTGAACTCGACCAGGCCTGGGCAGCGAATCCTAACCCGGGACGGGTAACACCACTGCATCGGATGAATCGGTACGAGTACAACAACACGGTCAATGACCTGCTCGGTCTGCATGTCGATGTGATGGACCTGCTGCCGGGTGATCCAACCGCCGATGGCAGTTTCGATAATATTGCCGCCTCGCTGCCTTTCTCAACTGCACACATGGAACGCTACATGTCAGTGGCGCGGGAAATAACTCGACTCGCCACTGGCTTACCGCCGGTAAGCCCCAGCATCACTTCTTACGAAATTCCTCTCTACATGAGCCAGGACTGGCGCCAGAATGACGACATGCCGTTCGGTTCCCGCGGTGGCATTGCAGTTATCCATAACTTTCCGGTTGAGGGTGAATACGAGATCAAGGTCGCGATCGAAACCAACTACCAGGATTACGTGAAGGGCCTGGGCTGGGCCCAGCAACTCGACGTGCGCCTGGACGGTCGCCTGCTGCAGCGCTTCACTATCGGCGGTGAAGCACCCGGTACGCCGACACCTTTAAGTTTCAGTGGCACTGGCGAGCCCGGCAGCATCGACTGGGAACAGTACATGCTGTATGAGGCAACCGAGGGACTGGAGGTGCGGGTGCAAGTTCCGGCCGGTCCCCATCAGATAGCTGTGTCTTATGTAAGGGAGCAGGTTGAAGAAGAAGAAATACCACAACCCCGGCAAGGCGGGCGCTTGCCGGCAAACTCCGAAGCCTACCTGGATTACCAGAAGGTGCACGCCGTGGAGATCGGTGGTCCCTACCTTAATGCGACCACTGCCGCCGATTTTGGTGAGTCCCCGAGTCGGCAATTAATCTTCTCCTGCTATCCTGAACAGCGCGCCGAAGAAGCGGCCTGTGCCACGCAGATACTCAACCGCATGGCTCACCAGGCTTATCGCCGGTCGGTTACTGCGGACGATACAGAATTGCTGCTTGAGTTCTTCAATCGCGGTCGCGAGCAGGGCGGCAGTTTCGATACCGGCATTCAGTTCGCCCTGGAATTTATTCTCAGCGATCCGGATTTCCTGATTCGCAGTTACAACAGTCAGGGCCAGCTAGCCAGCGGCGAGCTTTTCGAGCTGAGTGACCTGGAACTGGCCTCCCGGCTGTCCTACTTTCTCTGGAGCAGCGCACCCGATGCAAGCCTGTTGGAGTTGGCGGAGCAGGGACGACTGTCCAATCCACGCATTTATGAACAGCAGGTGCGCCGCATGCTGGCGGATGAGCGTGGTGTGAAGACGCTGGTGGAAGATTTCGCCGCGCAGTGGCTCAACCTCAGGCGCCTGGATGAAGTACAGATCAACACGGTGCTATTTCCCGATTACGATGTCAGTCTCATCGAAGCGTTCGGCCGTGAGACAGAGATGTTTATTGGCGAGACATTGAAAACCGATGCCAGCATTCTGGATCTGCTGGGTGCGGATTACACCTATGTTAACGAACGACTGGCCAGACATTACGGAATCGAGGGTGTGTATGGCAGCCGTTTCCGCAAGGCAGCATTACCCGATACCACCCAGCGCGGTGGCTTGCTGGCACAGGGTGCACTATTGACGGTGACGTCTTACCCGGGCCGAACCTCGCCGGTATTAAGAGGCAAATGGCTGTTGGATAACATGCTCGGCACGCCGCCACCACCGCCACCACCGAATGTGCCGGTCTTGCCAGAGGCAGGCAACGGCACTGCGCCGGCTTCCATTCGTGAGCGGTTGGCGCAGCACCGGGCCGACCCGATCTGTGCGTCCTGTCATGTAGTGATCGATCCGATTGGTTTTGCACTGGAAAACTTCGATGTGATTGGCGCCTGGCGCGAGTTCGACGAAGTGGGCAATCCGGTAGATCCGAACGGCAACTATCCAGGCGGAGTGGAATTTTCCGGTTTCGCCGACCTGCGCGACTGGATGCTCAACCGACCCAATCAATTTGCCCATACCCTGACTGAAAAGCTGATGACTTATGCGCTGGGACGACGGATCGAGTATTACGATCAGCCAGTAGTACGCCAGATCGTCCGCGATGCCGCGACCGAAGACTATCGCTGGTCAGCCATAGTATTAGGGATTGTCGAAAGCCCGGCGTTCAAGATGAGTCGAGCCCCAGTACAACTGGCCGAGAACGTTATTGAGAACGCCAACAGGGAAACTGTAGATCCTGGCGTTGATTAGGGTCGATTGCAGTAGTCGAAGCAGATTTACAAGCAGTTCCCGTGGTACATTTGGACCTATAGATTCAAAACCCTGCTATTCCTATTAATGAGGAAGCATTCAGATGAAGAATAAACAGAACGAGGCAAGCCGTACTTTACACATCTGTACTGGCCGGGCGATCTCCCGCCGCGCTGTCCTCAAGGGTGCGGGCGCCGCACTGGCCTTGCCGATGCTGGATGCCATGACGCCGGCTTTTGCCCAGGCTCCGGCCCCGATCCATCGTTTCCAGACCGTCTATATTCCGAACGGGATGGCCATGGATTACTGGTCACCCACCACCATCGGTCGCGATTTCGAATTAACACCGGTGTTGAGTCCTCTGGCAAGACACCGCGAACAAGTGCTGGTGCTGTCCGGGCTTAACGCCAACTGGAATGTCGCCCACGCCGGTGCCGGTGGTTCGTTTCTAACCGGAGTCACCCAGGGTGGCAAGAACGAGACCGAGATTCTTGCCGATATTTCCATCGATCAGATGTTAGCGAACAAGCTTGGCAAGGAAACCCAACTCTCTTCCCTCGAGCTTTCCATGGATGCGCCTGCCCTGGCAGGTGCCTGCACCGTGAACTTGAGCTGTGTCTATACCCATACCCTGTCCTGGCGTGGACCCACCGACCCCTTACCGACCGAACATAATCCGCGGGCGGTGTTTGAGCGCCTGTTCGGTGACAGCGGCAGTACCGCCAAAGAGGCGCGCGAAGCCCGCCTCCGCCAGCAGAGCAGTATTCTCGATGCCGTACTGGACAAGCTGCATGGCCTGGAGTCGAAGCTTGGCGCCACGGACCGGCATCTGGTGAACAGCTACACCGATTCAGTACGGGACATCGAACGTCGCATCCAGAAAGCCGAAGAACAGATCGATCTGGATTTGCCGGAGCTCGATCAGCCGGCAGGCGTACCACCTGTATTTGAGGATCACATGGATATCATGCAGGATCTGCAGGTGCTGGCATTGCAGACCGACCTGACTCGTGTCATGACCTTCATGATGAGCAAGGAGCAGAGTGCGCGCCCCTATCCCCAGATTGATGTGCCCGATGCCCACCATCCACTGTCACATCACAACAATGTGCCGGAACTGGTGGAGCGCATGTCGAAGATCAACACGTATCACGTGCAACTCTTTAGTAATTACCTGGATAAACTGGCAGCGATCAAGGAAGGCGACAGCACCCTGCTGGATAACATGACTATTCTCTACGGTGGTGGTATTTCCAATAGCACGGTGCATGCCGGCAACAATCTGCCGCTACTGCTGGTGGGTGGCGGTGCCGGCTGGTTATACGGTGGCGATCATATTCAGTACACTCATCAGCCAACAATGGCAGATCTGCACCTCACCCTGTTGGAACGTTTTGGCGTGTATGTTGATCAATTCGGTGGCAGCTCCGATCCGCTCCCAATCTTCTGATGTGGGGCCAGAGTAAAAAACCAGTAGATTGAGAAAGGGTGTGGATTGATATGGCGACAGGCAAGAAAAACTACTGGTTATTTACTCTGACGCCATTAATTACGCCTTTCATTTTTTTCCTGGTACTCGCAGTTCCTGCCTACGGTCAGATCCTGCCACCCGTGGTGGAACTGGCCAAGCAACAGCAGTGGCAAGAGCTGCAAAAGCTGTTGGCCGATGGCCTGGATGCCAATGCTGTCTACGGCGATGGCTCCTCGGCCCTGCATTGGGCGAGCTATCATGACAGCCTGTTAGGCGCCCAGGCACTCCTTGCCGCCGGCGCCGATGTCAACGCCACTAACGATTTGGGTGCGACTCCACTATGGCTGGCAGCCGAAAACGGCAGCCCTGCAATGACCAATGCCTTGCTACAGGCCGGTGCCGATCCACGCATCGCGCTGACCTCCGGTGAAACCATCGTAATGACCGCATCCCAAAGTGGCAACGGCGCTGTGGTCAGAGCGCTGCTTGCCGCCGGAGCCGACCCCAATGCGGCGGTTACCCGCGACCAGACTGCCCTGATGTGGGCGGCAGCCCGGGGACATTCCGCGGCGGTCGCGGCATTGATCGAGTACGGTGCCGACCTCGAGGCTCGCTCGCTGGTACGCACCCAGTATGTGAAATCCGAAAAAGAGCAGGACAGCCACCCCGACTACAAGTACTGGATCGAACAGGGTGGCAACACGCCATTAATTTTTGCCGCCCGCTCCGGTGACCGGCGATCAGCCCTACACCTTGTCGAAGCCGGTGCCGATGTGAATGGTCTGTCTGCCTTCGGCACCAGTCCGGCGATCATGGCGATCCATGGTGGCAATGCGGCGTTGTTAGAATTGTTATTAGAAAGCGGCGCCGATACCGAATCGAAAGCCAGCGGTCACACCGCCTTACATGCCGCCGTACTCCTCGGCAACCTCGATGCGGTTAAGGCCTTGCTGAAACACGGCGCTGACGTTGAATCTCTACTCGAGAAACCCACGCCGGTCCGCCGCCAGGCAACCGACTACAATTTCCATGACGCGCTCATAGGTGCCACACCGCTGTGGTTGGCGGCCAGATTCTCCGAACCTGCAATCATGGAAGCCCTGTTAGCAGCCGGTGCCGATCCCAAAGCCGTCGTGAATATGAGCTATCCGGCGATTCGTCTTGGCGAGCTTTTTATCCAGGACGAAGGCCAGATTAACCTGGTAATGGCAGCGGTCGGTCTTGGCCACCCCAGATTGCGTGTTAGCTGGGGCACGCCCGAACGCCGCGCCGGTCAGTTAGGTGACAGGCAGTCCTTTATTCTGGATTCCGTCATGCTGGCAGTGCAGGCCGGGGCTGATATCAATGCCAGGAACGCCGACGGTGTGACGGCACTCGCCTATGCTAAACAGCGCCGCTATACTTCAGTGGTGTCTTTCCTCGAGGCGGCTGGCGCTTCAGAATAATTACTGAGCGGTCTCTGACCCTTACGAGCTATTGGCACTTTCTGCTCTGGTCAATGTTAAGCAACAAGCAAATCTGCGCCCACAGTATAGGTGGAGGCAAATCATGGGAATTTTTACTATTGAATTTGCAGTGATACTTCAATATTTTACTTTTCCTCTGGAAGTCCGTTTTCCCGATCAAGCTCATACGGTTGCAAGCGCAGTAAAATTTCAGGATGAGCGCACCACAATAGAATCGTTTAGTCACCCATGGAAGAGTTCTACCGACTATACGAGTTTCCGTTACAAGGTTATTTTGTTGGTCGCATTGATTCTTATATCGCTAGTCGTAGCCCCTTCAATCACTATGCTAATCCTGATTTCAGGGATCACTATTTTCTTGATGATACGGCTTACAAATCGGTGGGTGCCCGAAAGAGCGGTTGGTACGCTCGGTATTATCATCGCGGTATTTGGGGTGCTGGGGGAGGGGCATCAGTTTACAGCGCAGTTGTTATTGGCTTGAAAGTGCATTTTACATCGCCATTGGCGGCCATTCAATTCATCGACCCCATTTCTACTGGAGAGAAATAGATGTTCACCCGATTAAGAATCACTTTGGTATTCGGTTTTTCCATTTTATCTTCGATCGCAGTCCTGGCCCAGGATGACCAACGTCCTCTAACTGTTGACGACCTCATAGCGCTCAATGAAGTGTCTAGCCCTCAAGTCAGTCCCGATGGTGAGTGGGTGGCCTACGTGGTGCGCTCTCGCGACATGGAAGAGGACGAGTCCAATACGCAGATATGGATGGTCTCTGGCACTGGCGGCGAGCCCATTCCCATGACTTCAGTGGACACCTCGGCAAGCGATCCGCAGTGGAGTCCTGACAATAAGTATCTGGCATTCAAGGCATCCAGAGGAGAGGACGCCAAGGCACAGGTGTGGAGTCTGAACCGCCTGGGTGGCGAAGCCGTTCAGCTAACCGCAGTTAAGCAAGGCATCAGTGAATTCGCCTGGTCGCCCGACAGTAGTCGCTTAATGTTGTTGATTACCGATCCAACGCTGGCGCAATTGACTGAGGATGAAGAAGACGACGACAAGCCCTTGCCCAAGGTGATCGATCGCATGCAATTCAAGGAAGACAACATCGGCTACCTTGATCGGCGTCGTGCGCACATTTATGTTTTCTCGCGTGGTGACGATGCTCCCGTGCAGATTACTGCAGGGGACTATGACGATTCCGATCCGGTCTGGAGCGCGGATGGAAAATCCATTGCCTTTGTCAGCGATCGCTCGGCAGACGCTGATCTGAACTATGGCACTGACATCTTTGTCGTTAATGTTGACGATGACGACCACCGGCTTACCCAAATTACCTCTAACCCGGGACGCGACTTCGAACCCGCATTCAGTCCCGATGGCCGCAGTATCGCCTATGTTACAACTACCGGACCAGATGTCGGAGGTTCGGCATTGACCCCGACGCGCTACCTGGCTGTCACCGAAATCGGTGCCGATCAGCGCATAGTCCTGACTCCCGATCTCGATCGCAATGTCGCTGACCCGGAGTATTCCAGCGACGGTCGCAACATTTACTTTCGCCTCCAGGACAGCGGCGTCGATCACCTTGCCAGGGTTCGAGCAAGCGGAGGCGATGTGGTGCGGCTGGTAGATCGCCAGGCCAGTGTGAGCGACTTCGACATGAGTGGGGATATGACGGTAGTGGCGATGAGCCAGGCTGTTCAACCCACGGAAATATACGCAGTCGAAGCTGACCGGCTCAAACGACTGACCCATGTCACCGATGCAGCACTTGCCGATATTGCGCGAGCACCGGTTGAGAAACTACGTTTCAATAGTGCCGATGGCACGTCGGTTGAGGCATTTCTGGTAAGGCCACTCAATAGCGATCCCGACACCCGCTACCCAACGATACTGTGGTTGCATGGAGGGCCCGCATCACAATTCACCTTCGCTTACAACGAGATTGCCCAACTCTACGCCGCCAATGGCTACGCCGTCATCTTGCCAAACCCGCGCGGCTCAACTGGCTATGGCAGCGAGTTCGCCCACGGCACGGTTGCTGCCTGGGGTAAGAATGATTTTGATGATGTCATGGCGGCTATCGAGCATGGTATCGAGATTGGCGTTGTCGATGCCGAACACATCGGTGTGGGCGGTTGGTCCTACGGAGGAATCCTCACCAACTACGTCATCACCCAAACCCAGCGCTTCAAGGCGGCGATGTCCGGCGCCAGCCTCGGCCTGGTGGCTGCCAATTATGGTCACGATCAATATCAATTGATGTATGAGCTTGAATTTGGCCTGCCCTGGGAGTATCCCGAGCGCTGGGCCGAGCTTTCACCCTTTAACAAAGTTGAAAATATCACCACACCCACTCTATGGATGGGTGGCGATGTGGACTGGAACGTGCCCATCAATAATTCCGAACAGATGTATATCGCGATGAAACGGCTCGGTATTGAAACCCAACTCGTTGTCTACCCCGGCGAACACCATGGCATTCGGCGGCCGAGTTTCCAGAAAGATCGCCAGGAACGCTGGGTGGCCTGGTTCGACCAATACCTGAAACCAGTGGCTGAGAAATAATTGAGAACAAAAACGAGTCACTGGGACTATCTTTAATCCCTCAGGATCTTTTTACTTGTCCCTATATTGCCTGCTTCAATGAGGCCATAGTAAGTAGGCGCCTGATTGCTTGCAATTGACCGAAAAAAGACTCTTGAAGAAGCCATTAAATCAGGCCCAATTTATCGTATACGCTGAATAGTTGACGGCGTATAGTCGAACAAACAAGAGCAAAACACGTTTAATACCAGGCTGGAATGGCTTATGCGTATTATCTCAGGTCTAATCTCCATACCCTTTGCGTTATGCTCGTTAGTGATATTGTCGCCGCCTCTGTTTGCACAGGACGATGCTATTTCCGCTGGTTGGGAAGTTCCCCGAACCGAACACGGGCATCCGGACCTGCAAGGCAATTGGGGAAATATGAGCCTGACACCGCTGGAACGACCAGTCGAGTTGGGCAATAAGCGCTCCTATACCGAAGCAGAAGTGCTGCGAGTCCAATACGCCAGAAACGCCGAATATGACACCATTGCCAGCCCACTGGCAGCGGATCGCGCTCCTCCTCCTGCCGGAGTTCCACTCGGGCAGGTCACCGATGCAAATTTCAATCCTGAGCGCATGCTGGCTGTTGCCCGAATTGGCGGCGAGTACCGGACCTCTCTGATTATCGATCCGCCGAACGGGCGATTCCCTTACCGCGACGACAGGGACAAGGATATTCGCGAACAATGGTTGAGTAACGGATTTAGAATGTTTGATGGACCGGAGATCCGACCCGCCAACGAACGCTGTCTGGCTTATCCAGAACACCTGCCACTGATTCGGCCTATCGGGTCCAGTCATACACGCTACATGCAAATCGTTCAGACTGAAAATTACGTGATTCTCTATGGTGAATACTCAACCGCTATAAGAATAATAAAACTGGATAGTGAGCATCCAACAAATGGCTATGCAAAATGGCTGGGTGATTCGATAGCTCACTGGGACGAAGATTCACTGGTTATCCACACTACGAATTTTAAACCAGCCGCATCGAGCACATTTATTCGTTCTACGGCTGCCCTGAAAATTACCGAGACGCTAACGCCGGTTTCTGCCAGTGAACTTGAATACAGATACACGATTACTGATCCGAATATTTACACTCAGCCGGTTACCGCAGAAATGCAATTAAGCCGCCTGGAGGAGGGTGAGTACCTGTATGAGTCGGCGTGTCATGAAGGCAATTATTCACTGCCGGGAATATTGGCAGGGGCTCGAAGACAGGAAATGGACCGGCAGTAATAGTAAAATTTTAATTCTCATTAATATTGGATGGAGTAATAGTGGAGAGACGCAATCATTCCCTGGCTGCTCTATTTAGCCAGTTGGGTCTGGACGGCACCGATCAGGCCATCCAAAATTTCATGTTAGAGAATGCGCCGCTATCGAGTGGTGTGGAGTTACATAAGGCGGCTTTCTGGAATTATTCACAGGCAGCGTTCTTGCAACAGGCTAAAGACGAAGATGCCGATTGGGTAGCGATTGTTGATAGCCTGGATTTGATGTTGCGCAATCCCAATCCCATATTCAATGAAGATAAATAATTACAGAAACGAGGAGAATGCGATGTTTTGCAGACAAAAAATTATTATCCTACTGGCAGCGTTGCTGGTAATGCCTTCACTGGCCTATGCCGAAACCAAAATAGAGAAAAACGTGGTAATTGGCATGGTATCCGGCCTGGCCCTGGTGATGGATGTACATTATCCCGAAAAACCCAATGGCTATGGCATTGTCCACGTCTCAGGCAGTGGTTTCCGAAGGCCGCTGTCTTACGACGCGCCCCAGCTCAGCGAGAGCCAGGTACGGATCTATGGTGCGCCATTGGTAGAACAAGGCTATACCATCTTCTCCTTGAACCACCGCGCTATCCCCAAGTTCGAAATCTCCGAAGCGGTACTGGATGTGCAACGTGCCGTGCGCTTCGTTCGTTACTATGCTGATGACTATGGAATCGATGCGGATCGTATCGGTGCTGTGGGTGGATCGTCCGGTGGCTACCTGGTTAGCATGCTGGGGCTGCACGATGGTAAGGGAGATTCTAATGATGAGGACCCGATCAACCGGGTCAGTGCCAAGGTGCAGACTGTATTAGCTCGGGCACCGGTGACTGACTTCGCTCGCATGGATCCGGATGCTGAACGTGCTGCAGAAGCCTCGCCTATCGATTTCGTCTCCCTTGATGATCCGCCGGTCCTGTTACTGCACGGCGATGTGGATGAAACCGTTCCTTTCGAGCAGTCCGAAGTGCTGCACGCAGCGCTGCGACAGGTTGGCGTGGCGACCCATCTCATTACCATTCCGAATGCCGGTCATGGACCCACATTCCCCGGTGCGGTAAATCCACCGGACTACATTGGCGCGATGGTTGAGTGGTTCGATGGGCATCTGAAGAAGTAAGAGATAAAGACAGATCTATTTCTCAACACGGGTGCTGGAAGACTTGAAAATATGAGGTGAACCACCGACTATCCGGTTACTTAAATGGAAGGGTGATCTTAAGAGTTATTGAAGTGTCACGATCGCATTACCCCGGGGTATTACATTCAAGTTTAAGAATGGCGCATTTTCCGAAGTAAAGATTGAGAATTACCACAGAGGTTAATCATGATTTCTAATCCAGCCCCCATGCATCCTGGCCAGGCACTCGCAGAAGTGTACATGGCTGAGATGAGCCTTAACCAGACGGCGTTGGCGAAACGTTGTGGCTGCGCTTCCCGCAAGATTAACGAAATTGTTAACGGCAAGCGCGGTATCTCTCCGTTTTTTGCCCTGGTGCTGGAATTCATGCTCAGTACCAGTGCCGAGATGTAGGTGCGCATGCAGGCCGAGTATGACCTGTGGGAAGCTGGCTCAACGCTGCCTGACCGAGGAAAGGTTTAATATAAAAATGATACAGCTTATAGCTCAGTTTCACAGGAGCAATACCCTCATGAAGAATCTCAGAAATGTGTTTGCCATTTCACTGCTCGCTTCCTTATTAGATTGTCAGCCTGCGGAAGTTACTGAGCCCGTAGTTGAGGCTGACGATCAGATCATCATCGGCCACATCGACAAGCTCGATTCGGCGGCGCTTGGGGAAGAAAGAGATATCTGGATCTATGTTCCCAGGGGAGCTGAAACTCCTGAGAACATCGCATCCAAATATCCGGTGGTGTACCTGCTCGATGGCAATGGCCACTTCCACTCTGTCACCGGCATGATCAAGCAACTGAGCACTACCAATGGCAATACTATTTCGCCTCAGATGATCGTGGTGGGTATTCCCAACACCGATCGTTTCAGGGACCTGACCCCGACTCATGTCGAGGGAACCTCCGGCGGTGGCGATGCGTTCCTGGATTTTATTGAGCACGAACTCGTTCCCTATATCGAAGAGGCCTATCCGGTTAGCAGATATCGGACGTTTATCGGGCACTCCCTGGGAGGCTTGATGGCTATCGATGCCCTGGTGACGCGCCCACACCTGTTCGATAATTATGTCGCCATCGATCCCAGTCTGTGGTGGGACGAGCAGGCCATACTCAGGAAAGCCGAAGCGGCGTTGATAGAGAGAGACTTCTCCGGCAAGTCGCTCTATGTAGCCGTGGCCAATACGATGCGCGAAGGCATGAGTTTGGGTGACGTGGTAGATAATACCGATGAATCCACGCTGCACATCCGCTCGATATTGCAATTCTCGGCCAGCGCCGCTGCCGAACAACGTAACGGGCTCAATTTCGACTGGAAATACTATGACGATGACAATCATGGCAGTGTGCCGTTGATTGCCGAGTATGATGCCATTCGTTTCCTTTTTCCCTGGTATCAAGTCAGGGGCATCAATGAACTTCTCTCCGAAGATTCAACTGCCACGCCGGATGAGGTCGTCAATCACATCACATCCCATTACGCCAATGTCTCTGAACATTTTGCTTATACGGTTGTTGCCCCGGTGCAATTTGTTAATCGCCTGGGTCACGCGTTCCTTGGAAATGAAAAACCAGACAGTGCCTATGCGCTCTTTGCAATGAACCAGAAAAATAATCCAGACAGCCCGATTGTCTTCGATGCCTTCGGCGATTATTACCTTGCTCAGGAAAATATGGAGCAAGCCAGGGAATATTTTTCCAGAGCCGTTGCGTTGGGCGGGACTACGTCTCAAGAAAAACTGGATAAGCTGGCAGCGGATGATTAAGCCGGAGGATTAGGGGCAATTCAATTTTCGAATCATTGTTATTATTCTATGATTCTTCAGGGAAATTTGATCTATCCCTGTTACTCAACTAATGAAGAGTGCTTCATATCAAAAACCAAGTATAAAAAATAACTGGAGAGAGTGATGATCAAAAAGGAATTTTTCCTACTGACAACCCTGCTAATGACTGTTGGCTATTCATCAACCCAGCTTATCGCTGTGCCTTCTGTCTTTCCTACCGGAACCACGATCTATAAACCTGAGCTGGCCTGGAACGGCTATACAATCATAGACGCAGCCGATGGCAAGGGCGCGGTTCTGCTGGACATGAATGGCAATACACTGCGGCGTTGGCCACAACTCGCTGGTGTTGGTCCGTTCCGAATTCTCCCAGGCGGCTATGTCATGGGAGGTGATGTGCGGCGCAACCCATACCAGGAATCCATTGCCCTCAGAGAATTCGATTGGGAAGACAATGAAGTCTGGCGCTATGACCGGGCGGAGCACGTGATCACGGAAAAAACCGAAGATGAAAACGGCGCAGAGCATGGTGGTGAGATGGTGTGGGCTGCACGCCAGCATCATGACTGGCAACGCCAGGGAAATCCAGTTGGTTATTACGCCCCTGAACAGATGCCCAATGCCACGGGTGGCAAGACGTTGATTCTTGCCCATAAGAACGTCACGGCCCCGGAAGTATCTGACAAACGATTGGAAGATGACTATATCTATGAGGTCTCATGGGAAGGCGAGGTCTTATGGGAATGGCTCGCAAGTGATCACGTCGACGAACTGGGTTTCTCGGAAGATGCCAGAAACGCGATACACCGATCCGTGCAGTGGAATGAAGCGCGGCAAAGTGCAGATTGGTTGCATATCAATTCGGCTAACTACATTGGACCGAACCAATGGTATGACCAGGGAGACGAACGCTTTCACCCGGAAAATGTCATGATCAGCAGTCGTACCGCCAACATCATAGCGATCATTGGTCGGGACGGCAGCATCGTGTGGCGCATGGGACCGGACTATACTTCGTCTAAGGAATTGGCAGGGATTGGCCAGATCATTGGGCAACACAATCCCCATATCATCCCCGAGGGTTTGCCCGGTGCTGGTAATCTCCTGGTTTTTGATAATGGCGGCAGTGGTGGTTACGGCTTTTCCAATCCAGCGGCTCCCGATGGGGTCGGTTCCATGACCAGGGACAGCTCTCGGGTGCTGGAGATCAATCCAGTTACCTTTGAGAAGATCTGGGATTATTCTATAGGCGGGACTGAACGGTCCATGTTCTATAGCCACTATGTCAGTAATGCCCAAAGACTTCCCAATGGGAGCACACTGATTAATGAAGGTATGAACGGGCGTGTATTTGAGCTCACGGATGAGGAAGAAATCGTCTGGGAATATGTCAGTCCGTTTTTTGGCGAAGGTGATACACCAACACATCGCATCTATCGTGCCCATCGGCTTCCTTATGACTGGATACCTCAACTAGATACACCCGAAGAAAGATCAGTAACTCCTCCGCGGTTGGGTGAGTTCCGCATTCCTCCTGATTAAAGGAAGGAGTAAAGGCAGATCTTTTTTCTCAATCCAGAAATAGAGAAATAGAGAAATAGAGGAATAAAGGAATAGAGGAATAATGAAAGAAATAATGAAAGAAAGTAGTAGAAAACAGACCCGTCCTGATAACTTCGGGAATTACTCAGGCCGCAATTGGGCCTGAATGAACGGCAAATCATCTAATATACTCGAGGCTATGCGAGAGTCGATATGTACCTAAAGGAACCCCAATCATGAAAAGTTCAAGTATATCGAAATATATTCTTGCGGCAGTTCTTCTGCTTGCTTGCAAATCTCTCTTCGCGCAAAGCGCACTTGATCCTGAGCAGCCTGGACTTTTTCCGGTCGGTGTGACTTCCATGCAACTAGACGACCATGGCCGCGTTGACCCGGAGACCGGTGGGCCGAGGCAGTTACTTACCGAGATCTGGTATCCCGCCGTTGATGGCGTACGTGGACTTCCTGCCAATAAATTCTCTGAGTTTATTCTGCGAGGCGCTGGCACAGGATTTCTTGAGGCGGCTGAAGAGGGATTGGGTGGCTATCGAGAGGGTATTACCGTCGCCGAGCTGGACCGGACATTCGAAAATATCGCGGTACGTGATGCTTCAGTGCGGGATGGCGAGTGGCCGCTGATCTTGTTTTCCCATGGCAGCGGTGGTACCCGCTTCGGCTATATTTATTTTGTGGAACATATGGCTTCTCACGGCTATATCGTCATGGCGGCTGACCACACCGGCAATGCCCGCTTTACTTTTCTCGATGGCAAACCGGTGATAAGCGGTGGTACGCGGGCTGCGAGCTCAGCTACTGATCGCCCCAACGATATCAGTTTCTTGCTGGACAGCATGGCTAAAATGAATGCGGGCGCCGATAGCCGCTTCGCAGGACGGATAAATCTTGACCAGGTAGCCGTCAGCGGCATGTCCTTCGGCGGTTCTACCAGTATCAATGTCCTGAATCAGGACGACCGGGTCAAAGCCGGAGTGATCCTGGCGCCGGGAGGGCCAACGCAGGAGCGCAAGAATGTCAGTACGCCCATTATGATGATAATTGGTACCGAAGATTCTGTGATCGGCTTACAGGGTAACGAAAGGAATCGCAATTACTTTGAAGAATCGCAGGGGCCGCACTACCTCGTGGAGATTCTGGATGCAGGGCACATGACATTCACCAGCGTCAATCAGTACAATCCGATGTATGGCCGCGGCTTCGGAACCGGCGTGCGTACCTCAAACGGTGAGCCACTGACCTATATTGCTGCGGACGAAGCCCATACCATCACGGTTGCCTATGCACTGGCATTCTTCAACACTTACGTGCGAGGTCTGGACTCCTACAGCGGATTCCTGCGTGAGAATCACTACAATGACAAAATAATTTTCAAGCGTTAGTTGATTAGGTTAGTAATCGTATGAACTGGGATGCCATAGGTGCAGTCGGGGAAATAGTCGGCGCACTCGCCGTTATTCTATCGCTGCTCTATTTATCGAGCCAGGTTCGCCAGACTAACAAGCTCGCTAACAACAACAGCCTGCAGGCCGTGTTGCAGTCCGAAATGAATTTCGCCTCCATCATCATGGAGAATGCAGAAATCTGGGACAGGCTTCTAGCCGGTGAATCGTTCGAAGGTCGCGAAGATAATCGTAAAGCCATCATTCTGTTCAATCTGTACCTGCTTGATTCCTCTGCCAGGTATAACCAGTACATAACGGGCTACCTGGACCAACCCAATTGGGAAAGCCGCAAGGCGACTCTGAGAGAATTTATGAATCTACCCATCTTTGAACAGTGGCGAACGTCCCTGGGGGCGAGAGGGCATGCGCAGAACTTTCTTGAAGTGATAGACAACATCCGTAGCGATGAATCTGATATTGGGCTCGCTTCTCAAGAGGAAATGAATTCTTAATAGCTTGCTGAAGCAAAGGAAAGCCAATGTTCAAGAAGATCGGCTTAGGGTTATTGGCATTTATTGGCCTGGTGGTTGTAGTCACGAGTTTCTTCTACTGGAGTTTTAGAAGCTCCGCATTCGAAGCACTGGCAGCGGGAAGTCAGATTGCCGATACATCCGCTGGTCCAATCGAATATCAGATTGTCGGAACCCAGGGGCCGACGGTATTGGTGCTGCATGGCACTCCCGGAGGCTATGATCAGGCAGTTTCCTTTGCTGGCATGCGAGTGCTGTCGCCATCCCGACCCGGTTACCTCAGAACCCCACTGAGTGTCGGCAGTACTCCCACGGAACAGGCACGGGCTTACGCGGCGCTGCTGGATGCATTAGGCATCGACAAGGTGTCTGTCATGGGGATTTCAGGAGGCGGGCCATCGTCACTGGCTTTTGCCTCGCTCTACCCGGCGAGAACCTCGGCGCTGATTGCCCTGGAGGCTGTCTCGCAACCCATGGTTATAGGTGAAGTGCAGGAAGAGCCACCATTTCTTCTGCAGATGATTGCCCAATCGGATTTTTTAAACTGGGCAGTTCTTTCGCTCATGGAGAACTTTATGGGAGCAGAGGGCATCGTCAACATGATGGTGCCCAATCCTGTGAATCGGCAACGCATCCTCAGCGACCCGGAAAAATCGGCGCAGATGGAATCACCGGTGTGGTCGATCTGGCCCATTTCCCAGCGGGCCGCAGGACAAGAGAACGACATTGCCCAATTTGCAAGCTATGCAGTGGAAAATACTGCGATTAGAGTGCCTGCACTGATCATTCATGGTACTGAAGATATCAACGTGCGATTCAGCCATAGTGAATTGCTGGCAGAACAGATTGCAGGGGCGTCGTTCCAGGTAATCGAAGGTGGAGATCATATGATGCCTTTCTCTCATGCGGAAGAAGTTGACGCTAGAATAGAAGAATTTTTGTTAACCCATAATAGCCAGTGAGTTTTTTCTTGATTCGCGGCAACAAGAAGGAGAATTAGATGGAAATACCTCGTATATCGATTGTAGAGAAACAGGACCGGGACAAAGCGATCAGCACTTTGCTGCTCGGTTTTTCCACCGATCCTTTCGTACGCTGGATATTTCCTCTGGCTGACAATTATGCCAAGGTGGGCCCAGCCTTCGATGCTTTCGGTGGTGGTGCTATCGACAGCGGATCGGCTTTTGTGGCGAATGATTTTGAGGGTATTGCTCTGTGGATGCCGCCCGGGGTAGAAAGCGACGAAGAGCGTTTTATCGCCGAGGCCGAAAAATACGCGGCCAAAGAGCGACTCGAGGTTTTCTTTCAGGTGCTGGAGAAGATGGAAGAGTACCATCCCAAGGAAAACACCTGGTATCTGCCCATAATCGGCGTCGACCCTATCAGCCAGGGGAAGGGTCTTGGCTCGCAGTTAATGAAGGCGGCGCTGGAGCGCATCGACTCTGAAGGACTGCCTGCCTATCTGGAATCATCTAATCCGCGCAACATGTCTTTGTATGAGCGCTGTGGATTCGTCACCATGGGCAGAATAGAGATCGGTGAATGCCCGCCGGTACATCCAATGATTAGAGAAGCTCGCTAGAGTCTCGCGAAAACTAGTTCAGTGGCTGAGGCCGAGAAAACCTGTGTACCGATTTTCGATTTGTTGGAACATGATGAGTAAATACTTCTTTTTAACTTTTCTCTCAAGCTTACTGCTGCAACCCTTGTTTGTCTCAGCTCAGATTTTCGACTGGGAAGTGGGTTTAACGGCAGATCGAACTGTTATCCGTGCTCAGCGTATCGGCGCTACGGCTCAACCGGCACCCACCATCTTGTATCTGGCGGGATTAAATGGAGCCTCGGGAGCCGCTGATCAATTGCAGTCATTGTTGCAGCGATACGCTCAACTGGAAACTCAGGCACGACCGGTAAACCTGATTATCATTGGGGTCGCCAATCCCGATAACGAAGCCTTCAGTTTTCCACCGCAGGGCGATGCCTATATCGAGAACCCCGTTGCTCATGCCCTGTGGCGCTGGATTGGCACCCATGCCCCCGATCTGATCATTGTTGAGAACGGCGATGATTCCGGGTTCGCCACTGCCGTGCAAACAGAGGGTATTGCCGGATTTGGTCAGCTTCCCGTGCAATTGTTATCGGCAACTAACGCGTCGTTAGACTATTTGCTGGATTCATCGGCATTGCCAACCTCTCCGGCTCGTGTGGAGTTCAATCGCCGAATTTCCCGAACGCCGCAGCAACTCGCCGCACAACTCGCTGAATCCTATGGCTACGATTTTTCAACTCCGGCCTATGTGCCGGGGATGAGTGTGATTGGCCGTCTGCGCCTTGGTGCTACTGAAGCCGTAGCGGAGCTGATCAGCGATTATCTTGGCGATGTTCAGGTAGCGGTATCCAATGCCTCGGTAATGGCGGGTCAACTCGTATTTGCCGAGTTCGCCGAGCGAACTGGTAGTGCGGTGGCCCTGCAACTCGCCATCGCTGCGGCTGACCTGGCTTTCGATGCGCAGGGGAATCCGCTCGAAGTGGCGCCGATGCACAACGAAATGAGTGATGCGTTTTTCATGGCGACACCTCTGCTGACGAAAGTTGGAAAGTTAACGGGTGACCCAAAGTACTTCGAAATGGCGGCCCGTCACGTAAACTATATGCGCAATTTGCTGTTGCGGGATAACGGTCTGTACCGCCATTCACCTGAGGCAGATGTCGCCTGGAGCCGAGGCAATGGTTTCCCTGCATTGGGCCTGGCTTTGACCCTGAGTGATCTGCCGCAATCCCACCCGGCCTATGGTTCAATCCTTGATGCCTTCGTGAATCATCTTCAGGCGTTGCGCCCCCATCAAGATGAGGATGGCATGTGGCATGAGGTCATCGACTACCCGGGTTCCTTTGCCGAAATCACCTCCACCGCGATGATTGGCATAGCCATGAAGCGAGGAATCGATCGGGGGTGGCTGCCTGCGAATGTCTATCAGGCCATGCTGGATAAATCCTGGCGTGCCGTCAGTAGTCGCACCAGCTTCGACGGTGAATTCATCAACGCCTGTACTTCTACCGGCAAGATGACGTCACTGGATGCCTACCTCGACCGTCTCGCGATCTTCGGACGAGATGACAGAGCGGGTGGGATGGTGATGAATTTCGCCATTGAGATGGCAGGAATCAAGTAGTGTTTGTATTCGATTGCCAGTCTCGCTCAGAGTTAGGATCGAAAAATACCCATAGGGAAACAAATTGAGGGTGATAAGGTTTGCTATACCGTTTCAGCCCTTTACGCTTTATCGATCAGGAACTGATCAACACCCCAAAATCCGTTTCGATAGAGGAGATCCAGTATGAAAAAATATATCAGCCTTGCGATCAACGGAGTTGTTCTCCTGTTTCTGCCTGTACTCGTGGTCCTTCCTGCGCCTACCGTGTTTCCAACCGGAACCACGATCTATTATCCCGACCAGGCCTTTGGCAGCTATATCCTTGTTTCTGATCACACGCAGCTGGGCAATCATCCGGAGGCGGCAGTGCGCGCACAGGGAACGGTGCCTGACGATGTCAGGTTGATCGACATGAACGGCAATGTCGTGCACTCATGGAAGGTCGAGCCCTATTTCAACAAGCGTAGCCGGCTGTTAGCCAACGGCAACCTGCTCACGGTCGGACTCGATCGTCGTATCATCGAATACGACTGGGACGGAAATATCGTCTGGACCCATGAGGGCACTGGCTCAGTGAATGATCTACGCGTCCTGGCCAATGGCAATAAACTGCTGGTTGCTCACGCACCCATGCCTGCAGAGTTTCAGAACCAGGTTAAGGATCAGGCGGCCACTCAGTGGTGGGGCGAGCGTAAACGGGGAACTGCAGAAACCCAGTTAAGCGCTGATCTGTATGAGGTGAATGCACAAGGCGAGATTGTCTGGGAATGGCACTCTTATAATCATCTCGATCTGAATCTCTGGTCGCCGGCAACACCTGCTGGGGACTGGTTGCATGTCAATTCGATGGCGCCGATTCCAGAGAATAAATGGTATGACCAGGGGGATGAGAGATTCAGACCGGGCAATATCATTCTCAATGCGCGCAATATCAACACGGTTTACATAATCGACAAGCAATCCAAGGAAATAGTCTGGGAAGGTACTCATAACTACAATGGGGGTATGTCCCATTCTCACGAGCCGGAGATGATCGAGAAGGGATTGCCTGGAGCGGGCAACATCCTGCTTTTCGACAACGGGCTGTTTACGACAAATAGGGTACATACCGGTCAAACCTATATCGTTGAATTAAATCCGGTTACGAGCGAAGTAGTCTGGGTCTACGAGACCGAGGGCTATGCGAATATCAAGTTTTTCTCAAAAACCATGGGCAGCCAGAAGCGCCTGCCGAACGGCAATACCTTCATTGCTGAAGATAACACCGGGCGACTGTTTCAGGTCAAGCCCGATAAAACCATCGTCTGGGAGTATGTGAATCGGGGTGGTACCACACGGCCCTCAGTCGTTCCCTACGATTTCACGCCACAACTAAGAGCGCTGGCAACGCCACAGGAGTTGGCGGTGACACCACCGAACAATCTGGAATGGCGGCTCACACCAGACATCTACCGGCAGTAAGCTGATAGTCTGGATTGTTGTGCTATGGTTCCGCAAACGTTAAATCAGGAAAAAGGGATTCACTATGAAAAAGGTATTTGCTGCACTTTTATTGTTCGTAGCTTCTTCTTCAACATCGATGGGTCAGGACTCAGGTGCCCCTCCGGCAATCTACAAACCCGCTGCCGAGATCATGCAGGAACTGAACCGTGCCGCGGCCTCCGGTACTTCGGCCGCCGGCCAGTCAGTGACTGTTTCACCGGGTATTTCCGTACGGCGCCGCAGCAGTTCGGTTGAGCAGTATGCTGTTCTGCATCCCTACAGCGTAGAGATCTATCGAATACTGGAGGGCAGTGGGAGGCTGGTTACTGGCGGTAAATTAATACTGCCGCTTGCCGAGTCTCCCAGTCCAGATGTGATTCGCACCGGCAATGGTATAGAGGGTGGGCTGGCCAGGCGAGTCAGCGCAGGTGATATCCTGGTACTGCAACCTGGTACCCCACATTGGTTCAGCGCTATCGACGGAGATTCGATCACCTACATGGAATCCAGAGTTAGGATAGCGACTAACCCGATTCAGTATCAATAGAATCTCGCGCGGCACCGAAGTGCGTTGAAGGAGTAAACCATGCGTTTCCGTGGTATTCACCACGTCGAACTCTCCGTATTGAACTATGAAGAATCCGTAGCATTCTACGACCGTATGTTCGGCTGGCTGGGTTACAAGAGTTTCTGGACTCTGGATATTGGCTATCGATCGACATACTACATGGCTCGCTTTCCAATGCCGCACAGCTATATCGGAATACAACCAGCGCGCCAGGGTGAGAAACTTAATCCGGAAGAACATGCTGTAGGTATTCACCACATCGCGCTGTGGGCCCGCAACCGCAAAGAGATCGATGCTTTTCACAAAGAGTTCCTATTAAAAGAAGCCGTAACCGTAACCGAGAGCCCGGCCGAGTATCCAATGTACGCGCCTGGCTATTACGCGGTGTTCTTTGTCGATCAGACCGGCATCCGCTGGGAACTTGCATTCATCCCACGAATTCCCATGCCCCGGGATATTCTGAAATCGCTGCTGCTGGGCAATGAGATAGCCAGGCAACATCCACAGTGGCGGCAGCATCCCGCCAGGGAGATGATGCGCAAGCTGCCTACGCGTAAAGAATTGCGCTAGAGTAACTGCTGCATATCCTGCAAAATAGCGACATGAAACTCATTTATCTGAAATTCGCTATTTTGCTGTCGCTACTCGCCTGTAGTTCTGCAAAGACCAACTTCAATGCCATGAGCGCTGCGGAAATTGCCGACTTTAACCGCACAGTCAGCACCTGGGATCAGGTGATCTGCCGGGAGCAGGCGCACGTGAGCAGTCGCATTCCGCGGCGTCGTTGTGACACCCGCATTAACTGGCAACACGGCGTCGTGAATGATGTGAATGGTCTGGGAACGGCCGTATCCGGCCAGCAACAGATCGGTGTCGATTAAAAAAATCGGTCTGAAAGTTCAGGGTTTGATCGCCAGACGAATTGGCAACACTTCAATATCCTGCCACACGCCCCCGGTAACATAGGGGTCATTCTGTAACCACTGATCCACCGCCGCCTTCGATTCAAACTCAACATACAGCGTTGACCCTATCATCTGGTCGTCCTCATTCAGGATCGCGCCACCGGCGATAATATTGCCTGCCTTCTTGAGTAGCTTGGCGCCCTCAATGTGAGCGTCCCGGGCCTTCTTGCGCCGGGTCTGGGCGTCGTCGTCAGTGCCGTCATAGGCGGTTACTAAAAATTGCATTACAGGGTTCCTTTCAGTACTTGTTTAGAGAATTCCTTGATTTCGATGATCGCCAAACTTTGGCCGCACGACATTCTTCAGCGGAATGCTCATGCCACCGGTTGCTTCCAGCCATTGGTAGATCTCATTGGCAAAGCCTTCGATGCGTCCCTGGTGCTCCGGGGCATCGATCAGATTTTGCATTTCATTCGGATCGTTTTCAAGATCATAAAACTCGTTGGTGTCCCACACGCCATGATAGCGAATGTACTTATAGCGATCGGTGCGCACACCGAACATTGTCGGCGTCTGGGGAAAATCCATCTCCCAGTAATACTCATAGAAGATGCGGTCACGCCAGGGTGGATTATTGCGTGCCATTAAGGGCACGAAAGATTGTCCCTGCATATGCGGTGGAGTCTGCAAGCCAGCCGCCTCCAGAATTGTCGGCGCGATATCGATGTTCTGCACCAGTTGGTTGATGGGTGCGCCTGCTTGAAGTCTTGCCGGCCAGCGCACCAACAAGGGTACCTTGGCGGATTCTTCGTAGAAGTGGCGCTTGTCTATCAAGCCGTGCTCCCCAAAGGAAAAACCATTGTCACCCATGTAAATAACCAGGGTGTCTTCGGCGAGATTATTCGCTTCGAGGTAATCCAGTACCGCACCCACGCTCTCATCGATGCCCATCAGGGTCTCGGTGTAGAGCTGGAAAAACTCCTCGAAATCGATGCGGCCGTGATACATGTAGTCCACACCGTGCCAGGATTCCCGCTGTTGTTTCACCCAATCCGGAGTGCGCTGCTGGCCATAGTAGTCACGCCCACGCAGTGGCTCGCCGTTGACTCCTGTCGATGGCAATTCGGGAGCACCATACAGGGGAGTCTCATAGGACGGTGGATAGATAGTCGCTTCGCCTTCATAGGTACCTTGATGCCGCGCCGCTGGTGCGAATTCTGAATGGACGGCCTTGTGAGACAGGTACAGGAAGAAGGGTTGTTCTTCATCGCGCTGTTTCAGCCAATCGAGCGCATGATCGGTCAGCAGGTCGGAGATATAGGTATCGTCACTGTAGGTAGTGTGCGCGCCGTTGATGTTCAGCGTCGGGCCATAGTACACACCCTGTCCTGGAAAACTCTCCCAGTGATCAAAGCCCGGTTGCGGTGCATCGCCGTGATTGCCCATGTGCCACTTACCAAAGAAACTGGTTTGATAGCCAGCGCTCTGCAGGTATTGGGGAAAGTAAGTGAGGTTGCCAGGATCCTGCGCGGCATTGTCAATCACCGTATGGCTGTGGGAATACAGGCCAGTCAAGATCGAGGCGCGACTGGGTGAGCACAAAGAAGTAGTGACATAGGTGTTGGGAAAATAAGCCCCTTCGGCGGCAAGGCGATCCAGGTTCGGTGTCTGCAGCCAGGGCACCTTGCCGGTGAATCCCATGAAATCGAAGCGATGATCATCGGTCAGAATAAAGACCACGTTCCTGGGCGTCGAATTTTCTATCGCATCAAGCTGTATACCAGAGTCAAGACTGCCGCAAGCAGACAGCGTAACCAGAAAAAGAAGTGATACTCGTTGCATTGTCGGGTGCCCCTGATTAATTACAATCTCTAGTTTCTAGTTTCTAGTTTCTAGTTTCTAGTTTCTAGTTTCTAGTTTCTAGTTTCCAGTTTCCAGTTTCCAGTTTCCAGTTTCCAGTTTCTAGCCTATGCATTAATACCGCCGCACGCTTGGCTTGCACTCGCAGGGACTCAAGATCGCCGGTTTCGTTGACCGTGTGGTCATTGGCGCCTCCCATGCCCATGCCATCGATGGCCATCTCCACGAACTCGCCAACATAGGAGATATCCGCGGCACCGGCCCGGCTCGGGTCAACGGCGGTAACCGCTCCAAAGCCAAGATCCTGGCTTGCCTGACTGAAAAACTCCAGCAGGCGGCGATTACCTTCACTGTCAGGGAACGGTGGCATGCCCGAATTGAAGATAAGTTCGGCACTGGTCAGGGGCAGATTCTCACTGACGATGCGTTCCATGGTGGTCCTGGCTCTGGCGGTCTGTGCATTGGAGATCATTCTCAGATCTCCGCGGGCAATCGCGTGCTGGGCTACCACGTTTGGCAGGCCGAAGGCATCTCCGCGACCTTCGTCACTGGCAAAGTTCAGTTCGGTGCCGCCCATGATAATGCCTGGATTGAAGGTGAGGTATTGCTCGCCGCCCAGTTCTTCGTGAAAGGCATTGAGGATACGACTCGCCTCGAAGATCGCCCCGCTGCCCACTTCATCCTGAAATATCTGCGAGGAGTGTGCGGGATTGCCGGTCACTCGCAGTTCCCAGCTCGCATAACCACGCCGAGCCGGAATGGCGGTGGAGGGATCACCGTCGCCATTCTCGAATCCCAGTGCGATGTCGGCTTGCTGCGCCACCACTCGCAGGTCCGCCCGGGCCAGCACCGCCTCGCCGCTGGACTCTTCATCGCCGGTCAGATACACAGTAATCGCCATGTCATGCAGCAGGCCTTGATCGTTCAGCGCCGCGAGCGCCTGCAGGATGATGACGTTGCCGCCCTTCATGTCGGCAATCCCTGGTCCTCTGCCGATGTAGTCGCCGAGATATTCATACTCCTGAAAGGGGCTGTCGCGCTGGAAAACAGTATCCAGATGGCCGATTAATAACAGGTGAGGTCCGTTAGCCTGTGTCGGGTTAGTGCGGGCAACGAGATGGCCGGCGCGATTCCATGCCGATCCGTCGATCCATTGCGTGGTCATGCCCAGGGCCTCGAAACGTTCCCGGAAGACCTGGCCGACTGCGGCGACGCCGGCAAAGTTTTGCGTGCCGCTATTGATGTTGACGACTTCAATCAGCAGTTCGATCGCTTCGTCATGATGCGCATCGATGTAATCCGCCAGGTTCAGTTCCAGAGCAGACAATTGGGCGACTGCAGGCTGTACCCAGAGACAGGCCATTCCGGCAAGCAGGATGCGATTCATTGTGTGTTCTCCAAGCTTTAGTTGCTGACAAATTCCAGGCCAATGCCCCAGCTATTGGTGTAGTCGTAATAGTCCACCAGGTCACTGTTATAACCAGATTTGGCCCACAGTTGAAGCGGCAATCCAAGAATGTTGGTGGTTAGCTCCAGCGTCGAGGTGTTGTGTTCCAGGATATCCCGGTAACCCGTGGTCTGGTTAAGCTCCAGTTTTTCCAGGCAGAAATTTTCTCCAGAAGTGCAATAGCGTCTGCTGAACAGGTATTGCAGGGACATATTCAGGCCGTCGTAGAGTTGCCGAGGTCGATCCCTGTCACCACCATCTTCCCATTGATAATATTCCTCGGGTCTACCCTGCAACAGCCCGTTGCTCAGGAAGCGCCTGAATTCGAAATGAGTGACCGTGGTGCCATCGAGAATGGGCAGGGTATCGACAGGCCACTGCTTCTCCCAGTCTACCGATACATAGTCCCAACCCCGACTGATTCCGTCCCGGGCAAAGATGCCGGGTTGATTATCGGCCACGTAGGATTGGAATTCTTGTTCGTAGGCCTCAGGGTTGTCGATCTGCTGTCCGTTGGACTCGTGCCCATAGCCGAAATCCCAATAACTGCCTGTCTGGTTACGAATGCGTAGAAAAAATTCTGGATTGAAACGGCGCGACGCTACCGGGGAGGCGGCTGAGAACAAACTGTTCATCGATGTCGCTTAGCTCGGCACTGATTCCATTGTCCGTGATTGTGGCTGCCTCGATAATGCTGCTGATTTGTGATGCGAACAGCGCCAGGAACCAGGCAAGGTGTTTCGGTTTCATAATGTCTCCGTGGTTTTGCCAACAGGCTTGTAAGTAGTTGGGAATATTCTGCAGACCAGAAACCTAAGCGCCTGCAAATTGAATATAGAGATCGATAAACACAGGGATCAACGAACCCATCAACAACAATGCCATGCTGACGTTAAAGATTCGCACAGTGGAGGGATCTTGCAAAATGGTTTTCAGTGAGGCGCCGAACCATAACCATAACATGATGCACGGTGCTCCGCAGACCAGAAAAATCAATGCAATGATTAGAATCTGCACAACATAGGTATCCGAGATGACTGTGTAGGTGACCGTGGCGCCCACGGCCAGTACCCAGGCCTTGGGATTCACCCACTGAAACGCGGCGGCCTGTAAGAATGAGAAGGGTTTGCCTGCAACTCGATGCAATGCTGACACCGGCGCCGTGGCAATCCTCCAGGCCAGGTAGCTAAGATAGGCGGCACCGGCCAGTTTCAGGATCACGTGCAGGATCGGAATCTGTTCAAACAGGCTGGCGATACCGAGGCCGACGGCTACCACCATGGCAGGAAATCCGAGACAGATACCAGCGTAGTGAGGCAGGCTACGGCGAATGCCGTAGTTCAAACCCGATGTCATGATCATCGCGTTGTTCGGGCCTGGTGTCACGCAGGTCGTGACGGCAAACATGATGATTGCCAGATATTCCATGTTAGATTCTGCTTGCTACGAGGTATGTTCCGGGCTGTCAACTCTGCGGGAAGTGAAAATGGGTGGCCGGGTAGGCCGTGTTATCAATCATTCCCTAGCTTTAGTAGTTGAAGAAGACTAACACGGCAGTGTTAAAGTGGAAATTATTTATCCCGGCAGACAGATAAAGCCATGTTGCAGCGCTCATTGTATACATCCGGGCTACCTCAGGGGTAGACTACAAGACTCAAAATTATCTTCAATCAAAATAAGAACACTGGAACGACAGTGCCCCAATCATCCATCCCTTTCGGCAAATTTACGCATGAGCTCAATGTTCATCGCAACCAGTACAGCTATAACGAAATGATTCCAGCGGCGCAGTACGATGCCGCCGGGAATGTACAGCCTTACCAACCACCCGGCCTGATCATCAGCAGGGAATATGTCTACCGGCTGCTGAAGCCTTATCTCTCGATCCGCTTCATGGACCAGGTGCGTGCGGTAGTACCGTTGGCACTGTATCTGGTGTTCTTCCAGATGCTCATCTTGCGCCAATCCGTGGTGGACCCTTGGGTAATCAATAGTGGGCTGGCCGCCGTCATCGTTGGCCTGATGCTGTTCATGGAGGGGCTGAAAGTGGGACTGATGCCGTTCGGGGAATTGCTGGGGACTGCGTTGCCGGTAAAATCCCGGCTCACGACAATTGTCCTGGTGGTATTTCTGCTGGGTATTGGTGTCACCTTCGCCGAACCTGCCATCGGTGCTCTGCAAACGGCGGGTTCTCTGGTTGATGTGTCGCGCGCGCCCTATCTCTATGCCTTGCTCAATGACTGGTCGGGTACGCTGGTGCTGGTAGTCGGCATCGGTGTCGGACTGGCAGCCACACTGGGTACGGTGCGGTTTATCTATGGCTGGAGCCTGAAGCCGCTGATTTATATCACACTGGTACCGGTACTGGTGATTGCCGGATACATGGCGATCAATCCCGAGCTGGCCCTGGTACTGGGGCTCGCCTTCGACTGCGGGGCGGTGACCACTGGCCCGGTTACCGTGCCCTTAGTGCTGGCATTGGGCATTGGTATAGCCCAGGCTGGGGGCAAGGGCTGTGATTCACTCTCCGGATTCGGCATTGTCACGCTGGCCTCACTGTTTCCCATTATCGCCGTGATGTTGCTGACCCTCTACGTGGCGAGCCAGACGACACCGGAAGCGATTATCCTGGCGGCGCAAGCCGCCACAGCAGCCCAGGTCGAACCGGGCTGGGCGCAGGCTTCTCCCGGAGTAGAAATTATCGGGGGCGTCCGTGCCATCGTGCCGTTGGTCGCTTTCCTGCTGATCGTCATGGTCGGGCTGCTTCGAGAGAAGATTCCGAACCCGCGCTCGATCGCATTCGGAATCTTCCTGTGTGTACTGGGCATGGTCATATTTAACCTGGGCCTGAGCTACGGTCTGTCCAAGTTAGGTGGTCAGAGTGGCAGCCTGGTACCGGCGGCATTTACCCAGCTACCAAATGTGGAAGACTCGCCATTGTATATTCTGGTACTTGGACTGTTTATCGCCTTCGCCTTCGCCTGGTTATTGGGTTTCGGCGCCACTCTGGCTGAGCCTGCACTAAATGCTCTGGGTATTACCGTGCAAAACCTGACTAACGGCTCCTTCAAGAAGACTACCCTGTTGTACGCGGTTTCGATTGGGGTTGGTAGCGGTATTGCCATCGGTGTTGCCAAGATCGTTTTCGAAATTCCCATAGCTTACCTGTTAGTACCTGGCTATTTGCTCGCCGTTGTGCTGACCTATTTGTCATCGGAAGAGTTTGTAAATGTGGCGTGGGACAGTGCCGGGGTCACAACCGGACCGGTCACGGTACCGTTGGTGCTGGCTATGGGACTGGGATTCGGTAATACATTGGGCTCGGTCGAAGGATTCGGTATATTGTCGATGGCATCCATTGGACCCATCATCGCCGTGTTGTCCACCGGACTCTATATTCGGCGGAAGATAGCCCGGCGCCACGCAGGTAACAAAAATGATTTGTTTTCATAAAAGAGACTAAAGTTCATGAGCTCCCGAGATTTCACCGTGTTAGTCGATGTATCAATGATCACCTGCATCGTGCAGCGTGGCAAAGCTAATGAAGTTGTGCAGGCTGCACAGGATGCTGGAGCGCAAGGTGCGACTATTTATTACGGCTATGGCAGTGGTGTGCGAGAGCGTCTCGGTTTATTGGGTCTGGCCGTTGATGTAAACAAGGAGATCATTACAACACTGGTAGCGGATAACCAGGTGGAGCTCGTCATGGAGCGCATGTACTGTGTCGGTGAGCTGGATGTACCCGGTGGAGGCATGATTTATGTCACCAAGCTGGAAAAAGCCGCGACCTATATTCCCGAAGAAATAGTAAACCGCATTACAAGCAAGGGCGCTGCATGAGTAATTTTCAACTCGATGCCCGCCAGATAGTCTGTATTCTGCCAAAGGGCAAGGCATCTATCGTGGTATCTGGCCTGATAAAAGACTTCGATATTCACGATGCCAACTTTTATCATGCCAGGGGTGTGGGTAAATTTTCCGCCAAGTCATCCAGTGGGCTCGGCGAACAGCGAGAGAAGGATATACTGGATGTGGTCGTCTCAAAAGAGCAAGCAGAAGAGATCTTCGATTATATCTTTCATAAGGCGGAGATGAATAAGCCACATGGTGGTCTGGTCTATATGGTAAAGGTGCCGATCATGGCCTTGATGCAGCTGCCTGAACCCAGCGAGCGAGTTGCTGGCGATGACTGAATGATTGCTCGTTCTGTCTACGCACCCAACTGCCAGATCCAGCTCTTGTTCGAAGAATTCCAGAAGCCATAAAGTTCATTGGCCATTCCTGTAACCAGCAGAAATGAGAGTACCAGGACGATTATGGCTACCCGCTTCTTGCCGGGACTTGTGAAGTGCTGGCTGATCAGGGAGAAACTGGTAAAGAAAAGCGCGAAGATGACTCCGTTAAGCACGATGCCCGCCAGGATTGGCAAGGTAGTGCTGGTTGGATTAACGGCAAAGACCCTGACCAGGTTGATACCGGGAATCAGCACCGGACGGAGGAATTCGACCATAGCCACGGCGAGTCCGAGCAGGGAAACGGCGAACAACAAGATGCCTGCCCCGAAGCCGATTAGCAGAGGCCGTAAATAAGTTCTGTGATCAATTGGCGTTGAAATAATTGTCATTCGCACAAGCCGACAAATTCATTAACCAGGACCCGTTACCAAGTAAAAAATTTCAGCGGACGACTCGACGGCTCACGCACCGTACATGGTCGAACCACCCACCACGGTTCGGACAATCTCGATGTTCTTGATCTGATCCGGATCGACCTCATGTGGGTCGTCAGCAAGGATCACGAAGTCCGCCAGTTTGCCGGCCGTGATGCTGCCCTTGCTGTCCTCCTCGAATGACGCATAAGCCCCATTGCGAGTACAGATGCGAATCGCCTCATCGATGCTGATGCGCTGATTCGGTCCCCAGATGCGGCCATCAAAATCCTTGCGGGTCACCATGCTCTGCAATGCCATCAGTGGCTCATAGGGTCCCGGTGTGTAATCCGAGGCCGGGGCCACCGGAATGCCATAATCCAGGAAAGACTTGTGGGCGAACATCCAGCGCATCTTCTCTTCGCCGTACTCGACCCACTTGTTGCCATGGTAGTGCACGTAGGTGTAAAAGGGGGCAGGTATCACTCCCAAATCCTTGATGCGTTGTAGTATGGCCGGGTTCACCAGCGAACAATGTTCAATGCGGTGACGCGTGTCTGCCCTCGGCCACAGCCTCTGCACCCGCTCGTAGGCATTCAGCACCATGTCGATAGTAACATCCCCATTGGCATGAATGCCGATCTGGAAATCGTTGCGATGGGCGTTCTCGACGGACTCGTGAATTTCTTCCTGGCTCATGACCAGCAGACCAAAATCATCCGGCCGGCCTTCATAAGGAGTGCTCATGCGCATGGTGCGCTCGGAAGCGGAGCCGTCGGCCATGAATTTCACGGCACCGATGCGAAATACCTCGTCACCGAAGCCGGTGCGGATGCCGGCATTGACCAGGTCGTCGAAGAGTCGTCCCCGGGGGAACAGGTACATGCGAAAGCGCATATCGCCTGCCGCTCGCGCATCCGCAAAGGCAATCATGTCGTCGCGGCCGCCGCCGGTCTGATGCACCGAGGTTAATCCGGCCCTGGTCATCAATTCGCTGATTAATTTCACGCCGTCGCGACGCTGTTCGCGGCTGGAGTCGGAAGGAATCAGTTGGTTAAACACATAGCGTGCCGTTTCTGCCGCCAGGCCCGTGAGCACCCCATTGCTGTCGCGGTAGAAGCGTCCGCCCTGTGGGTCAGGGGTTTCGGCAGTTATCCCGGCCAGCGCCAGCGCCATGCTGTTGTAGACACCGGTGTGTCCGCCGCGATGGCCGACTACCACCGGATTATCCGGCGCCACCTCATCGATGTCGAAACGATTCAGGGGCCGGCCTTCAGCCAGCTTGGTGTCGTCATATTTAAAGGCGCGTATCCATTGTCCGTTCGGTGTTGTGCGTGCCCGTTCCGCCAGGGCGGTCTTGATCTCGGCGACCGAGCGCAAGTCGGCATTGACCTGCACCAGTTCGTTAACTCCAGCTCCGGAAGGGTGGGAATGGGCATCGATAAAACCCGGTGTAATTGTCATGCCTTCGGCGTCGATGATTTCTGTTCTTGTCGTGGCCAGGTTACGGATATCGCTGGTGGAACCCACCGCAGTAAAACGGTCTGCCTTGACCGCGAAGGCTTCCGCCTGGGGCTGATCAGCATCGACTGTGAATACCCGGGCATTGAGCACGACATAGTCAGGTGCGGCCTGACTCGCTATCGGCGCTGCCGCTGCCAATACAGCCTGGGTGGGAAGACCTAATCCTGCGGCGGCAAGCGCCGTGCTGGAGCCGATGAATTTACGCCGGGAGAATTTTGCCACGAGGAACCTCCATTTATTGTTGATTAGGTGCCAGGCACCGGTGCCTGGCACCTTTTGAGGAGAAACAGGAGAGTACTATAGCCTGAGAGGCTTGGCGGCGCAAAAGGCTGTTGTCCCAGTCAATTCGGCACGTGTAACTTCTCTCTGTGAGGGTTATTATCCAAGAACTCCAATCGAGCGGACGCTGAGATGTTTCCAAGCTATTTCATGATAGTGCTGTACTTCAGTGTGCTGATGTTCCTGGGTTACCGGGCTTCCCGGCGCATCCGCAACATGAATGATTTTGTCATTGGGGGTAAGTCTCTAAGCTTCTGGGTGGCTGCCTTCTCGGCTCAGGCAACCGGTGAATCGGCCTGGTTGCTGCTGGGTCTGACCGGTATGGGCGCCATGGTAGGCTTCTCCGCCTACTGGGTAGTAGTGGGTGAATTTCTCGGCGTTGCTGCCGCCTGGTTCCTGATGGCCACCCGCTTCAAACGGCTTACTGACAAGTACGATTCCATGACCGTGATCGACTACATGGTCAGTCGTTTCAAGTCGAAAACCCATTTTCTGCGCGTAATGTCCGCCTTCGTGTTATCCATCTTCGTGCTTATCTATATCTCCGCACAGATCGATGCCACCGGGTCGGCATTCGAGACATTCCTGAATTGGAATTACATGACCGGTGCCATCGTCGGCTTCGTCATTGTGGCAATCTACTGTATCGCCGGAGGATTCCTCGCCGCCGCCTGGACCGACATGTTCCAGGGCGCAGTGATGCTTTTCTGCCTGATGCTGTTACCAGCGGTTGCCTATCTGTCCTTATCCAATGCCGGTTCGATTTATGACGGGCTCTATGCCATCGAACCTGGTCTGGTGAATATGTGGGGCGCGGGCGGATTTACCCTGATGAACCTGTCAGTCGTTATAGGGATGGGCCTGATCGGACTTGGCTTTCTCGGTTCGCCCCAGGTTTTTGCCCGCCTTATTGCTATCAGGAGTGAAAGCCAGATCAACCGCGGTAAATGGGTGGCGATCGTGTTCACCATTCTGGTGGATTTCTCGGCTGTCAGCATCGGCGTTCTGGGTCGCTATATCTTTACCACCCAGGGAGTAGAGCCGGATGCTGTGCTGGGCAATGGTGCGCAGAATGTCTTGTCTGAGCTGGTGGAATACACCTTTCCACCCTGGATCGTCGGTCTGTATGTGGCCGCCGTGCTGTCAGCCATCATGTCGACAGTATCCTCACTGCTGGTGATGGCCGCGGGTTCAATTACCCATGATCTCTACGAGAAAATCTATAACCCGCTACTGTCTGACCTGGACGCCAAGCGCATGTGCCGACGGATTACCATCGTGCTGGCCGCCTGTGCGTTGGGTGTTGCGGTCATCGTTTCAATTCTGTCGCCCGACCGTACTATCTTCTGGTTCGTTATCTTTGGCTGGGCAGGCATCGCCGCTACCTTCTGTCCGATGATCATCCTGTCGCTGTTCTGGCCGCGGTTTACCGAACGTGCCGCGATCACTTCAATGCTGACAGGATTCTCCATGACCATCATCAGCAAGTTTGTGCTCCAGGCGATGGATGGGATCGGCCCTTATTTTGTGGCACTGGAGACCATGCCGCCGTCCTTTCTCTCGGCATTGATTGTGGGTTATGTGGTCACTATCATGTGGCCAGATAATGAGCTGGAATCCCAGTATCGCCTGGAGCTGGCGAGCCTTGAGGATTCTGAAAATGAGATCGAATTAGGTACAAGTACCGTCAGCAATATCTAACGGATCGGGGATCACTCTGTGACACTCAGTAACGAAGAACTCAACGCACACTGGATGCCGTTCACCGGTAATCGCCAGTTCAAACAGAATCCCCGCCTGTTCGTCGGCGCGGAGGGTGCTTACTACACCGATGATAGAGGCCGCAAGATCTTCGATGGCCTGTCCGGACTATGGTGCTGCGGGCTCGGCCACGGCCGTGAAGAAATCACCAGGGCAGTCAGCAAGCAGCTGGCTGATCTGGATTACTCGCCAGCGTTTCAGTTTGGACACCCCTTAAGTTTTCAACTTGCCCATAAAGTAGTCGAACTGACCCCTGCCGGGCTCGACCATGTATTCTTCACCGATTCCGGTTCCGAAACTGTCGATACGGCATTGAAGATCGCCAGAGGATACTGGCGCAGCAAGGGCTTGCCTGGAAAAGCCAAGTTCATTGGCCGCATGAAGGGCTACCACGGCGTTAACTACGGGGGTGTCGGTGTCGGCGGCATCGGATTTAATCGCAAGCTGTTCGGTCAATCCGTGGATGCCGATCACATCAGTCATACGCTGCTGGATGAGAATCGTTTCAGCCGCGGCATGCCGGCAATCGGGGCGCACCTCGCCGACGAACTCGAAGAGTTGGTGCTACTGCACGATGCTTCCAATATCGCCGCGGTTATCGTCGAACCCTTATCCGGTACCGCCGGTGTATTACCGCCTCCGCAGGGCTATCTCAATCGGCTGCGGGAGATCTGCGACAAGCATGCAATATTGCTGATATTTGACGAAGTGATTACTGGCTTCGGGCGCATGGGGTCATTAACCGGCGCCGACGAGTTTGGCGTCACCCCGGATATCATGACCCTGGCCAAGCAGCTTACCAATGGCGCCGTACCCATGGGAGCGGTGGTTCTCGGCGCCGAGATCTACAACACATTCATGGAAAAAGGCGGGCCTGAATACATGGTGGAGTTTCCCCACGGCTATACCTATTCTGCCCATCCGGTTGCCTGTGCCGCGGGGATCGCGGCACTGGATGTGCTGGTGAACGAGAATATGCTTGATCGGGTCAAGGAAATGTCGCCAGTGTTTGAAGCGGCCTTACACAGTCTCAGGTCGGCCCCGTTCGTCACCGATATCCGCAACTACGGATTGGCTGGCGGTCTGAGCCTGGAGCACTATCCTGGCGAACCCCTGCGTCGACCCTTCGAGGTTGGGCTCAAGTGCCTGGAGAAAGGGTATTACGTGCGTTGGGGTGCCGACACTTTGCAACTGGCGCCGCCCTTTATCTCCAGCAAGGACGAAATAGATGGGCTAATCAACGCCGTGGGAGAATCGCTGCAGGAGTTAAAGGGCTAATCTATGAGCAGAGTAGAAGCAGCGCCCGCTCCGGGCATCGATATCCTCGGTCATTATATAAATGGCAACGTAGTCGCCGCGACAGGTCGCAGCACTGCTGTGTTCAATCCAGCCACCGGCAGAGTAAGCAAGCAGGTTGCCCTGGCCGATGCTGACATCCTGGAGCAGGCGGTTTTTGCCGCGCAGACGGCCTTTCCCTCCTGGCGACACACGCCACCGCAGAAGCGCGCGCAGATACTGTTTCGCTTCAAGCAGTTATTGGAAGAATATGCCGACGAGATCTGTCAGTGCATCACTGCCGAGCACGGCAAGGTACTGGATGATGCACGCGGCGAGCTCGGGCGCGGTATCGAAGTAGTCGAGTACGCCTGCGGAATTTCTGAGTTATTAAAAGGTGAGCATTCCAAGAATGCCGGCCCCGATATTGACAGCTGGTCTGAATTTCAACCCCTGGGAATAGTGGCAGGGATCACACCTTTTAATTTTCCGGCGATGGTGCCGATGTGGATGTTTCCACTGGCTATTGCCTGCGGCAATACGTTTATCCTGAAACCTTCCGAGCGGGATCCCAGCGCATCGATGTTGATTGCCGAACTATTCAGCAAGGCTGGCTTGCCCGATGGCGTGTTCAATATCGTTAATGGCGACAGGATAACAGTGGAATTGATTCTTAACGACGAACGCATCGAAGCCGTCAGCTTTGTCGGCTCCACACTGATTGCCGAATCCATTTACAAGCAGGCCACAGCAAGCGGGAAGCGAGTCCAGGCACTCGGCGGCGCCAAGAACCATGCTGTCATCATGCCTGATGCTGATCTGGATAATGCGGTCAATGCGCTGATGGGAGCGGCCTTTGGCTCCTGCGGCGAGCGCTGCATGGCGATCTCGGTGGCTGTTTGTGTAAGCTTCGAAACCGCCGAGCAGGTGGTCAAGCGCTTGAAGAATCGCGTGGAGAAGTTGAAGATCGGTCCAGGCACAGACACCAGCAATGATATGGGCCCGCTCATTACCTCTGAAGCATTACAGCGGATCCGTTCCTATATCGAAAAAGGTCTGGAGCAGGGCGCGGAATTGAGTGTCGATGGTCGCGAGCTCGTGGTACCGGGCCATGAAGATGGCTTCTTTATCGGCGGTTGCCTGTTCGATGAGGTCACTGAAGACATGAGCATCTACCAGGACGAAATCTTCGGTCCAGTGCTTTGCGTGGTGCGCGTGGAGAATCTGGATGAAGCCATGGTACTGATTAATCAGCACGAATATGGCAATGGCACCTGCATCTTTACCCGAGACGGGGAGACCGCTCGCTATTTCTCCGACAACATCAAGGTGGGCATGGTGGGAGTTAACGTAGCGCTGCCGGTACCGATTGCCAGCCAGAGTTTCGGGGGCTGGAAACGTTCCCTGTTTGGCGATCTCTACGTCTATGGCCCGGATGCTGTCCGCTTCTACACGCGCCGCAAGACTATGACGCAACGCTGGCCAGCCTCAGACAAGACTGAAAAGGCGAAATTTTCGTTTCCAAGTTCGCCCCAGTCCTGACCATTGAAACTTGAATCACAAAGCCAGGCATGTCTTCACGTAAAACCCGCGCATTAGCCGAACAATACACGGAAGCCTGGTGTTCCCATGACCCGGTTGCAGTGGCTGCATTCTTTCGCCCGGGTGGGCAGATTGCCATCAATGGCGAAGCTCCGTCCAGAGGCAGAGTTGAGAGCGCCGCCATGGCGCAGTCATTCTACGATGCGTTCCCCGACCTGGTGGTTGAGATGGACGAGATTAGAAGTACAGCAAGCCACGCGGTCTATCTATGGACACTCAAAGGCGTACATGCCGAGACAGGAAACTATGTAAAAGTTAGCGGTTGGGAAAACTGGCGACTCGGTGAGGACGGACTTATCGCCGACTCTGTTGGTAACTTCGATGCGCAGGATTACCAGCGACAAATCGCTGGCGCCTGATCTAGGGCCCGGAGATCAACTGATCCACGTACTGCTTGATGACGGCCTGCCCTTCACGGGAGATATTGGTGAATTCCATGCTACTGCGGAAGTCATTTTCTGCTGGGTCTGACTTGAGGATGCGGGCGTAGACCGTGGTGGTCTTGTCACTGAACAGTTCCAGTGCCAGGGACATCTTGATCTCCGACATCTTCGCAAGTCGCTCTTTACTCTCGATCATCATGCCGTTATAGCTGATATCGAGTACCAGAGCCTCATATCTTTCCGGCTGTACAATCTTCCCGCTGAGTACTTGAAATGCCAGGGGCATGGAAGTGGGTACACGGGGGCTCTTACGTTCCTCCCGGCGGGGTACTTCCATGGCTGTGGGCCGGGATGTTGAAAAGAGCTCGTAGAGTTTAACGACTTTTTTAGCGCCCTTTACCTCGATCTCGTTAGGTTCACTGACCTCGATGAAATCTTTGGTAAGGTCGTAGGTTTGATCGCTGATGAGTATCTGCCCGCGCAGGCTGTGGGACTCGATTCGCGACACCAGGTTTACCTCGTCTCCGATCACCGTGTATTCATTGTAATGCTCTGAGCCGAGTTCCCCGACCACCACCTCTCCTGAGTTTATTCCGATTCCCATGAATACATCTGGCATGCCAAGACTCTGATTGCACTCATTGAGTTCTGACATCGCCTGTTGCATCTTCACGGCGCAGGCGAGCGCACGCTCGGCATCATCCTCTTTGGATTCAGGTAGACCAAACACCACCAGAATGGAGTCTCCCATCAGCTTGTCGATGCGACCGCCAAATTCAGTGATGATGTCACCCATACTCTTGAAGTACCGATTCAGCAGCGCGACAACGTCGGTGGCCGCATGGGCGTTGGCGATGGCGGAGAAGCCGCGAATGTCCGACAGCAGTATGGTAATAGCCTTGGTGCGGACGTCGGTTTCGGGAAATCCCTTGCGAACCAACAGGGCGCTGATGTCAACGGTAACTTCTTCCAGTTGCGTGGGGTCAATTTGATCCAGCAACAATCCCCTCTCGCTCAGAAGTTGCAGGATGCTGTCGGTCAATTCCGACGAGTTGCTCTGGCGTCTGGCCACTGCGGTATACCAATTAGGAGGCTAGCTGATTAGAAGAAGCGCATGCTACTGCTCATATCTGGTTTAAACAAGCATTCGGGCAGTAATCCGCCCTACATGATAACTAACCAGGGGTTTTTCGTCAGGATTATTCTACCGGGATATCCGCAGCTTTTGCGCGAATTGCGAAACAGTTCAAAGTAATGTCGAGTCGATTGGGCGAAATTATCCTATGATTTTCGAATCTGAGCCTGCCGATTAATAGTTTGGTGGAGAATGGGAACCGGCAGCGACCGGTCAAAGCCAATAACGATGCATTTATACCAGGACTACAACCCATGAAGACTCTCAGTAGCAGCCTTACTCTTGCCCTCGTGTTCTCGGTCAATGCCTGTTCGCTGAACGGATTTGCTGAGCGCCCTGATGCCAGTCTGTATTGTGATAAATTTCTGATCTACGCCATGTGTGCCCAGGACCTGAATCGGGATGGGGTAGTTGAGTACGTGTATTTTCCCGACAGCCTGGATGTCTTCATGTATCGCGAGGGTACCGAGAGTAATATTCCGCGGAATCTGGCAATGCATCGCTGTGCCCTGTTAATGGATGAGGATCTGGTGGCTACCACATCCCGGGTGTTTTACGTGGATGAAGCAACCACCTACCTGGAGAAGCAGGACATTCGCGGCGCCATGATGATCAAATATTTCGCCTATATACCCGAGGTTGCCGCCTGTAATTTGCGGGCAGAGCAGGCCGTCGACGTAGCTGACGTCGACTCCTGATCGGCTGGCTCGCCTTCCCCTTCAATCCTTGCAACAGAATTGCCCGGATCATGCTACGGGCCGCGCCATTCCTGTGTGAATTGTGAGGAATCCGCTCCCGAGGATTGCAAAATGTCACAGATTCAGGCTTCTCGCTCGCCTATAATACGCCGACTAAGTTGTTGTAATTAGGCCAGTTCCCACTCGCAGGAATAATAGGCAGGAGAATAGATTGAGCAAGCACAGCAGCATCATGGCAGCAACGCAGCCGCACTTTTATCCGCATTTCCTATTCGGCTTAATCCTTCTTGCGATACTTGCTTCAAGGGGTATCTATGCCCAGGAAAATGTCGGCGACGATTCTACTGTGGTTTATCCGGCTGCCTATTTTGCCGAATATGCACCGGTAACTGCCCAGGATATGCTCAATCGCATTCCGGGCATGGATCAGTCGAGTAACAGCACTATTGGCAGACTGGGTGGCAGCGGTAATAGATCCGGTGGCAGCTTTCAGAATGTCAGCGGTGGCGGCCGGGGTCTCGGATCGGGCGACACTGGTGTCCAGATTCTGATCAATGGCAAGCGCACGGCCGGGAAAAACAACAACAGTCAGAATCAGTTAACGCGCATCGATGCCGACCAGGTGGATCGAATTGAGATTATCCGTGGCACATCCGGTGACCTGGACGTGCGCGGCAGCACCCAGATTGCCAATATCGTACTCTACGAAGAACTCACTTCCACCTCCTTGAATTACGACATCAATGCTGACTATTACAGCGATGGTCATAGTGAACCGGGTGGATCACTCACTTATGGCGGTCAGGCTGGAGACCTGAATTTCCTGGTGAATGCCGCGGCGACTCCACAGTACAGTAACCGTGCACTGAACGAGAACAGCATACTGCCAGGCTATTTACCCAATGATTTTATTCATGAAGATCGGGTTATTGATCAAACGACCTATGCCCTGTCCACAAACCTGGACTATCAGATTAACCAGAACAGCAGTGTCCGCTTTAATGCCCTGTTTTCAGAGGATGACGACCCGACAGAAGTGGATCGGGTTACTGTCGATTTGAGAAATGGCGCGTTTCTACCCAGTTGGGAACGAGAATCTATTCCTGGTACCAAGAGTAACTGGGAAGTAGGCGGCGATTACGAGATTCGTCGCGACAATGGCGATCGTTTCAAGGTGCTGTTTATCGCCAATGAAAATGATACGGCCAATATCCGGGAACGCTGGAATGTATCCGGCGATGGGTCTGAAGAGAAGAACCTGTTTCTGGATTCCTCCAATATTATCGAGGAGCGCATATTACGTGGCTCTTACACGATGGATTTGTTTGACGGGCAGAGCATAGAATTCGGTGCCGAACGGGCGCAGACTATTCTTGACTCCAAACTGGCACTGGGGGTTGCTTCACTTACCGGCATGCCATCGCCGGGCCACGGCGGGCTCACTGCAGTAAATGTACCCAATGCGAACACCCGCGTTGAGGAGATTCGCTACGAGCCATTCGCTATTCACAACTGGCGACTGAATCCGCGCATGACGGTGGAAACCTCAATGGTTTACGAATTCTCCGAGATCGAACAGAGTGGGGATTTCAATCAGAGCCGGGACTTCAGCTTCCTGAAGCCGAAGATAGATTACCGCTTCGACATTACTCCCCAGTTGCAATTACGTTTTCTGGTGGAGAAGTTTGTTCGACAGCTCAGCTTCACCGATTTCGTGGCAACCACCGACGCCGAAGACGATGATTCCAACATCCTGGCAGGTAATCGTAATCTGAAACCGGATTTCTGGTGGAATTACAACCTGCTTGCCGAGTACCGTCTGCCCAACGACATTGGTGTTGTCAGCGCCAATCTTTACCAACATCACCATGTTGACTTCCAGCAACGTGTTGACGTCTCTACCGAGGAGGGTGTGGTCAAATCCGCCGTGGGCAATATCGGCAACGGTGACATGTTTGTGTTCGAGCTTAAGGGCAGCGTGCGACTGAGCATGTTCAATCTTCCCAACGTGCTGGTAACCGGCACCACCAACGTCAGGGATTCCCAGGTAACCGATCCCTTTCTCGATATTACCCGCCGCTTCAACAACTACCACCGCGGGGAATTCAATGTGGGCTTTCGACACGATGTGCCCCAGTGGCGGATGAACTGGGGCTTGCAGATGCGCAATCGTTTTGACGGCAACACCAAGCGTTGGGATATCGATGATATCGAAGACGATCATGCCGACCCCTATGTCACCGGCTTTCTGGAAGTTATTGCCTTCGATGACATTACGTTCCGTTTGGATGCGCGCAATCTGACCGATGTAGAGATTTGCCGTGATCGTACCCGTTATGTGGGTCACATCGCCAATGACATCCTGGAAGAGATCGAATTCATGTGTTATGGCACTGGCCCTACCGTCTCCCTGAAGGTAAGCGGCACTTTCTAAATTTCGTTTCTGTAATTCAGAAAACAAAACAGAACGACTTCTCGCGAGTCGTTCTGTTTTTGTGTCAGGGAAAAATCCAGTTATCTGGGGCTGGCGCCGAATCCATGCATACCATGATGGGTGACCGAAACCGCATCGGTGACGTGAATGTCATAGCCGAGGCTGGCTAACTCACGGCATACCCAGAAATCTTCCGACAGGTATTCATTGTCGACTACACCGACCTGGAACACGTCGAACATATCCAGCTTACTCAACGCATTGCTGCTGTCGAACCCGCGGTTGTTCTTATAGATCCTGCCTGCTGCTCTGGCTTGCTTTACCAGGTCGACTGCAGCCTTGTTGGACAACAGCAGGGCAGCAGTGCCGATTCTCGCCGTGGTGTAGAGTTGCTCGGCCACTTTCTCCTTGAAACCACCGACGTTAAATACCGGTTTGCCATTGGCAGCGTAGGTCTTCAGCGGAACGGCGGCACCGATAACATCCTTGTTAAAAGACAGCAGGAACTTGAGATCAGCAGCCGGCAGTCGAATGTCGGCGTCCAGGAAGAACAGATGAGTGTACTGTTCCTGGTTGTGATAGAAGTAGGAGATGATAGTGTTGCGCGCGCGCGTGATCAGACTCTCGTTGCCAAACGAGGCGAGCGTGAAATCGAGGCCGCTCTTCTGGTAGTCCAGCAGCGAGTTCACATAGTCCAGGTGAACCATACCGTTATAGGCTGGCGTGCCAATCAGGAGTCGCATCGATCTACATCCTGTAGAAACGGAGACCTGACGCTCTTGCTATGATCCGCAGGGTGACGCTAGTTTTCTGATGTACCATTCGCTTCCCGCCATTCCTTCTCCCTGACTCTCGCTCCCATCAGCGTGGCACTCATCGCGTAGTTGCCTTCATGGCAAGCATACTCGTAAGGAATCTGCTCTGACCGCGGCCAGACAAACTCGCCACTGTAGGAATCGACATAATCCGGGTCTTCAACACTGAAACTGTAGAGCAGGCCGCCAGCGTTGATCGGGCTGAAGCGCTCGATAATCCGGCGTCCTTCATTGGGCTGGTAGGGCAGATCGAGGAAGTTAGTGGTTTCCACGACCAGGGTGTCGCCTTCCCAGTGACCGATGGAATCGCCATCCAGGGTGCTCAGTGCAGCGGGATTGTGTTCGGAATCGATGCGAATGATGCGCGCCCAGTGCATCCATTCAACAAAAAGCATCAGGTAGTCATCAGTCTGAACCAGCGTTTTCAGGTTGTTGTAGACCAGCGGTCGAATTGGTATTGAGGCCGTGGGCTGGAAGATACAGCGTACGCCGAGTACCTGGTTCTCAGGGCCGTCATAGGGCTGGTCTCCGGTCTCCAGCCACCAGGCACCGTCTCGTTCCGGCCAGGCGAAACGCGGTGCATTGGCGGCCTTCTCCCTGCCTGCGGCAGTGAGTTCGGGCATGCGGCCGTTATCAGGATAGGTGAGTATTGATGTGCGATACCGGCCATCGATGGTAAAGCCATCGTTACCGCGGTCGAACCAGAAATCGTTATAAGACCCGATGTCTCCACCAGCCTCCGGCGCCTCTCTGCCCGGGTCACTGGGATCGGCATCCTGTGCCCTGATCGACATTTCCTGATCCCGCATTGCTGCCACTTCTTCCTCGTTGAGGAACAGGCGGTCGCCGTAGGCTGAGGGTCGCTGGAACGGGGTGAGGCTGGATATATCGTAGTTGCCGTTAAAATCCGGCTTACCCGATGCAGTGCGGGGAAATTCATCCTGGGCACTGACCATGGCTGATGTCGCCATGAGCATGGGCACAACGGCGGTGATAGCTAGAATAGTGGTCTTCATGATCTCCTCCTAGGGAAGGGTTTGCAGTGGACGCACAGTGGGCTCGTTCAGGAAACAATGCTCAGGGCTAAGGTTCCCGGGTTTTAGCACGAACCCCAAAACAGGCTTTTCTTTTTAGTCTGACCATCATAATGTGGGGTCACGACGAAAGTATAGTAGTTTGTAATTGCCTGCGCCTTATCCAGAGCGACGGGTGCAGTCCGGCTGCTAGATTCGGTTGCAAAAACCGGCTGCTACAAAGAGACCATAACAATAAACTGATACAGCGAGGCAGCGTCATGCGCCAGATATTTGTTCTTCCTTTCTACCGATACGAATTACCACGCGATGGATTTCATCGATATGGCAAAGTGATGCTGGTGCTGTTGTTGTCGCTCCTGTGGCACACGGGAATAAACGCCCAGACGCCACCGCCACCTTTGCACCCTCGCGACATGGCCATGACCATACCTGGGGATTTCACGCTCGCCAGTGTCGGTGACCTGATGATAAGACGCCCGGCCTCCCAGACCGCCGATGCCAGTGTGCAGGCGGTGCTGCAACTCATTCGTGATGCCGACCTCGCCGTGGGAAACATGGAAGGTGAACTGGCAAACTACCGAGACTTCGACGGACCCTTGAATGGATTTGTCGGAACCCACGAAGTCGCCGCCGACCTGAAGGCGATGGGCTTCGACATGGTCAATCGCGCGCAGAATCACCTGCTCGATGCCGAAGTGGCGGGGATGTTCTCCACCAATGCGCTGCTGGACGAGGCCGGCATCGCCCATGCCGGTACCGGCAAGAATCTGGATGAAGCCGCGGCCCCGGTGTTCCTCGAGTTACCCGGCGGGCGGGTTGCCATGGTGGGTATGCACGCACCGCTCTGGGCAGAGATGCGGCGCCTGTCAGCGACGCCACAAGTTGGCAACCTGGGCGGTCGGCCCGGTCTTAACATGCTTAACTATTCCGAAACGATCGTGGTTACGGACGAACAACTGGCCTCACTCAGAGCAGTCCGCGACCAGTTGCGGGAATACCGTTCGAACTATGACAATCCGCGGCCAATACCGGCTAACGAGCCTTCCGACAGCGTGCAGTTTCCAGCTTCCAGCTCCGGTCGTGACGATCCGACCTACCGGGCAGCACGACCCGGCGAGACACCAGGGACTGTTGACTACGCAATCAACCCCAACGATCTGACGCGAACCCTCAGAAGTATTCGCAATGCCAAACAGTATGCGGATTTCGTCGTCGCAACGGCGCACATCCACCAGGGTCAGTCGGTTCTGGAACAGATGCATCGCAGCACAAGACCGCCGGCTTTCTACGTGGATCTGGCCCATCAGGCGATCGATGTCGGCGCCGATGCCTTTGTCGGCCACGGTGTGCAGTTACTGCGCGGTATCGAGATCTACAAGGGCAAACCGATCTTCTATGGCCTGGGTGAGTTTTTTCGCGAGGCGCAGTGGACGCTTCCCGTGGCATTGGGAAATGTGGATGCGGACCAGAATTCCGGGTTGCAGAACTTTGCCAGGAACTTCGGCAATTCGACCGAGTCACTCGAGAGCCTGGTGGCAATCAGCCACTATAAAGACGGTGAGTTGGCCGAAGTGCGACTCTACCCAACCGAACTGGGCGCGAATGGCCCGGACTCCCGGCTCGGGATTCCGCGCCTGGCGCCGCCTGAGATTGCCCAGCGGATTCTGGAACGCATGCAGAGACTGTCCAGGGAGTTTGGCACTACCATCGATATCCAGGGCAATGTTGGCGTAATCAGGGTCGGGCAATAAGCTAGCTTGGAACTATGACGACAAACCTGGCGATTGTTGAGATCTGGCTATTCACAGCGTAGATCATTAGCAGGGTTCTGCTGTGCTACCTGCAAGATCTGCCCGGAGATTGTCAGCCAGGCCAGCACTAAGATAAACCCACTTACTGCGAGCGCGATCATTCCTGCACCGTCGATGCGTTCGGCAAACAAACTAAGATACTGACCCGCTGCCAGCATGCCGACCGGCGCGCCGAGTACCAATGCCAGGCTTACCGGCTTGGTGAATTGCCAGGATAGCAGTTTCACCAGGTTCGCCGCGGTAGCACCCAACACCTTGCGTATCGCAATTTCGTAACTGCGCTGCTGGGTCAGTACACAGATCAAGCCATACAGGCCAAACGTGGCGAGCAGGAGGGAAACCACAGACAGGCCGACCAATACCCGGTTGATACCGGCGAAAATTTCATAGCGGCTTCTGAAGATGTCCTGCAGGAATGCACTCTCGACGGGAATCTCCGGAAACAATTCGAGCCAGGCCGCATTGATGCTGGCCAGGGCGGTTGCTGAAGCGGCAGGATTGATGCGAATTGAGAGGCTGTTGAAACTGCCGGGCTCGAGTCGAAACACCGAAGGCTTGATATCGTTTGCCAGGCCCAGAAGATTGCTGTCACTGACCACGCCGACAATGCGGAAGGACTGCCGCGGTTGGTTCTGCTCATTGGAAAAGAATACCTGGTCTATGGCCAGGGATGCATTGTCGAATCCCAGCATCTGCAGAGCCGATTGATTTACCAAGACGTTGATCACCGGCGTTTCGATAGCGTTCAGAATCGCATCGTTATTGATTGTTCGGTTTAACAGGCGTCCGCTGACGCTGTCGATGTCATACAGGTTGAAGAAATTTTCTTCAACGGCGAAGCGATAGAGGTTTACATAGTCAGCCGTAGCTTCCGCATTAGTAGTGAAGCGGCCCTGGTTATGAATTTCCTGGAAGGGATGCTGGCTGGCGCCGGCTACAGAGAGTACTTCCGGTAAGTTCTGAAGTGTCTGGGTGAGAGTGTCGAGTCGACGGTTGATCATTGGATCAGCTACCCCGTAAACGATCACAACATCATCACTGTTAAAACCTCGGTCGGCTACGAGAAGATGCTGATTCTGGAAATAGGTGGTTGCCATCAGCGTGCCCAGTATCGCGTTAAGTGCGAATTGCAGAACCACCAGAGAGAATCGTAGCCTCGCTCCACCGCGCCCCCGAAAGGCACTGCCACGTAGCGTATGGGCAGTCGCCAGTCGATTCACCACGTAGACAGGATAGATAACGGAGAGAAATGCGGTCACCAGGATGACTGTTATGACTGTTAATCCCAGGTCCGGACTAATCAGGTTTGCGAATGCAATTTCCTTGCCTACGATGCTGCCCATGACGGGCAGAGCGGCAGCCATGGCGGCAAAGGCACACAAGGCGGCGAGAGTGGTTAACAGCACACTCTCGATAAAGATCTGGCTACTTAGCTGATAACGGGTCGCGCCCAAAGTCTTGCGCACGGCCAGTTCTTTCAGGCGACGGGCGATCATGGCTGTGAACAAGTTGGAATAATTAAGCACGGCCACCAGCAGCACAAAACCACACAGGCCCACCGCTACGCTTATCAGTGAAATCCCTTCAATCGCAAGCGCATGAAGGTTCCAGTCGGTCAGCTTCAGCAGAGAGAATCCACCGACGATGTCTTCACCGGTTGCATCGATGTGCCCGGCAAGGAAGTCGGTCATATTCGCTGCCACTTGCTCGGGATCGATCCCAGGGTTTAGTTTTAGCCAGAGGCGATAGGTGTCGGAGACATAACCCCAATCGTTTAAGAGTGTTGCCTCTCCCAAGCTCTCCAACACCGCCACCGGCGCGATGATCTGCAGTCGGTTAGCCGTGCCGAAGCGATACACGAAGTGGCTATTGGCGGGCAGGTCTTCGATGACAGCCATCACCGCCAGGTCCAGTTGCCCTCCCAGCCGCAGGGATTCGCCCAGCGCATCTACGCGACCGAAATAGCGCAGGGCCGCTTCACGCGTAATGATGACTCCGGTGCCCGATTCCAAAGCCTCTGCTCCACCCCCTGCGAGAAATTCGAAGCTGAAAATATCGGTGAAATCCGGATCGACAAATTTTACCGATTCGTAGGCGCTGAACTGGTCGACGCGAACCGCCTGGCGACTTTCGATATAGCGGGATGAGGCTTCCACACCGACAATGTTTTCAGCCACCAGCGGGCCGATGACTGGGGGGCTGCCGTAGACCCGACTCGTGCCGAATCCAGCCGTGGGAAGTACGCGAGTGTATACGCCGAAGATGTTCTCGGCATTGTCGAAAAAGCCATCGTGCTGGCGTTCGTGCTCCTGCAGACTGGTTGCCAGGAAAAACACAAACAAGCCGGTTGCCAGACCGACGATGTTGATAAGAACAGGGCGCCAGTTGGCCCCGAAGAAGCGGACAGCAGTAAGGAGGTAATTGCTAATCATTCGGTGAGTCCTGAACTATTAATAGCTGCCGGAATACTGGCTCGAAACGACTTTGTAAACTACTGCGACCCTTAATCACGCATGAAAAATACCAATGTCCTAGTTCATTCCCGCGCGTTCGCGCACATAACGTGCCGCCTCTTCGTGAGTCGCAAACCACACCTCACCCCTGGCTTTGATGTGCTCAATCAGCCCCTCAAGTGCCACCATGCGCGAGCGGTGCCCAATCACGTGGGGATGCATGGTGAGCAGAAACATCGTGCCTTCTTCCCAGGCCCGGTCGAATTCATCGATCCACACCTGCATGACATCGCGCGGATTCATGTAGCGAGCCCCAAGCGGATTAAACAGGGGCGCGTCATCGAGAATCCATTCCACCGGCAGTTCCACTACACCGGTGGGCACGCCATCCTGCACTAGTTCATAGGGGCGATCGTCGTGCATCAGCGAGCTTTCATAGAGAAAGCCCATGTCGCGGACAATCCTCAGGGTGTTGGGGCTATGATTCCACGAAGGAGCGCGGTAGCCCACGGGTCGCTTGCCGGTGATCCGCTCGATCTCTTCGGTTGCCCTGCGCAGCAGGCGTTCCTCGGTAGGGCCATCGAGCGCGGTATTCAGTTCATGAATCCAGCCATGCACTCCAATCTCATGGCGCCCGGAGCTGTTGATCACCTCCGCCTGTTCTGGTGCCAGCATCAGGCTCCAGGCCGGAAAGAAAAACGTGGCAGGGATTTCCTGCGCATCCATCAGCTTGACGACTCGCGGCAACGCCACTCGAGAACCATACTGGCCCTGTGACAGGGGCCCGATGTTGATCTCGCCAGTGCGCAGTCCGTGGATGGTTTCGTTATCAACATCGAAGGACAGCAGCACGGCGACCCGTGCATCCCCTGGCCAGGATTCCGGTGTGAGGTCGCGGCCAGCCCGCACCTGATTAACCTGTGAACGCACAAAGTCTTCAGACCAGTTCCAGGGTTCGGCCGGATTCTGGGCGTTGGCAAGCGGAGAAAGAGTGATTACGAGCACAGAGAATGTAGTTAGCGCGAAGCGGCAGACTGGATAGCGGGACTGCATGACGGTCTCCTTTTAATAGCTCTTATAAATAGAAGCAAGAAGAGCAGGGTGATACTCGTCTTGATACATCAAATCGGACTGCATTAGTACCCCATTGGCGAACCCGAGGCAGAATCTCTGGAGATTTCGTACGTGGACTTGTCAGTGGATGGCCATTATTCTTTAGCAGTCAATTCTAAAAACTCACAAGACACTGAGCGTAAATGAATCAACCGCCACTACCACTATCCAGGTACACCGTGCTTGATCTAAGTATCGCCAGGGCCGGCCCCACGGCAGTGCGCCTGCTCGCTGACTGGGGCGCCAACGTGATTCGAATCGAGGCGCCGGTGGAAGGGGATATCGCCGGCAAACGTCACGGGCCGGACTCGCAGAACCTGCACCGCAATAAACGCAGCCTCTGTCTCGACCTCAAATCCGCTGCCGGTAAAGCGGTGTTCTTTGACCTGGTGAAGCAGGCCGACATCCTGGTCGAGAACTTTCGAGTCGATGTGAAGCACCGCCTCGGTATCGATTACGAAGCCGTTAAAAAGATAAACCCGGCGATCATTTATGGGAGTATCTCCGGTTTCGGTCAGGAAGGCCCCTATTCGAAGCGGCCTGCGGTGGACCAGGTGATCCAGGGCATGAGTGGATTGATGTCGATAACTGGCGAGCCAGATCGGGGACCGATGCGCGTCGGCATCGCGGTGAGTGACACCTCCGCCGGCATGTTTCTCGGGCAGGGCATACTGCTCGCGCTCCTGCATCGTGAGCACAGCGGCGAAGGGCAGTGGGTTCACACCTCCCTGCTTGAATCCATGCTCAGCAAACTGGATTTTCAGGCGGCGCGCTACACCATGAGTGGTGAAGTGCCGAGCCAGGAAGGCAATAACCACCCGACTCTCTCCCCAATGGGGGTGTTTGACACCGCCGACGGACTGGTCAACCTGGCCGCCAGCACGGACAAGATGTTCAAGGCGTTCTGCGCAGTCATGCAGGCAAATGAGTTGGCCGCAAACGCAAACTATCAAAGCGTCGAAGGTCGATTGCAGCAACGGGACGAGTTGTGGAAGCAGGTTAATCACATCACCAGCCAGTATGAAACGAAAGAGTTAGTAGAAAAACTCAACTCCGTTGGCATACCCTGCGGCCCCATCAATACTATTCAACAGGCGTTCGAGGACGAGCAGGTTGAATTCCTGGCGATGACCAGGCAAGCGCATCATGATCAATTGGGTGATATCAATCTGCTGCGCTCGCCAATCAATTTATCGCGCTATCAATCCCAACATGCCCAAACCACCGAATTCGACCGGCCGGGACCGGAACTGGGTGAACATAGCTTGGAGATTCTCCGGCAACTGAATTACAGTGAAGAACACATCGAGGCATTGCTACACAGTGGAACTGTACGGGCCGGTTCTGCAAAGTAACGAACACAGGAATAGACAGAATGAAAATTACTATAAGCTCACCTTCGGAGAAGATGCTGGCAAAAATAGAGAACGGCTTGGGCTGGATCACCTTTAACAATCCCGCGCGACATAACGCCATGTCGATGGAGATGTGGCAGGCACTGGCGAAGATTCTGCAGCAGATGGAGCAGGAAGAGTCTTTGCGAGTTGTCATACTCAAGGGAGCGGGCGAGAAGGCCTTTGTTTCCGGCGCCGACATCTCCGAGTTTGAAGAGAAGCGCAGCAGCCAGAAACAGCGGGATGCTTATGAACACGCCTTCGATCAGGCGCAGAACAGATTGGCGAAATTCCCCCAACCGGTTATCTCCATGATCCAGGGATACTGTGTCGGTGGCGGCCTGGCCCTGGCGCTCAATACCGATATTCGCATCGCCAGCGACGATTCAAGATTCGCCATACCCGCCGCCAGATTGGGACTGGGTTACGGTTACGCCTCCATCAAGACGCTCACTTCCATAGTCGGGCCAGCCTTCGCCAAGGATATCCTGTTCAGCGCACGTTTCATTAAAACTGAAGAAGCGCTGCGCATAGGGCTGATAAACAGGGTTGTGACTCGTGCGCAACTCATGGAGAAGGTACTAGACTCCGCCATCACCATTGCTGACAACGCACCACTCACGATCAAGTCGGTCAAGGCGGCGGTGAGCGAGATCGTCAATGATCCGTCTCAGTCCAGTCACGAAGAAATAGAACGGCTGGTAGATGCCTGTTTTCTCAGCGATGACTACAAGGAAGGGAGACGGGCGTTTATGGAGAAACGCCAACCCGTGTTCAAGGGTTCATAGCAAGTGAATATTCGGTTTCGCTTTGCGTAGATAAAGCGAGAATGTATTTAGATCGAAATTGAAAACATAACAACATGATTATGCAGTAACATGACGGCAAGAAGTTTTACTCTTGCCCGAGGGGAATTACTATGAGAAAACTTCGACACTGTCTGCTTTTCCTGGTAAGTACTGCAGTTTTTCTACCTTCTACGATTTATGCCCAGGCTTCTGATCTGGAAGCACTGGTCGACTCCATCGCCGCAGATCACGTCGGCAATACCCTGGCCGGTTTGAGTGTCGGTGTCGCGCGTGGCGACGAGATTCTGCTGAAGAAGAGTTACGGATTTGCCAACCTGGAATGGCAGGTGCCTATGCCGATGGACGCCGTGCATGAGGTTGGTTCGGTCACCAAACAATTCACCGCGGTGGCCGCGCTGCAACTGTATGGCCAGGAGAAGCTGGATCTCAATGCTGACATCAGCGAGTACCTGCCGGATTTCGATACCCAGGGCAGGCGCATTCCTGTGCGCCGACTGCTCGATCACACCTCTGGCATCAAAGGCTTCACTGAAGTTCCCGAGTTTCGCGAGATCAGCACGCGTAACCTGCCGAGGAGTGACTTGCTACCAATCATCGAGCAATATCCATTTGAGTTCGAGCCAGGCGAAGCGCTGATCTACAATAATTCGGCGTATTTCCTGATGGGACTCATTATCGAAGCGGTTAGTGGCAGCTCTTTTGAAGATTACGTGGAAGAGAATATCTTTCCCCTTGCCGGTATGAGCAACAGCTCCTATTGCAGCAATAGTGAATTGGTCGAACAGAAAGCGCAGGGATATCAATACACGGCTGGCGGGCTGACACTGGCTCGTTATCACGATCACACCTGGCCTTACTCGGCCGGTTCACTCTGTTCTACCTTGTCAGACCTGGTTGCCTGGAACCAGGCATTGCATCATGGTGAGGTGTTATCGCCAACCCTCTATGAGATGTTGATCACGCCTGTTCCCCTGAATGACGGAACACCACTAAGATATGCGATGGGATTGTCTCATTACACTCATAATACGGGCCGAATTATCGAGCACGGAGGCGGGATCGATGGGTTCCTCAGTCACTCCAGGTATTACCCGGATGACGATGTCACTGTCATTGTATTGCAGAACACCGGTGCACCACCCGGCCCGGCAGCCATTGCCGATCAGATCGGTGAGCAACTATTTGGAAACCGGGGGGTACCGGCAGCACAGTCATTCTCCGGCGACCTCTCTCGGTTTACCGGAACCTATCGGGGCCCGGCTCGAGGCACCGAGCTCACTGCCACCGTGATGAGTGACAGTGGGGAGCTGAAACTCACGATTCGCGCTGGCACAAATACCGGTGCAACCCAAACGCTAGCTTATCTTGGAGGTAATACTTTCTCTCAGGGCAATACTCGCTATACCTTTGAGCTTGCTGAGTCGGAGGACGGAGTATCCATGCTGCGCATGGATGGCGTCGGCAGTCACTACGTGTTGGTAGATCTGGATGACTAGATTAATTTCAAAGAGCTTCTTCATTTCGGCTCTGCTGATCTTTATCGCGGCCTGTTCCGAACCGTCTTCCTATGGCCTGATCCTGCGTGGCGGCACTGTCGTCGATGGCAGCGATGGGGCTTCCTATATTGGCGACGTGGCGATCACCGGAGATCGCATTGCCGCAGTAGGCGATCTGGGCAACGCATCGGCTGCTGAAGAGATCGACGTGACTGGGCTGGTGGTTGCGCCGGGCTTTATCAATATCCATAGTCATGCAACTGCAGAAGGTCTCCCTACAGCCGTGAATATGTTAAGTCAGGGTGTTACTACAGAGATTGTTAATGCCGACGGTGCCGGTCCGTTTGCCCTGGATGATCAATTCCGTGAATTAGACGCCGCAGGTCTGGCAGTCAATGTCGGAGGATTTATTGGTTTTAACAGCGTCTGGCGGGAAGTGGTGGGTCTTGACGAAGTGCGTCCCACGCCAGCGCAGATAAACCGGATGCAGGCATTAATAAGGGAAGGCCTGGAGTCCGGTGCCTGGGGCGTGTCGGCCGGACTCGACTACGTGCCTGGATACTACGCCACCACCGAAGAAGTTATTGAAGTACTCCAGCCCTTCGCCGAATGGGACATCGTCTTCGCCAATCACGATCGGGTGACACCGGAAAATGGATTCAGTTCGATCGCCGGCATGAGTGAGACGATTGCTATTGGCGAGGCGACCGGGCTTATCCCGCTGATTACCCACATGAAAGTGCAGGGATGGGAGCAGGGCAGAGCAGCGACTATTCTCGGTAGGATGAGTGCTGCGCGCACGTCGTTTCCAGGCGGCGCCGTGGCAGACGTCTATCCCTACCTGGCCGGGCAAACCGGGCTGCAATCCCTGATCATCCCTTCCTGGGCGCAGGCCGGCGGCCGGGACGCCATGCTGGAGCGATTCAGCCAGCCGGATCTGCGCGCGCAGATCATCATAGAGGCCGAGCAGGCCTTGCAACTTCGCTTCGGTGGGTATGAAGGCGTTTACTTGCTGCAGTCCCAACGAGAATTGACGGCTGCCATGGACGAGCTGGGCGTGCAATCACCTGGTGAAGCGGTAATTCAATTACTGGAAGAGGCTGGTCAGGGCATCATCGCCCGTTTCGGACTAGAGGCGGATCTAATCGAAATCATGCAACATCCTACTGCATCGATTGCCTGTGACTGCGGGGCATCGACTTCCGACCGGATACATCCGCGCTTCTGGGGAAGTTATCCCAAGGTACTCGGCGAATACGTCAGGGAGAGACAGGCGCTGACCCTGGAGAATGCCATATACAAGATGTCAGGATTACCAGCGAAAACAATTGGAATAATTGACCGTGGACTGATTAAACCGGGAATGCGCGCCGACATCACGGTGTTTGACCCTGATACGGTGATCGATCACGCCACTTACGATGAGCCGGCGCAGATGTCTGACGGCATTATCCACACCATAGTAAACGGACAACTGGCCTGGCGCGACGGCGCGGCAACCGGCACTCAGTCCGGAGAGGTCGTGGTGCGACCGCTCGCCCAGTAGTCATGCGCGCTATCGAATACACAGAGTATGGATCACCCCAGGTTCTAACTCTCAAGGAATTCGACAAACCTGTTCCGAAAGACAACGAAGTACTGATCAAGATTCATAACTCATCGGTTACAGCCGCCGACTGCATTATGCGCAAGGGTGAGCCGGCCTGGGGCAGGCTTATCCTCGGTTTGTTCAGGCCGAGAAAGCGCTTCAGGATTCTCGGTTCAGAGTTCGCAGGAGAAATTGAGGCAGTAGGCAAGGCTGTACAAAAATTCAAAGTAGGTGATGAGGTTTACGGTTTTGCAGGCTTTAGCGTCAGTGCTTATGCCGAGTACAAGTGCATAGCAGAAGACGCCTCGCTGACGATCAAACCATCGAGCGTCAATTACCAACAAGCAGTCGCAGCAGTGGATGGTGCCACCACCGCGCTGTTTTTTCTCCGGGACAAAGGCAATATTCAGGCTGGTCAGAATGTTTTAATCGTTGGCGCTTCCGGGAGCATCGGTACTTATGCGGTACAGCTTGCCCGCTATTTTGGAGCTCACGTTACCGGAGTCTGTAGCACGCCCGATCTCGAACTGGTGAAATCACTCGGCGCTCAGGAAGTGATTGACTATAACCAAGAAGATTTCGCCGATCGCCTGGATTGTTAAGACATGATTTTTGACACCGTGGGCAAGAGCTCATTCGCCCACTGCAAATGCTCACTCAAGGAAAATGGCTGCTATATTCCAACAGTCGGCCTGGCGAATAGCTTCTGGTCACGCTGGACCCGCATCGTTGGTGGCAAGAGGGTCATCGCCGGCATGTCTATTCACAAAACGAAGCTGCTGGAATTTCTTCGCGAGCTAATCGACGACGGCAAACTACAAATTATTATCGATAGGTGCTATCCACTAAAAGACATAGCCGAAGCGCACCGCTACGTTGATACCGGACGAAAGAGAGGCAATGTAGTCATTGATGTGATTTAAAACAGGGGCAGACCACGTTTTTTTCAGAGCAGGAAATGAATTATATAAAGGAGTAGGAAATTGAGGAAATAGTGGTTTGTCCCCAATTTCACCTACAGGGTTTATACTACCCGCTTAAGCTGATATCTCTCAGCAAAGGCGCCACTAGCCCCAGGGAATAATCCAGGTTGAGTACACATTCCGACAACGAACACGAGTCTCTGGAGAATCCCCCTGGTGACAGCCATCACCAACAACAGCAGGAGTCCCCGGGTGAACTGAAAGACCCGGTGTGCGGCATGACTGTTACTGCACAATCCCAACACCACGTGCAGCACGGAGGCACCGACTACTATTTCTGTAGTGCCGGTTGTGGCACCAAGTTCAGCGCCGACCCTGATAAATACCTGCAACCTCAAGAACCGGTAGCGGCGGACCCTGGCGCCTGGTACACCTGCCCTATGGATCCTGAAGTGCGCCAGATCGGCCCTGGCACCTGCCCCAAGTGCGGAATGGCGCTGGAGCCAGAAGCACCGAGCCTGGAGGAAGCCGAGAATCCCGAGCTTATCGATTTCAGTCGTCGCTTCTGGTGGACTCTGCCATTTTCGTTCGCCGTGTTCGTACTGGCCATGTTCGGTCATGGTCGTGACTGGGTACCTGAAGACTGGCAGAACTGGATCGAACTGCTGCTAGCGGCGCCGGTAGTGCTGTGGGCGGGCCAGCCGTTCTTCATTCGTGGTGTGCAGTCCATCGTCAACCGCAGCCCCAATATGTGGACCCTGATCGGTCTCGGTACCGCGGCTGCGTTTCTCTATAGCGTGGTCGCCACCGTGGCACCCGGCATTTTCCCGCAGACCTTTGTTATGGATGGCAACGTAGCGGTGTACTTTGAAGCAGCAGCCGTGATCATCTCCCTGACCCTGATGGGTCAGGTATTCGAACTGCGGGCGCGCGCCCAGACCTCCGCCGCCATCCGTGCACTTTTGCAATTGGCACCAAAGACCGCACGGCGTATCGATCGAGATGGTAACGAGAGCGATGTGGCGCTGGACGAAATTCTGGTAGATGACCGTTTACGGGTACGCCCCGGTGAAAAAGTTCCGGTAGACGGTGAGGTCGAGCAAGGCAGCAGCGCCGTCGATGAGTCCATGCTCACCGGCGAACCGTTACCGGTGAGCAAGAAACCCGGCGACAAGGTTATCGGTGCCACCATGAATACCAGCGGCAGCCTTGTCATCCGTGCCGAACATGTCGGTGCGGAGTCAACCCTGGCGCAGATCGTTAACCTGGTGGCTCAGGCACAACGTACCCGAGCACCCCTGCAACGGCTTGCCGATATTGTCGCCGGCTACTTCGTCGTCACCGTGGTCTCGATTTCCATCCTCACATTTTTTATATGGGGTATTTTAGGTCCACAACCAAGTTGGGTCTTCGGCTTGATCAATGCGGTCGCCGTGCTCATCATTGCCTGCCCTTGCGCCCTCGGCCTGGCCACGCCGATGTCAATCATGGTGGCCACGGGCAAGGCAGCAAGCAAGGGCATCCTGTTTCGGGATGCTGCTGCCATTGAACAGCTACGCCAGGTGGACACTCTTGTGGTGGACAAGACCGGCACCCTCACCCGCGGCCAGCCAAGTCTGCAGCGTGTCGTCGCCCTGGAAGACTACAATGAGGAGAGAGTGTTGATCGTCGCCGCCAGCCTCGACCAGGGCAGCGAACATCCTCTGGCCCGGGCCATCGTCGAGGCAGCCCGGGACAGACAGCTTGCACTCGAAGACGTGACAGAATTTGAATCCAGCTCTGGCATCGGCGTTACCGGTACGATCTCCACAAGCACGACAAAGGGCCAACAGCTCGCGCTCGGCAATACGGCCCTGATGCAGGAACTCAATGTCGATGTCTCTGCGCAGACCGGGCATGCCGATGAGTTGCGCCGCGACGGTGCCAGCGTGATCTTTCTGGCCGCAGATCAGCAACTGGTCGGCATGCTGGTGGTATCTGACGCCATTAAGGATTCTACCCCGGCTGCACTTAAGGAGTTAAGAGACAGCGGCCTGCGTATTATCATGGCCACCGGCGATGGCGATCTCACCGCGCAGGCGGTAGCACGGGAACTCGGCATCGACGAAGTCCACGCCGAAGTCACACCGGCCCGTAAACTCGAACTGATCAACCAACTGCAGGAACAGGGCTGTATAGTGGCCATGGCCGGCGACGGTATCAATGATGCTCCCGCCCTGGCCAAGGCTACCGTCGGCATCGCCATGGGCACCGGGACCGACGTTGCCATGAGCAGCGCTCAGGTCACACTGGTTAAAGGCGACTTGCGCGGCATCGCCCTGGCGCGCCTGATTTCCGAGCAGACTGTAGGCAACATGCGCCAGAACCTGATATTTGCCTTTCTCTATAATAGTATCGGCGTGCCGATAGCCGCGGGCGTGCTGTACCCTGCGTTCGGACTGCTACTCTCGCCAATGATCGCTGCCCTGGCTATGAGCCTGAGTTCGGTATCTGTAGTCAGCAATGCCCTGCGCCTGAGGTTTTAGTTAACGCGGACGGCTTTGTATATTCCTGGCAGGTGAATGGCTACACGACACTGTCATCAAGGCGACCTGACTCATGGCGAGGGAGCCTGGAGATACCGCCCCATAGAATGCATAAAATGGGGGCAGACCTGGTTTTTCTCAGGAAATGAAAAATGTAGGGAGATAGAAAACCGGAAAATTGTGATCTGTACCCCAATGTTCCCCGGACTTCAGGAGCCATACCGATGCACCGAATACTCAAATCAACCACGCTCTTACTCGCCGCCTTTGCGTGCCAGGTGCCCCTGCAGGCCCAGGACTATTTCGCCCTGGATGCAGTCAATCCTATCGCCGCCGGTGGCAGTCTCTGGACAGAAGAACTCACCTGGATCGAAGTGCGCGACGCCGTCGTTGCCGGCATGACCACCGTGATCATAGGCACCGGTGGTGTCGAGCAGAATGGGCCTTTCCTTGTCACAGGTAAACACAACTACGTGCTGGCAACAGTGCTTCCTTATATCGCCGAAGAGATTGGCAACACGCTCATCGCACCTGTCGTTAAATTCGTTCCCGAAGGGGACATTGATGAGAAGAGTGGGCATATGGCTTTTCCGGGGACCATCAGTCTGCAGCAATCAACCTTTGAAGCGCTGCTCACCGATATCTGTCGCAGCTATGCGGCACATGGCTTTACTGACATCATCCTGGTGGGAGACAGCGGCGGGAACCAGCGTGGCATGGCCAATGTCGCCGAGTCATTGAACGAGTCGTGGCAGAACGACGCCGCGCGGGTCCATCATCTGGCTGAGTTCTATACTGAAGACCGCTGGAGTTACGATTTCTTGAAATCTCAGGGAATTACCCAGGTCGATAGTACTCCACCGGATGGCGAGCCAGCGGATCGAAGGACCGATAGACGCAACAACATGCATGATGACATCTACTACGAAGCACAGACTGCCGTGCAGAATCCGGACTTTATACGGGCAAGCCAGCGACTGGATGCCGGGCTGTTCGCGCTTCACGGTGTCGACCTGTCTCCGGTAAGTCGAACGGTTGAGCTGGGTGAAGAGCTTGCGCGTTACAGAGCCGGAATTACTGCCGAGGCTTTTCGCAATTCCATGCGAGCTGTTCGGGGCGACAATTGAAAAAGGTAGAAAGAATATGAGATTCCTGAGACACAGCTTGTTTGTTTTTATCATGGTGCTTATCTCGACGCAGGCGACAGCTCAGGTTGGTGATACCGAGCGGGAAGCTATTGCCGCCGAGATTGCCGCCTCCCTGGTAAATTATCACCGCATGTTTTCCACCGGCACGCCTGCGGAAATGGCGGACCAGATCTACGGGATTCCTCTGTTATCCGTTAGTAACAACGGTGCCACTACTGCCTGGAACACGCGCGCGGAAGTTATCGAGATGCTGACTGGATTGTTGGCAAACATACGAGCAACGGGTTGGGACCGGTCGTCTATGCCTTCACCACAAATCTGTGTACTGGGCAGTGGCTCGGGATTCGCCAGTGGCCAGTTTATTCGCTACCGGGAAGACGGTAGTGAGATCAGCCGCAGTGGCATGGCCTATGTGTTCCAGAAGAAAGAAGAGGGTTGGAGAATGACGACGTTCTTGAACCATGATGCAACTCAGAGGCTGTCCTGTCTACGTTAATACTGTTCAGTTGTTTACTAGTTGCTAACTGTCAGAAACAAGTTCCAAAGAGAGAAAATACAATGATAAGAAAAACAGGTTACTTCCTTTGTTTGATTTCAATCTGCATGCCGCTGAATCTTTTCGCCGGAGGAGATCATCAGATATTCGATCTCGGCGATTTCGAGCTGGAAGGTGGTGTAGTCCTGCCGGATGCCAGGCTCTCATACGTCACCCATGGCCAACTCAACACTCAGCGGAGCAATTTGATTCTTGTGCCTTCTTTCTATGGTGGAGACCATCACGGCTATGATTTTCTGATCGGCGAGGAGGCGGCGCTGAATTCTGAGGACTACTTTATTGTAGCAACCGACATGTTCCAGAACGGGCTCTCCAGTTCACCGAGTAACACACCACCTCCGTTCAATGGTCCAAATTTTCCTGAGATAGCGATAAGGGATAACATCGAAGCGGTTTACCGCTTGTTGACTGAGGAATTCGAAGTCGAAAAGATCATCTCGGTGATTGGCTTCTCCATGGGGGCGCAGCAGGCGTTTCAATGGGCGGTGAGTTATCCCGATTTCATGGAGTCTGCGGTTGGGATCTGTGGCTCGGCTGTTGAGCACCCACACGGAAAAGTCCGGCTAGAAGGCTTTAAGACCGCAATCATGGCGGATTCGGCGTACAACGGTGGAAACTATACCGAGCCTCCTGCTATTGGGCTGGCTGCGGGTGCGACCCATTGGGCGGCGTGGGGTACGTCTCAGGAATGGTATCGCAACGAGATGTATAAGCTATTAGGACTAAATACCCTGGATGATGTCTATGCTTTCTACCGGCAGGTATTCTCCGGTGACGCCAACGACCTGATCTGGCTCGCCACCACCTGGCAGAACAACGATGTCGGTGACACGCCGGGATTCAATGGTGATTACCAGCGGGCATTGGGTTCGATACAGGCAAAGGTCCTGTACATGCCCTGCGAGACTGACATGTACTTTCATATCGATGCGCTACGGCATGAGGCGCAATTTATCCCGGCTGTGCAGTTCACGGTTATCCCTACCCTGTGGGGACACATTGCCGGTGGTGGATCATCTGCCGAAGATGCCGCATTTATCAATGAGACGATTAAAGAATTTCTTCGTTGACCAGCTCGGAGGTGAATTCAATGGGGAACCTTGATGAGCAGCAGAACGAGTCTGGGGACAGGCTTATAAAATCTGCAGGAATCATCGATCATAAGTTATCCCGCCGTGAAATACTGGCCTCAATTGGCAGTGCAGTCATGCTCGCATCCTGCGCGCCGGGATTTGTTGCAAGCCGCTCTACTCAAACTGCAATTCACTATCAAAGCCTGGCAACAGTCTCTGCAAGAATTCAGGCCGGTGAACTCTCGCCTGTTGATCTCACCGAACAAATTCTTGGTCGAATTGGTCGTCTCGATGGAACTCTCCACAGCTATATCACGACCTTGCCCGAACAGGCTCGCAGCGCCGCGCAACGTGCCGAACAGGAAATTCGCTCCGGAAACTATCGCGGCCCTTTGCATGGAGTGCCTATCGCTGTAAAAGATTTGTGTTTCACGGCAGGAGTACCGACCACCGGAGGCCATGCATTCCTGTCCGATTTCAGACCGGATTTTGATGCCACTGTTGTGCGTAAACTGAAAGACGCCGGGGCGGTAATCCTGGGTAAACTGAATCTCACCGAAGGCGCCATGATCGGGTACCACCCTGACTTCAGTATTCCAGTTAATCCCTGGAACGTTGCCTTATCCACCAGTGGATCATCGAGTGGCTCTGGTGTAGCCACGGCCGCGGGTCTCTGTTATGCCTCACTGGGTACCGATACCGGGGGTTCTATTCGCTTTCCTTCCATGACTTGTGGTGTCGTCGGCCTCAAGCCAACCTATGGTCGGGTTAGCAGGTATGGCGTGCTGACCTTGGCTGAATCACTGGACCATGTCGGTCCGATGGTGCGTCGAGTAGAAGATGCAGCGATCATGTTTGAGGTGCTTGCAGGCAGAGACGTCAATGATCCAACAACATTGACCGAACCTGTTCCTGATATGCAACAGACGCTGACAGAAGGGGTGGTGGGCATTCGCATCGGCTATGACCGCGCCTATGCAGATAACGGTGTGGATCCGCAGCTGGTAGCCACCATAGAAAATGCACTGGGAATGCTTGTCGATCTGGGAGCAGAAATCGTGCAAATCGCTATGCCGGAATTCACTGTCGACCTGGCGAGGGACTGGGTCACTATTTGTTCTGCAGAAGCCGCCAGGGCCCACCAGCGATACTATCCTTCCAGGGCCAATGAATATGGCGCTTTCTTTGCAGACTTCCTCGCCTATGGGAGCGCCGTGAGTGATCGCCAATATGCGCAAGCGCGCCGTGCTCGAGATGAGTTCTCGGCCCGTTTCGTCGCTGCCTTGAACCAGGTCGATGCTGTTGCCTGTCCTGCAGGTGGTGTCCCTTCGCCAGCAGCCTCAGATGTGGGTTTTGGGACCGTGGCACTGCAGGAGGTGATTGGCACAACCTGGGTCAAGTATACCTACCCGGCGGATTTCGCTGGTACCCCGACATTGACTTTACCCTGTGGTGAAACCGCTCTGGGTTTTCCTTACTCAATGCAGATAATGGGGAGCAGGCTAAGCGAGCCCCTGCTCTGTAGAATTGGACATTCTTATGAGAATGCGACGTCCTGGCATCTGCGTAATCCGCCAGTATAATTTTACGTAATGGGCAGCCTGATCCTGTCCAAGAATTCAATCCTTAGGAGCTAAGTGCGATGCGATTAACCAGGCCGTTATTATTCTTGGTGCTTAGCTCGCTGACATCAGTCATGCTGGCGCAAGTTCCACCACTGCCAGATACCAACAGTGTATTTATCGAGGACCTTACCTGGGTCGAAGTTCGCAATGCCATCGACCAGGGCGTCACGACAATCATCGTCCCCACCGGTGGCACCGAGCAAAACGGTCCTCATATAGTGCTGGGCAAACACAACTACCTGGTGAAATACAAAGCCGGCGAGATTGCCAGGCAACTGGGTAATGCGTTGGTGGCACCGGTGGTGGCCTATGTCCCTGAAGGCGAGATCGATCCGCCAACGAGTCACATGCGTTTTGCCGGTACCCTCTCGATACCCCAGCACGTCTTCGTGGCTGTTCTCGAATACACGGCACGCAGTCTCAGGCAACACGGTTTTCTGGACATCGCCTTCATCGGCGACAGTGGTGGCAACCAGGCAGGGCAACGGCAGGTGGCTGAAAAGCTCAACCAGGAGTGGGCGGCAGGCAATGTGCGCGTTCATCATATCGATGACTTCTACCCGGGCCGCGGCGATGACTGGGTAGTCAGCCAGGGCATCAGCCCGGAAGATGTGGGCGGTCATGCCGGTACGCACGATACCGCTTCGCTTATGTACCTGAATCGGTCTATGTTACGCTTCGATCAGATGCAGCCAGGTATTGCCGGCGACGGGCAGGGCCACACTGGAAACCCCGCAGTCTCTACTGCGCAAATGGGTCAGCAAATACTTGAAATGCAGATTGGCGATGCGGTCAATCAAATTAGTGAAGATAGAGTCGCCCGGCGTCGCTAAAAAGGTGCCAGGCACCGGTGCCTGGCACCTTTATGAATAAGAGGACGAACTGATGGACGACCGATCCCGACGACACTTTCTCCAGGCGTTGGCGCTGGCAGGGCCTTCACTTCTGATGGCTAATCGCCTGGTTGCCCAGGTGCCGAATACCTTCAGTCCTGATATCGGGCCTTATCCTGATGCCTGGTTGCCGGCCGGCATTCGCTCCCGTTTCGCCGAAGACATCAACGGCCTTAGAGTGCACGTGCTGGAAGCCGGCTACGAGACACCGAACCGGCCCGCTTTATTGCTGCTGCATGGCTTTCCGGAACTGGCCTACAGCTGGCGCAATATCATGGTTCCGTTGGCGGAAGCGGGTTATCACGTGCTGGCCCCGGACGTACGTGGCTATGGTCGTACCACCGGTTGGGACAGCGACTACGATGCTGACCTGACGCCGTTTCGTACCTTGAACAAGGTGCGCGATGCCATGGGCCTGGTGGCGGCCTTCGGCTATCGCCATGTCGATGGCGTGATTGGTCACGACGCCGGTTCTCCCCTGGCCGGATGGTGCGCGCTTACCCGCCCCGATATTTTTCGTTCCGTGGTTATGATGAGCGCACCCTTCGGTGGGCCCGGTCCATTGCCCTTTGATACGGTCAACAACCCGCCGCCGGCAGCGAACAACGCCGGGCCAGATATCTATGCGAACCTGGCAAATCTGCCGCGACCGCGTAAACACTACCAGCGCTATTACACGACGCGCGGTGCCAATGAAAATATGTGGCATGCCGAGCAGGGGCTCGCCAATTTCATTCGCGCTTATTACCACTACAAGAGCGCGGATTGGCAAGGCAACAAGCCTTATCGTCTGGCTGCCCGCAGCGCCGAAGAATGGGCCAAGATGCCTACTTATTACATCATGGATCTGGATGAGGGAATGGCGGAAACTGTGGCCAAGGTAATGCCAAACCCGGCAGAGGTCGCGGCCAATACCTGGTTAACAGACGCCGAACTGGCAGTCTATGCCGAGGAGTATGGGCGCAACAGTTTTCAAGGGGGACTCAATGGCTACCGCATGGGTGGCAGTGGCATCGGCAATGCCGAGATCCAGATTTATGCGGAAAAGACCATCGATCAACCATCGATGTTTATCAGCGGCGCCAGTGACTGGGGAACCTATCAGAGTCCTGGCTCGTACGAACGCATGCAGGAAGTGGCCTGCACCGATATGCGCTCGGTGCATCTGGTAACCGGTGCTGGTCACTGGGTGCAACAGGAACAACCCGAGGTGACCAGTGGCTTGATTCTGGAGTTTCTGCGGCGCATCGCCTGATTCCACCAGGCAAGAATAGAGTAGGCAGGCACGTGGTTTTAAAATAACCTAGCGGTAACTGTGGATCAGGCGAGCTATTTGCGGCCAAGCATTCGGAATTTATCTAATGAACAGACTCGGCAATCTCTCTTTACGCCTTTGCATGTGCGGTGTGTTTTACCTCAGTCTTGGATTCGGGATCGTACATGCCGAACCCGGTAGCTCTTTCGATCTGAACACCGGTGTGCTCACTGCGCCCTGTGTAGATATTTTATCTGCTGGTCTGCCGGCCGGTGAGAACAATGCCCGGCTGTCCTATGCACTGGATATGAGTTTAAACGGTAGCCTGCTCTCGGTTGGCAATCTCGTCGAGATTACCGCCTCTGGCAGTTGCAGTGCGACATTTGAAGCCACCACCGGTCGCTACACTGATCTGCTCAGAGTAGGATCTGACCTGGTGGAGATTGACTTGAACTATGCCGGCGGAGTGGACTTTGCGCCACTGGCCGTTTTCTTTCAGCGCAACTTCAGCGCTGATGATCTCTCCACCTTCGTCGGCAATACTTCGGTACTGCAAATTGCAGGGGAGATCGATGCCAGCGCGACCCTGAAGCGAGCCGATGGTTCGGCTGCTCCTTCATTTATTACCTTCACCGGTGGAGAGTTGAATGCGAGCCCCACTGCCGGTGACGAGGGCAGCTATAACTTGCGTCTGGAATGGGCTGACCAGGTCGAGTTCATCACTGTCAACGTAACCGCCGACCCGGCCAGTATCGTTAACCTGAGCGCACAACCCGATGCTCTGCCTGCCCACTCTGCGCTTCATTTGTATGCGGCTGAAAGCTTTTTTAACACACCGCTGCCGGATGACGTTGCAGTGGATGCCGATTCGGATATGTTGATGCAGGGGCTGATTCAATCCGGCCAATTCGTCGTTCAGGTGGGTCAGTTCTCGGCTACGGTATTCTTTGCAGACAACTCCACCCCGGTGTTTGATGTGAGCCTGCCCTGTGGGGAATTCTGGGAACTGGGTATCAATCAAATAAACTCCGTGCCGATACCTCCCTGGGCCGTTCCATCGAACGATGTCGACGGGGATGAAAATCCACCGGTTGGTTGTGACGAGGAATCCGGTCAGGACAACTTCATGGTGATACTGGACCTGGAAAATCGCTGTGAGTATGACCTGTGGCAAACCAGGCAGGAGAGCAGCAACTGGGTCGCCAGTTTCGGCACGGCCTTTACTATGGACGGACCCGGTGTTCATCCCAATGGCATGTCATCCCGAGGTTCTGGTCTGGCCTTCCTGGGTGGGGTTATCTGGCCCTCCGAGATCGCCAGCGGCGTCATCAATCATCCCCTGGCGTTCAGTTACGAATTTCCGAAGGCGGGTGGGCCGGTAGCACCGGCGACCGATAGCGACGGAATCAGTACCGAGGCGTTCGCATTACCCGAGGGCGCGAGAATTCAGCTGGACCCGGCACTGGATCTGGATTCACTGTCGCTAACCGACTACGAGCGCACCATCGCCAAGGCGATGCAGGACTATGGATTGATCCTGGTGGACCGCGGTGGCGTTGGGCCGATTGGGCTCTATGCGATCGATTCTGCCAGCGCTACCGCGAATCCCTACTCGAATAGCTGGGGAGAAGATGATTTTGCCGATTTAAGTAATCTGGATGTCACCCAACTGCCTTTAAGAGTGCTTGAGTTGCCAGCCCAGAATACGGGCTATCAAGAGGCCAAACAGTTGGCCAGCAATCGTTGCACGACCTATCAATAGAGGCGTGTGCATTGTCTGAAACAATCTTGAGAGACCCATGACAGACTTCGAGCTGTTAACGATATTCATCGAATTTATAAATACCACGTGGACGATTTTTGCCACCTATGTATCCATAGTGTTCGCGTTTCTTATCGCTGGTTATCTTGTCGCTAAAAATCTGAGTGCAATAATTGTGTCGCTGGTGGTAACACTCTATTCACTCGTTGCATTCTGGTCGGTGTGGGCTCTGAACAGGAATGTGGTTGCAATCTCGGCAACCTCGCGTGAAATGAAAGAAGGGATACTGTCTGGACAGTCATCCCTGGGCTGGTTCCCAATGGCCTCGGCACCTGAATATTTATTTGTGGCTCTGCCGGCACTGGTAACCCTCATTGCTGTTGTGGCCTATGCGGGTTCGATCTTCTTTTTCTTTTATCAGAGGAAGCACGATTCACAGAACTAGGGAGCCTCTGCACAAGACTATGGCCACTCTGCGGGAGTCTGTCGCGTTTTGCCGCTAGGCGGCGTGCGCAGGCAATGGCAGTCGTCCT